>JAABSL010000292.1 GCA_011390415.1 Desulfobacteraceae bacterium
GCCCTTGCGCGCGGCAATGATGGATGATGCCAGTTCCGGCAGGGAAGTACCGATGGCAACGATTGTCAATCCGATGATCATATCGCTCACTCCGAAGATATGGGCAATCTCCACAGCGCCCCACACCAGGATGCGGGAACTGACAACGAGCAGCACCAGACCGACGACGAGCCGGAAAACAGCCCGGTTGATGGGCATTGCTTTTTCAGCTGTTTCCGCTGCCATCTCTTTTGCCAGGGAGTCGGTTTTCTGTTTCAATCCCTGGTAGATGGTCCATGTCATCAGGCAGCCGAACACCAGCAGGAGGAGAATGGCATCCCCTCGTCCCAGTTCCAGGTCCGCTATGAGACCAACTGAAAGAAAGGTCAGCACCGTCAGTATGGGCAGTTCCTTGCGCAATACCGTCGAATGGACCATGATAGGACTTATCAGCGCCGTCACCCCCAGAATCAGTGCAATGTTGGCGATGTTCGAGCCGTAGGCGTTGCCCAGGGCGATCCCCGGACTGCCTTCAAACGCACTCAGGGCGGAAACGACCATCTCCGGTGCGGAGGTGCCGAACCCGACAATGACCATGCCGATGAGCAGCGGCGGCATGCCGAAATGTCCCGCTGTGGCGGCGGCCCCTTCCACAAACCGATCCGCGCTCCAGACAAGCAGCGCCAGACCGAAAATCAACGCCGAAATTGCCGGTATCATTCGTTATCCCTGACCATGGTTTGGTTCATCCTTTCGTCCCGGCTGTTTTTAGATAATGGGCGGCACAATCAACATTTGCCATCGTAATGTTATAACCTTGTATCACAGCAAGGAAAATTATTTTCAAGTGTAAAAACAGGCAGTGAGTTAAAGTGTGCTTACCTAAAGCATAATCCTTTAGTTTTTATATGGCTGATAAAAATTAAAAAAAAGGATATGCTTTATCCTAAATTTTTCTCAGAGGACTATTTTGTCTAAGATAAAGAAGATTTTGAGCTGATGGGGTCAATGCCGAAAAGTTTTCCGGATATGCTCTGGTGGCAGAAAAATAAGGCAAATGTAGAATCTATGTTAGAAAAAAATAATGTTAGCACGTCAGCCCAATAGGCAATGGTTTGCGTTACACATTTCGGTAGCTGATAAAATTTATAAATATTTGAAATAATGAAAAATTAATGGTAGGCGGCAGAAATGAATTCGGACAGATGCTATGAAAATCAGTGGTTTGTGGACTGCCCGCTACACGAACGGTACACAAGTAAAGAAATCATATATGAAGAAAATGAATTGACATCATTTGCACATCGTATTACATTTCGTATTACGGAGGTGATGAAATGATTACATTAAGACTTGATCCAAAAATTGAACAAGATGTCAATAATACAGCAAAAAATCTTGGGATTACCAAGTCGGAGCTGATTCGCAAGAGTATTATTGAGTATCTTAATAAACTTGATACGGCAAACGCCTGGGAGGCCGGTCAGGACTTATTTGGTAAATATTCAAGTGGCCTTAATAATCTGTCAACGGATCGGAAAGAGATTGTAAGAGAAAAAATCAGGGCCAAGAGAAAATGAAGAAAATTCTAATCGACTCTGGACCCTTAATAGCCCTGTTTGACTCATCAGACAAGTATCACCACGAGGCTGTTAATTTTATAAAAACAAATAAATTGCCTTTAATTACGACTCTTGCATCGATTACGGAAACGCTTCATTTATTGGATTTTAATCGAAATGCTCAGATAGATTTCCTGGAATGGATACATAGGGGCGCGGTTGAAATTTATAGCATTGAAAACAGTGATTTTAATCGGTTAAAAGCGCTGACAGAAAAGTATCGTGATTTACCAATGGATTTTGCCGATTCCTGTCTTGTGTACCTGGCTGAGAAACTCAACCTGAATACAATTGCTACAATAGATCGGGACTTTACAATATACCGTATTCAGGGAAGAAGAAAATTCAAAATAATTCTCTCATAGCCGAACGCGTATCAGACCTGAAGGATCTTTCAGTAGTGATAACATACAATATTTGCCACACATTTTGAAAGAAAATAGCCGTTACGCATTTCTGCAGCGGATAAAACTTATAAATATCTAAAAATATTAAAAAAGAATGGTGGAGGCGGCGGGAGTTGAACCCGCGTCCGAAAACATTCCACAAAGGCGTCTACATACATAGCCTGAAATTTAATTTTCGCGGTTTTAGCCTCCTTCAGGCAGGATGCTTGAAACCACTATCCTGTTAAGTTTAACCTCACCTGATACAGGCACTCAGGTTTGGCGGTCCTGCTAGTCGACGCCCGTGCCGGATCCGCAGGAGCTATCCGGCTGGACGGCATCAGCCTAAGCGGCTAATGCGTAGTTATAATCGTCTGCGATTATGTTGTTTCCGCTTGTTTTACGAGTCAGCAGAAAACTCGGTATGCAACCATTGCTTCTATATCCCCGTCGAAGCCGTTTCGCCCCCATATAAGAAAGAGTGTTGAAATAAATTATAAAAATGAAAAATGCAGACGTTTTTCATTTTTTTGATTAACCAGATAATAAGCCCCGGATGTCTTTTTGTCAAGATGATTACCCGATGGTTTTCACTAAAATCAATGTGTGAGCTTAAATTTTCATTATATTGTCCCGAGTTTGAGGCGTGGGTGAAGCTTTTCGGCTGCATCCGGCGGCTGGACTTTTTCTTGACCTGAAAACGAAAAAAGAGCCAAACTGATATATCCTCCATTCTATTACTAAATCGATTGTCAGGAAGGCAAATGAGCAGAACCTTTAAAATCCGGTTAATCGTTTTTCAGGGGTGTTGTTTTTTATTTACTCTTTTTTGGTTTGCCGGCGTCTCTCCGGCAACGGCGGCAGACGCCGGCGCCATTGTGCAAGGCGCGATTAATTATCTGCGCGAAGACACGTCCGAATCCGTGGCTCATATGACCATCCACCGGCCGGACTGGGAACGAACCCTGACCATCAAGGCATGGACGAAAGGACAATCCGACAGTCTTTTCCGGATCATTGCGCCGCCAAAAGACAAAGGCAACGGGACTCTGAAAAAAGGGAAGGAAATGTGGATTTTCAACCCAAAGATCAACCGGGTCATCAAGCTGCCGCCGTCTATGATGTCCCAGTCGTGGCAGGGGTCTGATTTTTCAAACAATGACCTGGCCAAATCCGATACGGTGATTGACGATTACACCCACACGCTGATCGGCGAAGAAACCCATGACGGCAAAAAAGTATATGTGATTCAGTCCATTCCCAAACCGGATGCACCTGTGGTGTGGGGGATGCAGAAGCTGAAAATCCGCGAGGATTTTATCCTGCTGCGCGAGGAATTCTATGATGAAGACAGGCAGCCGGTCAAGGTGCTGACCATGGAAAAAATCGGCATGATCGGCGGCAAGCTGTATCCGCTGCAATGGCGGATGGCCAAAGCAGATGAAAAAGATGAATATACCCGGATCGACTATGAATCCATAAAATTTAACGTAGACCTGCCGCCCCATATGTTTACGATTTCAAATTTAAAGAATCCCGGACGGTAATGCCCATGGCACATTCCCACGTCCGCCCGAAAATCACTCTGGATATGAAAATGGCCTGGCGGAATGTGTGGCGCAACCCCCGGCGCACCTGGCTGACCGTGAGCGCGATCTGTTTTGCCTGCGTGGTGTTGATTTTCATGCTGTCTTTTCAATTCGGCTCCTATGAAACCATGATCAATTCATCGATTAAGATCAACACCGGCCATCTCCAGGTCCTGGCCCGGGGGTATTTTGATGAAAAGAGCATCCGTAAAGTCGTGGAAAATCCAGATCCGGTCAAAGAACTGATTGCCGGCATGGATCTTGTGGAGGCTGTGACCGTTCGCGCCAATGCTTTCTCCCTGGTGTCTTCCCAAAAACGAACTTACGGCGCCATGGTTGTGGGGGTTGATCCGGTTCTCGAACCGCGGGTTTCCAGGCTGAAAGAACTGATCCGGAGCGGGGAATTCCTGCCGGATACACCGGAATCCGGTGGCCCTGACGCGGAACCGGACCCGGCGCTGGTCGGAGCACTTCTGGCAAGAAATCTTAAAGTCCGGGTCGGAGATGAGCTGACGGTGCTGGGGCAGGGCAGGGACGGGTCCGTGGCTGCCGCCATCCTGACCGTTTGCGGTATCTACGAATCCGGCATGGATGAATTTGACCGGAACACCCTGCATATCCCCATAAAAACCTTTCAGTCGGTCTATTCCATGGGACCGGCGGTGCATGAAATTATTGTTAACGTCAATTCATTGACCGATGTGCCTGCCGTCAAAAAAAACATCATCAACCGGGTAAACCATTTGCCGGCGGGAGAGGGACTGGTGGTTATGGACTGGGATGAACTGGTGCCGGGCCTGACCCAGTCCATCCGCATCGATCTGGTGATGGGAATGATCTTCTGGCTGCTGCTGGTGATAGTGGTGGCCTTTTCCATCCTTAATACCTTTTTGATGGCGGTGTTTGAACGCACCCGGGAATTCGGCGTGATGATGGCCATCGGCACCACGCCGCAACGGCTGGTCAAGCTCCTGCTGTATGAGTCCGGTTTGATGACCGTTGTCGGGGTCTGTATGGGAATCGTCATCGGCTGCGGCGTGACCTGGGTGTTTCAGGTCTATGGCATCGACATGTCCGGTTCATCCGAAATATTAGAGCAATACGGAATGTCCGGCCGGATTTATCCAAGGCTCAGTCCGGTCACAGCGCTTGCCGGCCCGCTGCTGGTCTGGATTATCACCCTTGCGGTGGCGTTGTATCCGGCCTTGAAAATAAAAGGGATGAAACCGGTCGAGGCGATGACACATATTTAAGAACAGGTGGATAGACTCAAGGAAGAAAAAAACAGGTTTTCTTTTGCTTCAGCCTTAAACCTTAAACCTTCCATCTCGGAATGAAAACAATGGAATTTCAGCTGGCCTGGCGCAATATCTGGCGCAATCCCCGGCGGACCGTGATCATCATGATTGCCGTGATTATCGGGCTCTGGACCATGATCTCGCTGACGGCATTGAGCCGGGGCATGGTCAATGACATGATTGAAAACGGGATTGCCACGTTGACCGGGGACATTAAAATTTATCCGGCCGGGTATCATGATGATCCGTCAGTGGCCTATCGGATTGGTGATGCGGATCAAATCGTGTCCGGGATAAAAAAAATCCTGCCCGCGGGTACCCGATATGCCCGGCGGATAAAGGTCAATGCCGTGGCTTCCAATGCCCGCCATTCCGGGGGCGTAACCCTTGCGGGCATTGATCCGGAAATGGAAAAGGGCGTATCGTTTATCGGCAACGGGGTGGCGGACGGCCGGATGATCGCTGAAACCGATAAGAACGCCATTGTGGTGGGGCAGGCATTACTGGAAAAATTCGACACCCGGATCGGCCATAAGCTCATTCTCATGGCCCAGGGCGCGGATAATGAAATCACGTCCCGGGCCTTTCAGATCATAGGGGTGTACCGGGCCAAGCTGACTTCAACGGAAAAACAGTATGTGTTTGTCAATTTAAGCGCTGCCCGGAAGATGCTGGGCGTGGGCACGGATATTTCCGAAATATCCATATCACTGACTTCCCATGATGAGGCCGAGCCCTTTGCCCGGGAGATTCGGGAGTTGCTGGAAGACCCGGATATTGAAATCTATACCTGGAAAGACCTGCTGCCCATGCTCAAGGCATATCTGGATATTTTTGACGGGTTCATCGTGTTATGGTTTCTGGTGGTCTTTGCGGCCATGGCATTCGGCATCATCAATACTATGCTCATGGCGGTGTATGAACGGATGCGGGAGTTTGGTCTGCTCAAGGCCCTGGGGATGAAGCCGTCGCTGATTCTGCGCTCGGTGCTGCTTGAATCCGGCATGCTGCTGGTTATCGGCGCATTGGCGGGCAATCTGCTGGCAGCGGGGTCTGTGGCGATGGTTGCCGCCAAAGGGATTGATCTTTCGGCCCTGGCCACGGGATTTGAATATTTCGGGATGTCATCGGTTATATATCCTGAGATTGTCACCAAAGATGTGGTGCTGGCCAATGCGGTGGTCGTGATTCTGGGCCTGGCGGTCAGCGCTTATCCGGCGGCCAAGGCGTCACGGATTACCCCGGTTGAGGCCATGGCCCATGTATAGCTATAAGAGGAATGAAATGCCGATTGTAGAAGTCAGGGGAGTGAATAAGGTTTATCAGCAGGGCGACATTCGGATTTTTGCGCTAAAAGATGTTGATATTACGTTTGATTCCGGAAGTTTTGCCGCTATTGCCGGTCCGTCCGGGTCCGGTAAAACCACCCTGCTCAACATTGTCGGCGGGCTGGACCTGCCGGACACGGGTGAAGTCATTGTGGACGGCCGGAATTTCGGAGAAATGAGTCAGGGCCAGCTGGCCCAGCTGCGGCTGAACCGGATCGGTTTTGTATTCCAGTCCTATAATTTAATTCCCGTGCTGTCGGCCCTGGAGAATGTGGAATATGTGATGCTGCTTCAGGGAGTTGGAAAATCAGAGCGCCGCGAGCGGGCCATGGCCATGCTGGAAGAAGTGGGGCTGGGGGATAAATACAATAACCGGCCGGCTGAACTCTCGGGCGGTCAGCAGCAGCGGGTGGCCGTGGCCCGGTCCATTGTCTCCGATCCGGCCATTGTTCTGGCCGATGAACCCACTGCCAATCTGGACTCAAAAACCGGCGAGGGGCTGCTCCGGATCATGGCCGGGATGAATGAAAAACGCAAGGTCACCTTTATTTTCTCGACCCACGACACAATGGTGATGGATTACGCCCATCGGCTGGTAAACCTGCGTGACGGCAGGGTCGCCGACGACCAGATCAAATGACCGGATCAAATAGCGTAATAAGAATAATATTAAGATATTGCATACAGGGATGTCTCTGCGGTTTTTTGGGAGCGATTATTTTTCCGCCGTGTCCGGCGGGCATGGAAATCATCAGCAGTCAGCCTTATTATGCCGCACTGGACGGCCATTTGCGGCTGCGCGGCAGCATTTCCTTTCCGGAGAATAATTCCCGGCTGGATTTTTTGGGTCATGACCGTCTGCATGACGGCGCATTTGAGTTCCGGCTGAAAAATCAAACCGGGTATTCGGACTGGCTGACCCTGGATGCGCATTATGAAATGGTCGGCAGCGGCGGGGAGGCGAAAAAAACCCGGACCGCTTTTTTAACGCAATATCCGGAATTTGCCGCCAACTTCCAGATGCCGGGCCCGGTCAGTGACGACCGCCGGGTGATGGATTTAACCCGTGTTTTTTCATCGGATGATCAGTATCTGGCGTATCACCGGATGGACAGGCTTTCCCTGACCGCGACGGGTGACCGGGGCGCGGTCGTCATCGGCCGCCAGGCGCTCACCTGGGGCAACGGTTTTTTGTTCAACCCCATGGACCTTTTCAATCCCTTTTCCCCCACCGATGTGGAACGGGATTATAAAATCGGCGATGACATGATCACGGCCCGCCTGTATACGGGAGATGCCGGCGAATTACAGATACTTTATGTGCCGCGAAGAAATACGGAAAATCATGATATCGAATGGGACCAGTCTTCGGTGGCGGCAAAATATCATTTGAATGTCCGGTTTACGGATATCGATCTGATGGCCGGAAAGCATTATGAAGACACTGTATTCGGGGTCGGTGGTTCAGGGTACCTGAAGCAGGCGGCCTGGCGTCTGGATGCCACCTGGACCGTTCCGGATGATGACGGCAGGCAGTCAGGTTTTTTAAGTATTGTGGCCAATATGGATTATTCCTGGGTCTGGTGGAATAAAAACATGTATGGATGGATCGAATATTACTATACGGGACTGGGAAAAAACGATGTCCCCAAAGCGCTCACCGATCCGAATATCCGGCAGCGCCTGGAGCGTGGGGAATGGTTTACCGTAGGCCGGTCATACGTGAATGCCCAGCTCCGGCTGGAATGGCATCCGCTGATCAACGGGTTTATAACGGTGATTACAAATACCGCGGATTTGTCAGCCGTGGTGCAGCCGAGAATAACCTGGGACCCGATGCAGAATTTTCAGATTATGTGCGGCGCAAATATTTATTCGGGTAAAAGCGACACTGAATTCGGCGGATTTGAGGTTCCCGGCCTTGAGTTAAAAGAAGTGCCTCCGGATATGGTTTATCTGTGGTTGAGCTGGTATTTTTAAAAATCTTTTTTATTGGCCCGCTCTATTTCACGCTTCATTTCCCGTTCCTTGATGGCGTGCCGTTTGTCATATTTACGCTTGCCCCGGGCAAGCCCGATAGTC
This sequence comes from Desulfobacteraceae bacterium, assembly GCA_011390415.1. Taxonomy (GTDB): domain Bacteria; phylum Desulfobacterota; class Desulfobacteria; order Desulfobacterales; family Desulfosalsimonadaceae; genus SURF-3. The sequence continues at coordinate 8,285 of JAABSL010000292.1, forward strand.
ACTTTGGCCTTGCCCCGTTTAAAATATACTTTTAACGGAATGATTGAAAATCCTTTTTCCCGGACTTTGGCTTCCATCCGTTTCAGTTCCGATTTATGCAGCAAAAGCTTTCGCGGGCGGTCCGGGTCATGGTTATCATAATAGGCAAAGGGGTAGGCACTGATATTCATCTGATGAAGATACAGTTCGCCGTTATCGATCCTGCCGTAGGCGTCTTTCAGGTTGGCCCGCCCGTCCCGGAGGGATTTGACTTCCGTGCCCAGCAGGACCATTCCCGCTTCAACCTCTTCTGAAATCGAATAATCATGCCAGGCTTTCCGGTTCTTCGTGACAATTTTAATGTGGTCGTTTTCCATATAAAGGCTCTCTCAAGTCCGGGCTGCGCTCAACTCAGGCGCTGTCTTTGTTTTCGTCATAGGTGCCGTTAGCGAGTATTTCGCCGTAGGTGTCTGTTATCAGTTGCATCGTATCGAGGGCGGATGTCTGTTTGAGCACCTCTTTTAAAAATATTTTTGCTTCCTTGACGCTGATTTTCCGGATTATATTTTTAATTCCGGGTATGGACTGGGGGGCCATGCTGAACGCGTCCAGGCCAAGGCCCAGCAGAATGGGGAGATTGATGATCTCCGATGCCATTTCACCGCACATGAATGTTTTTATTTTTTTCTTTTTGCCGGCATCCACGACCTGCTTGATCAGGCGAATGACTGCCGGGTGCAGGGGATTGTAAAGGTATGCCACATGGCGATTCACCCGATCGATGGCCAGGGTGTACTGTACCAGATCATTGGTCCCGATACTGAAAAAATCGACCAGGTCGGCCATCTCCTCCGCCATGATTGCCGCGGACGGGATTTCGATCATAATGCCGATGGGTATGTCCCGATTATACGCCAGTCCTTCTTTTTCCAGGGATTCGGCGGCTTCATCGATTATCTTGTAAGTCTGGCGGATTTCTTCGCATCCGGATATCATGGGGATCAGTAACTGCACATTGCCGTATGCCGCCGCCCGCAGGATCGCCCGGAGCTGGGTTTTAAATATATCCGGTTTTTGCAGGCAGAACCGGATCGCCCGGAGGCCTAAGGACGGATTGGCCTCTTCCGGCGGAGACATTGCGGTAATCGCCTTGTCGCCATTAATGTCCAGGGTGCGGATAATGACCGGGTCCGGCGCCATGAGCTCCGCCACTTCTCGATACTGATTAAAAAGTTCCTGTTCATCCGGAAAATGGGTTCGTCCCAGGTAGAGAAATTCGGTTCTGAACAGACCGATGCCTTCTCCGCCATGATCTTTAACCGCCACGATTTCCTCGGGCAGCTCAATGTTGCCCATAATGGTAAATGGATGACCGTCCGCACTGGTTGCCGGCAGGTCGCTGGTTCGGAGAATGTGCGCCTTGCGTGTTTCGTATCGTTTGCTCAGTTCATCATATCGAATCAGGGTTTCTTCTTCCGGGTCAACAATAACAATGCCCTGGGATCCGTCCACAATGATGATGCTGTCATTTTTGATGATCTGGGTGGCGTTGTCGAGTCCGAGTACCGCGGGGATTTCAAGGGTGCGGGCAATAATGCTGGTATGTGACGCTTTTCCTCCGCGATCCGTGATAAATCCCATGATCTTTTCAAGCTGAATCTGACTGGTTTCCGCCGGGGAAAGGGTGTGGGCCACCAGTATCACCCGTTTGTCAATATTGGATATATTGACGTCCTTGCGGCCCACCAGATTTCTCATGATGCGTTCGGACACATGCTCGATATCCGCGGACCGGGATTTGAGGTAGGGGTCTTCGATATTCTTGAACATGGATTTTGCCTGGGATGTGGCTTCCCTGAGCGCCCACTCCGCGTTGATCATTTCATTTTCTATAAGATCAATGGCTTTGCCGTAGAGCATTTTGTCTTTGTGGAGCAGCAGGTGGGTTTCCAGGATGCCGGAATGTTGACGGAGGTCTTCCGGAACCCCTTTGATAATGTCTGACAGTTCATTTCTGGCAATGGTCACCGCACTCTTAAACCGGTTGATTTCTTTTTTGACCAGATCGGGGGTGATTGCGTATTTTTCAATAACATCAACCCCTTCTTTATCCACCAGATATGCCTTACCAATGCAGATTCCCGGTGCACCGCTGATTCCTTTTAAAATGATTTCCGTCGTATCCGATGGCATCTATCTCTTTTCCTCAAAGTTGTTTTCAAAGAGGGTGATTATTTCATTCAGTATGTCCATGTCATCCGGCGTTTCAATTTTTAATGTCACTTCCGTGCCCTTGAGACAGGCAAGGGACAGGATGTCGATAATGCTGGATGCATCTACCTGCTCGTCTTCTCTGCACAGCCATACGTCTGATTTCGCTTTTATTGCAACTTTGGCAATCATGGCTGCCGGCCTGGCGTGAAGGCCGAGCTCATTTTTTACGATCGCTTGTCTGCTCAGGTTGTTCCCTAACATGTTCATTTTTTTAATAATAGATCATAAAATAAATTTTAAAGCTAACATGCGGAGCTTGCACTTGTCAAACGAAATTTTGGACTAAAATACTAAAAAGCTATTGAAACTATTGAAAATAATTTTATTTCTACGATGCAGAAGAAAAACGGGTTATGCCATTCTTTTTCCCCTGTTTTGAGCGATTTGTCGAGCAGTTTCCACATTCAGGACGGCTGCACGCAAATGCTGACGACAGGGTTCAGTTTTTCATGGTTTTTTGAATTAAACAAAGGAATTCGGAATTGCAATCTTTTTAGGCTGTATGGAGATAAAAATTGCCGGATGATCCGGATGCCGATCATCCGGCTGTTGAACAATGTCACAAGCCCGCAGTTAAGTAAATCATTGACAAGAATCGGGGCGGCTGATATTTCTATTCAGTGTTTAATGTTCTCAAATAATTGGATTTGTTGGTTATTTGAAGGGGCCGGGTTAATCTTTTTGACGAAGGAGGTTGCATATGGCAGCAAAGATTCGGATTTTTGGCAAGTCGACGTGACCGTTTACCAATGCAGCTCGTGAAGCGTATGCAAAAAAGGATGTTGAGGTCGAATATATTGATGTGCTTTTAAATGATGAAAATATGGAAGCCATGCTCAAATTGTCGGACGGCAGCCGCCGGGTGCCTGTGATCGAAGACGGGGGCAATATTGACATCGGCTTTAACGGCAGGAGCTGACGCGTTTAATTATATCGGCAGGGTGCCGGTTCAGAAACATTGATGGCGTCGTTAAAAGTCCCATCTACTGCGTTGTAACGGTTTTTCAGGTTTTCAATATACTACCTGTATTATTTCAATCCTGAAAAACCATTACGCCTTGTATATGGAACTTTTTACTTAGCCATCCAAGTTCCTTTTTATAAAATCACCAATATTAAATAAAAAAATAAACAGGGTAAAATGGAAAAACAATATCTGATAGACGAAATGGGGCTTAGCGAATCCTGGCGCATATTCCGGATTATGGGCGAATTCGTTGAGGGCGTAGAGGAAATGCATGACGTCGGACCGGCGGTGAGTATTTTTGGCTCCGCCCGGATAACCGCGGATAATCCGTATTATCAGGATGCGGTTAAAATTTCGGGAATGCTGGCGGAAAATGGGTTTGCCGTGATTACCGGCGGCGGCGGCGGCATCATGGAAGCGGCCAATAAGGGCGCGGCGGAGAAAAATGGAAAGTCAGTGGGGCTGAACATTGTGCTGCCCATGGAACAGAAACCGAATCCATATTCCAATATCAAAGTTGAGTTTAATTATTTTTTTGTACGAAAAGTCATGTTTGTTAAATATGCCATGGCATATGTAATTTTACCGGGGGGCTTCGGGACCCTGGATGAACTGTTTGAGGCCGTTACATTGATTCAGACCAAACGGGTAAAGCCGCTGCCGGTTATTTTATTCGGTTCGGAATACTGGGGCGGCCTGGTGGAATGGATTAAAAGCCGGCTGCTGGAAGGTAAATTTATTTCGCCCCGGGATCTGGATATTATCAAACTGACCGATGATCCTGAAGAAGTATTACATATTGTGCAAAGCGTGCATGCGCTGGTTTCATAAACATACTGCACCTATAACCAAAAAGGCTTGTTCAGATCGATGAATACCATTCACCGGGTGTTGTTTCAAAATGCAAAAAATATGAAAGCGATAAAATCCGGAAGCATTGATCTGATGGTCACTTCTCCGCCGTATCCCATGATCGAAATGTGGGATGACGTGTTTAAAGACAAGAATCCCGAAATCCAGAAGGCGCTTTGCGAAAAAAACGGGGATGCGGCATTTGAAATGATGCATCAGGCCCTGGATGCGGTCTGGACGGAAGTGGTCCGCGTATTGAGAACCGGCGGGTTTGCCTGCATTAATATCGGCGACGCCACCCGAACCGTGAATGGTCATTTCAGGCTGTATCCGAATCATTCCAGAATTCAATCCGCCTTGCATCAAAAGGGATTATCCACGTTGCCGGCGGTGATCTGGCGAAAGCAGACCAATGCGCCCAATAAATTTATGGGGTCCGGGGTGTTGCCGGCCGGCGCCTATGTGACCCTGGAGCATGAGTATGTGCTGATATTCCGGAAAGGGGGCAAGCGGGAATTTATCACCGCAAATGACCGGTTGGACCGGCAAAACAGCGCCCTGTTCTGGGAGGAACGAAACCAGTGGTTTTCGGATGTGTGGATGGATTTGAAAGGGGCCCGGCAGGGCCTGGTCGACAAGAATGTCCGGAAAAGGAGCGGCGCCTTTCCCTTTGAACTGCCGTACCGCCTGATCAACATGTATTCCGTAAAAGGGGATACGGTGCTTGATCCGTTTCTGGGAACCGGCACCACCATGCTGGCCGCCATGGCCTCCGGCCGCAACAGCATAGGCGTTGAAATTGATCAGAATTTTAAAGAAATCATCGATGCCCAGTTTGAATCCATTGTGGATTTTTCCAATGACCATATCAGCCAGCGGCTCCGGCGGCATGAAGCGTTTGTTGCGGAGCGGTTGCAGACCCAAAAGCCGTTCAAACATTATAATTGCCATTACGGGTTTCCGGTGATCATGAACCAGGAAAAAAATCTGATGTTCAATTATTTGACCGCGGCGCGCAAAACAGATCCCGGCTGCTATGAAGTGGATTATTCAGACGAACCCATGTTTAACAGTATTGTCGTGACACCAGCACCAGCATCAACACCGGAGGTGCCGGAACAGCGTACCGGCCCCAAAAATGAAAAGAAAAAATTTGAGCAGCTGGAATTAAAACTTTGAATATCGTCTTTTTCTTAATTGTTCTGATCGCATTTGTTTTTGCCGGGTGGCGGCAGATTGCCTGGACACCGGTGGAAGGGGCAACGGCGCCCATTGAGGCACTGTCGATTGCCATGGTGGAGTCCGCCAGCGGTGCCGTGGAACTGGCCATTGGTCTGGTGGGGGTGATGACCCTGTTTCTGGGATTGATGAAAATAGCGGAAGCCGGCGGGCTTCTTAAAGTGATTTCCCGTCTGATCCGGCCGCTGATGGTGCGGCTGTTTCCGGATGTGCCGCCGGATCACCCGGCCATGGGCGCCATGATTTTAAACATGTCCGCCAACGCGCTGGGGCTTGGCAATGCGGCCACACCGTTCGGCATACGGGCCATGCAGGAACTGGACAAGCTGAATCCGAACAAAGGCACGGCCACGGATGCCATGGCATTGTTTCTGGCCATCAACACCTCGAGCATCACATTGCTGCCCACCGGCGTTATTGCGCTGCGCGCGGCAGCAGGGTCCGCGGACCCCGCCGGTATTCTTCCCACCACGCTGTTTGCCACTATGGGGTCCACAACAGTGGCGATTATTGCCGCCAAGCTGTATTGCCGGTTTACCCGAGTAAAAAACCAATCAGATCCGGCAAAAGCCGCAGAAACGGAAGAAATTGTCGAAGATGCCGGCAGCGCCGGCAGTCGGGCCGAGGCGTTCTCATCGTCCGGCTATCCCGCATGGGTCAGCGTTATCTCGCTGGGCGTGCTTGCTTCATTTATTCCGTTAACTGTTATTTACGGAAAAGTGATTTCTCCCTGGATTATTCCCTCGCTGATGATCGGTTTTCTGACGTTCGGAGTCATTCGCCGGGTTCCCATCTATGAAGCGTTTGTGGAGGGCGCCAAAGAGGGATTCCAGGTGGCCATTAAAATTATTCCCTACCTGGTGGCTATTCTGGTGGCGGTGGGCATGTTTCGGGCCAGCGGCGCCATGGATACCATGGTGTCATTTTTAGGGGTATGGACCGGAAAAGTCGGTCTGCCGGCGGAAGCGCTGCCCATGGCCCTGCTGCGGCCGCTGTCCGGGTCCGGGGCTTATGGCATACTGGCATCCATTATCAATGATCCGGCTATCGGTCCGGACAGTTATGCCGGGTATCTGGTCAGTACGCTGCAGGGGTCCACCGAAACAACATTTTATGTTCTGGCGGTCTATTTCGGCGCGGTCCAGGTGAAACGACTGCGGCACGCCCTGGCAGCGGCTTTGACCGCCGATATCGCCGGGGTGGCTTTTGCGGTGATTGCCTGTTATTATATGTTTGGGTGATAATTATTTTTTCCCAGGGCCCTTATCCCCACCGCCCGTTTTTTTTATCCAGATCAATGGTATCATCATCTTCATCAGATGCCTGCTTTTGTCTCCGCGGTTCTGTATATTCATACATCCGGTTTTCCTGAATCAATGCGGTGAGAACCCAGTTGGCAATACTGATCAGCAGCGATCCGAAGATGGCGGTCCAGAATCCGGTGACCGTAAGTCCCGAGATAAGACCGGAGGCCATTTTCAGCATGAGGGCGTTGATGATGAACGTAAACAGTCCCAGGCTCATCACGTTGATGGGCAAGGTCAGGATCAGCAGCAAGGGGCGGAAAACCATGTTTAAAATGCCTAAAACGGCCGCGCCGAAAACCGCGGCAAAAAAGTTCTGTACATGAATTCCTTCCAGCATAAAGGCGGCAAACAGCACCGCCCCGGTCAGGCACAGCCATTTGATCAACAGCCGGCCCAGCATCTGCCTGTCAAAATTTCCGCCATGGGGGGATTGCTTATAATATTTTGTAATTCTAATGTGTCGCATGGATCGTCCTGCCGTTAATGGTAATGGTTATTTTATTGTCTGTCCCGGTTGAGATGACGATGTCATCCGGTCCGCCGCCGCGCAGTTCCGGAACGGTTGATCGCAGCCAGGCAAAATCAAGATTTTCCAGAGCTTCTTTTAAAAGGGATATTTCAGATTCCAGAATTTTTGTATTTTCAGGTGCCGATGCGTCTGATTTAAAATAATTTGAAATCAGCTGGGTATATTTTCGTTTGGTTGCCGTTTGAATGCAGTGGCGGCTTACGTCTAGCTGGATTTTCATACGTTCTTCGATGCCTGTTGGTTTTATTAAATGGTAACAATATAACATAGGAAAATGTACTATAGCAAGGAGGTTGGATTAACAAATGATGGATTTTAAAATTTCAAAAGATGCAAATCACCGGCAGGAATACGACCGGAAACATATATGGCATCCGTATACCTCCATGCGGCATCCCCTGCCGGCTTACATGGTCAGTCGTGCGGATGGCGTTTATCTGGAACTCGATGACGGAAGACGGTTGATTGACGGAATGTCTTCCTGGTGGACGGCCATTCACGGTTATAATCATCCCCGGCTGAATACCGCGGTTGCCCAGCAGTTGTCATCCATGGCCCATGTGATGTTCGGCGGCATCACCCATGAACCGGCCATTGCCCTGGCACAACGACTGATCAGTTTAACCGCGGCCCCGCTTCAGCATGTTTTTTTCTGCGATTCCGGATCTGTTTCCGTGGAAGTGGCCATCAAGATGGCCATTCAATACTGGTTTGCCGCAGGAAAGACGAAAAAGCAGCGCCTGCTCACTGTCCGGGGCGGATATCACGGGGATACGTTTGGCGCGATGGGTGTCTGTGATCCGGTCAACGGGATGCACCAGATGTTTACCGGCGTACTCCCGCAGCATCTGTTCGCCCCCCGGCCAAAACCGGACAACGGGACCTGGGAGGATGCCTGGATTGCCGAATTTAAGGAACTTCTGGAATCCCATCGGGATGAAATCGCCGCCGTCATTGTGGAACCGATTGTCCAGGGCGCCGGGGGGATGAATATTTATAATGCGGAGTACCTTCGTCAGTTTCGCCGCCTGTGCGATGAAAACGAAGTGCTGCTGATTTTTGATGAGATTGCCACCGGTTTCGGCAGAACGGGCCGGATGTTTGCCTATGAGCATGCGGATGTGGTGCCGGATATTATTTGTCTGGGAAAATCCATGACCGGGGGGTACATGACCCTGGCCGCCACCCTGGCGTCGACAAAAGTGGCTGAAGGGATTTCCGCGGACGGCAGCGGGGTGTTGATGCACGGTCCCACCTTTATGGGAAATCCGCTGGCCTGTCAGGTAGCGGTGGAAAGTATTGACCTGCTGCTGGAAAGTCCCTGGGAAGACCGGGTAAATGCCATTGAACAACAGATTGCAAAAGAACTGGCCCCCTGTTGTCAGCTGCCGGTGGTGGACAATGTCCGCAATATCGGCGCCATCGGGGTGGTGGAAACCAGAACCCCGGTGAACCTGTCCCGGATTCAGAAGCGGTTTGTGGAAAACGGGGTATGGATTCGCCCGTTCGGCAAGCTCGTCTACATTATGCCGCCCTATATTATTGAACCGGAACAGTTGTCGACCCTGACCAGTGCTATATACAACGTGCTCGAAGAATGGGGAAAAGAATCAGATTGATGAACAACTGATGGCAACGCAGAATTTGGAACTTTTGCGAAGCCATCAAAAAAGCCCGGCGGGATTTCCCGCCGGGCTTTTTTAATTCTTGTACCTTCAGGCGTCGGCCGTAAAGCCTTAAGCCTTCAATTTTTTTCTAGAACAGGCCGGATACCTTGCCGGTGTCCGGATCAACGTCAATTCTTCTGAATGCCGGGTTGGAACCGGTGCCGGGCATCAGGCTGATGGTTCCCGCGCAGGGGCAGAGGAACTTGGCGCCGGAGTAGATCAGGATGTCACGGATGGGCAGTGTCCAGCCCTTGGGAACGCCCTTGAGTGTCGGGTCATGAGTCAGACTCAGATGGGTTTTAACCATCATGGTGGCGAAATCCGCATACTTGGGATCTTCTTCAAGCATTTTGGCTTTGGCTTCTGCTTCCGGAGACCAGGAAACACCGTCCGCACCGTAAACTTCTTTGGCGATTTTGTCGACACGGTCTCTTAATTTCATTTCCAGGGGATAGAGGAAGTCAAAGTCATTGCCTTCTTCACAGGCCTCGATAACGGCATCGGCAAATTCCAGGGCACCTTCGCCGCCCAGTTCCCAGTGTTTGGATTCGGCGCAACGGGCGCCGGCAGCTTCCGCGGCTTTTTTAACGATGGCCACTTCCGCGTCGGTATCGGTATAGAAGCGGTTGACGCAGACCACCGGGTTGATGCCGGATTTCCGGATAACGCCGATCATGTGCACCATGTTTTCAATACCTTTTTCCACCAGTCCCAGATTTTCTTTGGTGTAGGCGTCGTCCAATGCTTTTCCGGCAACCACTTTGGGGCCGCCGCCATGCATTTTAAGAGCGCGGACAGTGGTGGTCAGAACGGAAACGTGCGGTTTTAATCCGGAGAACCGGCATTTGACGTTCCAGAATTTTTCAAACCCGATGTCAGCGGCAAATCCGGACTCGGTGACGTGATAATCCCAGAGTTTGAGACCGACACGGTCGGCGATAATGGAACTCTGTCCCACTGCGATGTTGGCAAACGGACCGGCGTGAACAAAGCAGGGCTGATATTCGGCGGTGCTCATAAGGGTCGGGTTGATGGTGTTTCTCATGAAGGCGGACATTGCGTTGCCGACTTCGAGATCACCGCAGGTTACCGGTTTTCCATCTTTGGAAAAGGCAACGGTAATTTTGTTGATACGGTCTTTCAAGTCACCCAGGTCGGTGGCAACCGCCAGAATGGCCATGAGCTCGGAACCCACTGCAATGCCGAATTTGGACTGCATGGTATATCCGTCAAATCGGCCGCCCAGACCGATAACAATGTTTCTTAATGCCTGTGCACAGAAATCGATGATCCATCCCATTTCCACGCGGGTGGGATCGATGTCCAGGCGACGCATATTGGTGAGGCGGGCCAGCTGCTCATCGTTATAGTTTCTTTCATGCTGCATACGGGAAGTCATTGCGACCATGCCCAGGTTGTGGGCGTTCATGATGTCGTTGATGTCGCCGGTCAGTCCCAGGGAGAACTCGGTCATGGGAATCAGCAGGGAGTTGCCGCCGCCGGCTGCAGTACCTTTTACGTTCATGGTCGGTCCGCCGGAAGGCTGACGCAGGGCGCCGCCCACGCTTTTTCCGCGTTTGCCGAGACCTTCCATCAGGCCCAGGGAGGTGGTGCTTTTGCCTTCACCCAAAGGGGTCGGGGTGATGGCGGTCACTTCAATGTATTTTCCGTCCGGTTTGTCTTTAAGGCGATCGATTACTTTGAGAAAATCGATTTTAGACAGACGGCCCATTGCGAGCATTTCTTCGTCCATCAGGCCCAGTTTTTCTTTCCATTGATCCGGCATGGGCATGTTTTTTTCCGCTTCTTCGGAAATCTGCCAGTCAGCCATATTAATTGCATCAAAAGCCATTTTCCATTTCTCCTTTTTTGTTCTTAAGGGTTAATACATTAAGTTTCAATATTATTAAATACTTAAACGATTTTTAAATGAATTCTATCTCTTTTACCATGTAAAATTGACTTTGACAAGGGCAATATGTGTTTATGCGATTGTATCGTGTTTTTCGACTATCCCTGAAGCTGATTTAACCGGTAATAAAATCCTTTTTGCGTTAAAAGATGATCGTGTGTTCCGGATTCAATAATTTTTCCGCCGCGGATCACCATGATCCGGTCGGCAATGCGGGCCGTGCTCAGGCGATGGGCAATGATCAGCGAGGTTCGGTTTTGCATCAGATTGTCCAGGGCCTGCTGAATTTTATGTTCGGTTTCCGAATCCACATAGGAGGTGGCTTCATCAAAAATGATCAGGTCCGGATCATGGGCCAGGGCCCGGGCGATGGAGATTAACTGGCGCTCGCCGGAAGACAGAGAAGAACCGCTTTCGGTCATTTCCGTGTCAATTCCCCGGGACAGTTTGTCGATAAAGGATTTGCAGTATGAAGCGTCAAGGATTTCATTGATCTTGTTTTCAGTAACCGCAGCGTTGATGGTGAAAATATTGTTTCGAAGACTGCCGGAAAAGATATACGGATCCTGGGTGACAATGGCGATTTTCGATCGCAGGTCTGCAATTTTCATTTGCCGGATATCGGTTCCGTTGAACGTGACGACGCCGGCGGTGGGATCATAAAACCGGGTGATCAGGTTGACCAGCGATGTTTTTCCGGCCCCGGTGGGCCCGACAATGGCAACGGTTTCGCCGGCCCGTATGGTAAAAGAAATATCATCCAGTACGGTTTCTTTTTCAACATATGAGAAAGAGACGTGATCAAAGGCAATTTCTTTCATATCTGCCGGAACAGCGGATCGCTGTTCATCCGTGGGTTCCGGCAGCATGTCGGTGTCTTCTAAAATCAGAAACATGCGTTCCGCGGAAGACAGGGCATTGAGGGTAATATTGTATTTTTCCGCGATATCTCTGATGGGCCGGAAAAACATTCTGATATAAGAAATAAAAACCACCAGCGTGCCCAGAGAAATCCGTTCGCTGATAATGCTTTGGCCCCCGTAAAAGATAACAATGGCCAGGGCAATGGAACTCATCATTTCGATAAGCGGCATAAATAAGGCAAACACCGTGATCTGCTGCATGCCGGCCCGGTAGTGGTCATTGTTGATTCTTTTAAAATTTTTATAATTGGCCTGTTCCTGACGAAAAAGCTGAATGACCTGCATGCCGCCGATGGTTTCGGAGAATTTCGAATTGATTTCAGCTACCTTGACGCGCAGGGTGCGAAACGCTTCGCGGGCGGATCGGGAAAACCGGTAGGAGGCATAAAAAACAAACGGAAAAATCGTATAAACAGTCAAAGACAGCTGCCAGTCGATTGAAAACAGGACAATGGTGATACCGATTAACATAAAAAAGTCTTTGATGACAAAGACCAGAACGGAGGTGAACATTTCGTTCATGTTCTGGGTGTCGTTGGTGACCCGCGTCACCAGACGGCCCACGGTGTTTTTTGTAAAAAAATGAACCGACAGCCGCTGAATATGGGAAAACAGCTTGATTCTCAGGTCATGCATCATCTGCTGGCCGGCATACTCCATGAGAATGATTTTGATAAAATTCAAGAAAAAATTGATGATGACAACCAGCAGCAGCCAGGCGGCGGCATAGGAAATACCGGTCAGATCATTTTTACGAAGCGTTGCGACCGCTTCCTGCGGCAGGTCGGGTAACCGGCTGTAGGCAATCAATGCCGTATTCTGATTAATCTGAAAAAGGGCCGGGCGCGCGGAAACAATTTTTGAAATGTCCGGATCGGAAAGATCGCAGCTCAGAAAGCGGCCTTTGGGTGTTTCTGCTGTCGCGCGGATGGAATTTTCCGGCACGATATACCGGTCAATGGCTATTTTGGTGATATAGGGGATGACCAGTTCCAGACCTGTGATCAGAAAAATGAGTATAAAAGTGTAGGCAAACAAAACCCGGTAGGGCTTCACATAGGGGATGAGCTTTTTGAGCAGCCCGAAATCCTGGGTCTGGCCCAGTTTTTTTTCTTCAAATATGTTTTTGTTTAATGCCATTTTTTATATATTACTCCAGCAACTCCGCGCGCTGAATGGCATATGACCGGGCATAATAGTTGCTCGATGCAATCAGCGTTTCATGGGTTCCGGATTCGGCAATGCGCCCGCTGGCCAGCACGATGATCTGATCCGCAAACCGGACGGCGGACAGCCGATGAGACACAATAATGACGATTTTGTCCCGGGACAGCTCCCGGATTGTGCGGATGATGGCTGCGGCCGTCTCGGTGTCCACCTGTCCGATGGGATCGTCAAGCAGCAAAACCGGGGGGTTCGCAATGATGGCCCGGGCCAGAACGATTCGCTGTTTCTGGCCGCCGGAAAGGATGATGCCTTTTTCACCGATGGTGGTTTCAAATCCGTCCGTAAATCCGGTGATAGTGTCATACACGGCAGCGGCCCGGGTTGCCTGTATGAGGGTTTCTTCGGCAACCGGTTCCCCGAAGGTGATATTGTCCCGGATGGTGCCTGAAAATAAAAAAGGTTCCTGGGAGACAAAACCGATGTTTTTTCGCAGGTCACTGAGCCTGAAATTTTTGATGTCCTCATGATCAATGACAATGCGCCCGGATGACGTATCATAAATCCTTGGGATCAGCTGGAGTAAAGTGGTCTTGCCGCTTCCCTGGGGACCGACAATGCCGAGCACGGAACCGGCCCTCACGCAAAAATTAATATCGGCTAACACCGGTGTGTCTGAAGATGGGTATGAAAATCCCACCTGCTGAAATGAAATCTTGTGGCGGATCTGTTTTTTGCGGCCGGATGCGGTTGCGTCCATTGTTTCAGGAAGTTCAATTATTTCAGGGCGGGTGTGCAGGATTTTGTTTAACCGGTCAATGGAGGCCGCCCCCCGCTGGATCAGGTTGGTCACCCATCCCATGGCCATCATGGGCCACGTCAGCAGATTCAGGTAACTGATGAAAGCGACAAAATCGCCGGGGGTGATGATGGTTTTAATGGTCTGCCGACCGCCGAAAAACAGGACCACGGTCAGGCTGATATTGGTAAAAAGAATCATCATCGGAAAAAAAGATCCGGTGATTCGCACCAGTTTCAGGTTTTCGGCGATGTATTTTTTGGAAATACCGGCCACCCGGTCGGTCTCGCTTTGCTGGCGGTTAAATGCCTTGACGATCCGGATGCCGGAAAAGCTTTCCCGGACCGATTCGGTTAATTCGGAAAATACGGCCTGAACCGTTGTGTATCGCCGGTGCATTTTTTTCCCGAAGCTGCGGGTAAACCAGATGATCATGGGCATGGGAATTAAGGCAAAAAGGGTGAGCCGGACATTGATATAGGCCATAAAACAGATGGCGGCGCTGCCCAGGAATATGGCGTCGGTCAATGCCACCATGCCCATTCCCACGGCCATTCGGATGTTGTTGATATCGTTGGTGGCGTGGGCCATCAGGTCGCCGGTCCTGGATTGATCGAAATACGAGGCGGACAATGTCTGGATATGGAAAAATAATTTATTGCGAAGTTCTTTTTCAATTAACCGGGATGCGCCGATGAGAAACCTGCGCCAGACAAACCGAAGCAGTCCCATTAATACGGCGATACCGGCGATCTGTGACGCATAGACAATCAGCTGGCCGGTGTCGATCTGCAATGATGTCAGGTCGTCCACCGCCCATTTAATGATCCGGGGAATGATTAACTGAAGCGTATCCACCACCATCAGGCAGAGGATGCCGGTAAGGATAAGATATCGCTGCTGGTAAAAATACGGCTGGATTAACCGGAATGATTTCATCGGAAATTTTTATAGCGCATTGTTGGTTGCATGGGTTGAGTTAGGTTGCTCCTGCCCGACAGCATTTAATTTTTTGCCCATATTGTCAATTCCAAAAACATGGCTATTTTACCCGGATACGATTTTTGATAAAAAATCATTGTCATAATTGAATTTTTAAACCAAATAGATTATATCTTTGTAATATTTCAAAATTTCAGAAAGCCCGATTAAATTAACAGTAAAAAATGACCGTAGTTGCCAGGGAGCCCGATAAATGTCAGGAGACATTGGTTTTTTAGTTATTTTATTATTTTTGTCCGGATTTTTTTCATCATCCGAGACCGCTCTTTTTTCCATTGGCCGGGCAAAAGCAAAGTTTCTCGCCAAAGAAACGAGTGCCGCCAACCAGTTGATTCTGAAGATGAAGGAAGATCCGCACAAGCTGCTCACCACCATTCTGATCGGCAACAACCTGGTCAACATCGGGGCGTCTGCACTGGCCACCTCAATTGCAATCAATTATTTTGCCGGAGCCGGAGAAATTCACGCCAGCAACATGGCGGTGGGGATTGCCACCGGAATTATGACCTTTCTGATTCTGGTTTTTGGAGAAATTTTTCCCAAATCCATTGCCACCCAAAACAATATTATGATCGCCCGGGCGGTTATTTTTCCCATTTACTGGCTCTCCTACCTGTTTTATCCGATCATTATTTTTTTAAATTTTATTCCCATGCTGACGGGCCGCGTCAAATCCGCGCCGCGGGTGACCGAAGAGGAACTCATGTCTTTTGTGGAAGTGGTCCATGATGAAGGTCAGATTAATCCCGGAGAAAAGGAACTGATCAACAACATCGTTAAACTCGATGATATCAATGTTTCGTATATTATGACCCCCAGCGCGGACATGTTTTTTATCGACAAGTCCGAACAACCCCGTCTCGAAGAGATTATCCGGTCCGGGTTTACCCGGATTCCGGTTATTGACGGTAATATTGATCACATTATCGGCGTGGTCAATATCAAGGATTTGTTTAAACAGCAGGCAACGGAAAGCGGGGCGTTCGTTCTGGAAGAAATTATGCGGGAGCCGTACTTTGTGCCTGAAAATAAAAAACTGGATCAGCTGTTAAATCAGTTTAAAAGCCGGAAAGATCATGCCGCCATCGTGGTCAATGAATATGGCGAAGTGACGGGTATCGTGACCCTGGAAGATGTGCTGGAGGCCATCGTGGGCGATATTGTGGACGAGACCGATATCATCAAGCAGCCGGTGGTTCAGATCCGGAACAAGGAATGGCTGGTGCTGGGGGCGGCAGACATTGAAATAATCAACGAGATCATTGGAATGAATATTCCCGCATCTGTCGAATATGAAACATTTTCCGGTTATGTACTGGCCCAGATCGGCAAAATTCCGGCGGAAAAAGAACAGATCCTGATCGACCCTTACCTCATCACCATTAAAGAAATGGATGGCAACCGCATCAAAACGTTTATCGTCAAGCGGAGATGAATATATTAGCAGAGACGAATATATTAATAGAGAATAATTGATCAGCTCCATTGACTTTAATCACCCCCCCTGTTATCCAGTCAAGCTATGGAAAATGGAACAATTGTAGAATATATCGACCAGCAGCAAATTTTTTGCGCAGTGGTCCTCGAATTTAATGATCCCCGGGTGAGCCTTCTGAATGAAGATAACCGCGAGGTTAATCAGAAGGTCAGCCGTCTGTCTCATGTCTCAAACACCCGCCTGAAAATGAACGGCGGCCGCGATAAGCTCATCGCCGCATTAAAGGAAACCGCGGCCCGGCGAAATTCTTTGAGCGAACAGATTGATATCAAAGAATTGTGGGAAGTCCTGTCCCCGATGGAAGAATGGGTGGATCTTTCCACAATGGCGGCGCTGTGTTTTCCCCACCATGCCGACGCAGACCATGAGGCTGCCGTGATCCGGGCCTGTTTTGAAAACCGGATTTACTTTAAATTCAATCCGGACTCTTTTTTTCCTTATTCGGAAGCAGACGTTGAAAAAAATATCATTCGGGAAAAAGAAAAAGAGCAGCGGGAGCGGATGATCGAACAAGGCGGCGCCTGGCTGAAAAATGTGATCAGCGGTGTAGATGCAGCACCGCCGGCAGATGAAACCGTTTTAATTGACATTCTGAAATCTTATTATCTGTTTGGAAAAGAAAGCCCGCACAGTGCCGCCGGACGCGCCATTGTGGCAAAAGCAGGTCTTGAAAGCGCTGAAAAAATATTTGATGTGCTGGTCAAAACAGGTGTCTGGCGGTCCAATTATAATGTTGATCTCAAACGGTATGAGATTCCGGAGGATTTTTCAAAAAATGTTTTGGAAAAAGCCGATGCCATGCCGGAGATGTTTGATATCAGCAGTTTGTCGCCCAAGCGGATAAACCTGACCGATCTGCCGTTGATGACCATCGACGGTCAGGGAACCCTTGATCTGGATGACGCCATCAGCATAGAAAAGCAAAGCGCTTATTACCGTGTGGGCGTTCATATCGCAGACGTCGGTGAACTGGTGGCCAAAGGAGATATCATCGACGCGGAGGTGGTGGCCCGGGGCACTTCGATTTATATGCCGGATATGAAGATTCCCATGATGCCCCCCCGGCTGTCTGAAAATATCTGCAGCCTGAAACTCGGTGAGGTCCGGCCCGCCATCAGCATTTTTTTTAAGGTCAGCCGGTTTGCCGAGCTCTTTGATTTTGAAGTCGTCCCCTCCATTATAAAGATCGGGCAGCAGCTGACCTATAATGATGTCGACGCCATGGTGGATTCGGAAGAATCCATCTGGCTGCTGCATGAGATTGCCTGCAACTTCAGGCGGAAACGGCTGTCAAGCGGCGCGGTCCAGATTACCATTCCCGAAACCAGCATCCGGGTGTTTGAAAACGACGACGTCAGTGTCCGGAAAATAGATCGCGAAAGTCCGGGGCGGATGTTTGTTTCCGAAATGATGATTATGGCCAACTGGCTGATGGCAAGATTCCTGGCGGACAATAAAATGCCTGCCATTTTCCGGGGGCAGCCCGAACCCAAGGCCCGGCTTTACAGCCAGAAAAAAGAAGCCACGCTTTTTCAAAACTGGATGCAGCGCCGGATGCTCAACCGGGTGATTATTTCGCCGCATCCGGAACCGCACTCCGGGCTGGGGCTGGACAAGTATGTGACCGCCACATCCCCCATCCGAAAGTATTTCGATTTGGTGACCCAGCGTCAGATCCGGGCCTGTTTTGGTCTGGAACAGCCGTATTCCGCTGACGAGATCGAAAAAATGCTGATATTTCTCAAGCAGCCGTTAATGAACGCCGGCCAGGTGCAGATGCGCCGGAACCGCTACTGGCTGCTCAAATACCTTGAAAAGCAGATCGGCGCAAAAGAAGAGGCCATTGTGCTGGATAAGCGCCGGGATCAATATATCATTTTGCTGACATCTTACCTTGTCGAATGCAAACTGCGCTCTTCCGGCCACTGGAACCTCAAACCCCAGGACCTGGTCCGGGTGACCATCACCCATGTGGATGCCCGCAGGGATGCCCTGAATGTCGATTTGGGGTAGTCTCACGCGTCTGATTCGCTCATTTTCTGTGTTATAAGCGGTTCGCGGTATAAAACGCATACAGCTTCACCCCTTATGCCTTGAAAATGACCGAATCAGACGCGTGAGGGGTCCGTCTTGGCAGCTTTTTTGCCTATCTCTGGTTGTGTGGAAACGAGAAAACATCGTGTCGGTAAATGGCCATAATTTGACATAGGCCACTGTGGATGCTAATTGTTAAAATACAATAAAAGAGGATTTTATATTATGCAAAGCACCATAGAAATCAGACACCTTTCCCGGGAAGAGAAACTGAAGGTAATGGAGGCAATTTGGGAAGACCTGTCAAGGGAAGATGAAGCGGTTGATTCCCCTGATTGGCACCAAAAAGCATTACAGGAGACAGAACAGCGACTTAGCTCGGGTCAGGAAAAAATTGTGGATTGGCAATCCGCAAAAAAGGAACTCCGGGCACGATTCGAATGAAGATCAAGCTACTCTCCACTGCGCTTGAAGATTTATCCGCAGGCCGTCTATTCTATGACAGACAGGGAGAAGGATTGGGAGAGTACTTCTTTGATTCTCTATTCTCCGACATTGATTCATTGATTCTGTATGGTGGAATCCACCCGAAGGTTTTCGGTTCTCATCGAATGCTGTCCAAGCGTTTCCCTTACGCCATCTATTACCGTCTTGAAGAGAAAACGACAGTTGTCGTGTGGCGAGTTCTTGATTTGCGCCGTGATCCAAAGAAGATCCGACAATCATTGGCGTCTACTCGTATGAAAATCAAATAACGCATATCACCCTCGGGTTGCCTGATGCTCTTTTTTGGCTTCTTACCTTTTCGGATGAAGACTCCGGTCCCTCCAGTCACTGAAACCTCAATTTTCAGGATATGGTTCGTGTGACTATCACCCATGTGGATACGAAACGGGGTGTTCTTTCTGTTTTAAATAATTGGCGATTTGAATAGATGCGATATTACACGATTAGAATATTAGCCGCTCTATTCTTTATGGGATCATTTGGCATAGGATGTATCTTTGGAGCAGAATACGGAAAATTCGCAGGGGGCATGGCCTTTTTGATTCTGATGGCTACTGGAATTGTACTTCATATCAAAGCAGGCAAAATTCAAAAAGAAATTGAAGGTAAAAAATAGAGACTATTCTGGTTCCCACGGATTTCTGTGGGAACGAGGAAAAACCAGTTAATTGTAAACGGAGTCGTGGTCCGGATGCAGAGATAGGATTCGAAGCCAGTCATTTTAGCGATATGCAAGCCCCCGAAAACCTTTTCCGATTCTGAAACTGTAAAATCTTGCGCCATTTGGCCCGGAGCGGGATGCAATCGCCTCCCATTTCAAACAGGTATCGCCATAGAGTTGCTGCCAGGACATATTGGATATTTTTCGCAGGGTGCCAAGTACTGATCGCTGCTCATTTTTTTGTAAGTTAAAGAGATTTTTCTGAAAAACGGGATTATTCAGATCCAGAAGAATGGATTTATCTGATTGCTGCCCCATTATTTCAACCGATTTTCAATTTCATCCAAATTACTTGCCGCGGGCGGATTTTTCTCTGCCCAATCAACAGCCTTATCTATATCTTTTTTTGTTGATTCAGCGTGGAGCCTTTGTTCGTTTTTGGGAACGAATTGCCCGGTCTTGAGTATCCAGACGCCGGTTTCGATTTCTTCAATTAAAACGTGTTGTCCGGCAAATTTTTTTCCAAGCGATATTTGACCGCTGCTGCCGATTTTTTTTATCACGCCTATTTCATGCTCCTTATATTTTATGAATTCATGAATGCATGATAACATCAAAGAAGATTATGTTAAAAACCTTATTTATGTCCGTCTTTTGGCTTTGGGCACCCATCAATGCTTAAAGCTGCGCTGGCCTGTCAGCACCATGGTGGCATTGTGCTCGTTGCAGGCTTCAATGGACTGGTAATCATTTAACGATCCCCCGGGCTGAACCACTGCCGAGACCCCTTCGTTAAGACCTATGTCAATGCCGTCCCGGAAGGGGAAAAATGCGTCACTGATCATGGTCGCCCCGATGAGGCCGCCTTTTTCCGCGTTGACCCGGCCGTCGATTTCCGCCTTTTTGTCTTCATCGGTGAGATTATTGTAGGAAATGCCATGAGATTCAAAGCAGTAGCGGTCCGCCAGCTTGCGATAGGCTTTATCTCTTGCGATTTCAGCCACACCCACCCGGTCCTGCTCCCCGGTGCCGATTCCTGCGGACACGCCGTCTTTTACATAAATAACGGAATTGGAGGTAATGCCGGATTCGAGCAGCCATCCGAACCGGATATCCGCGTATTCCTGTTCCGTAGGCAGGCGGTTGATGACATGTTCCTTGCCCTGATACTCGCATCGGGCCAGCACAAAATCAGATTTTTTAAGGGATTGGGGGGCAAATGACCACTGGGCCACAATACCGCCGTCGATGAGGTTTTTAAACTCCACCACCCGCTGGCCCACAAAAGAATTCAGGTTGTCGATATTTTTAATCCGGATGACCCGCAGATTCTTTCGCTGCGCCAGAATTTCCATTGCCCCGTCTTCAAACTCCGGCGCCACCACCACTTCGGCATATTGTCTGGCAATGGCTTCAGCGGTGGCTTTGTCAAGGGCGCGGTTGACGGCAATGCATCCGCCAAAGGCGGCCACCCGGTCCGCCATATAGGCTTTGTGGTATGCATCTTCCAGAGAACCGGATATGGCGGCCCCGCAGGGATTGTTGTGCTTGACGATAATCACCGCAGGCTGATCGGAAAAATATCTGAGGATATTTAAGGCGTTATCCGCGTCCGTGAGGTTGGTTTTTCCCGGATGCTTGCCGGACTGCAGCAATTCAATGTCGGACACCAGATATTTGCCAGGCTGGATGGTTTCCGCCTCTCCCAGCACCAGGTTGCCGTTGACCAGTCGGTATAACGCTGCTTCCTGCCCCGGATTTTCGCCGTAGCGAAGTCCTTTGCGTACATTATCAATGATCCAGTCAACCTTGTCATAAAAAAGCGTCTGCCGACGGCTGCCGTCGACAAAGCTGATTTCCATTTGCGGCGGAAAGTGATCATCCATGATGGTCTTGTACATTTGTTTTAAATCGTCGGACATGACTTGCTCCTTATTACCAGCATGTTGAAGTGAAAAAAATTACATAATTTCCGGATAGCATGCCCGGATATGTTGAATCGATTGTTCGCTCAGATATCCGGCAATGGCCCGGTCATAATCCGCAGTATGGGAAAATGCTTTTTGCGCCAGCCGGAATCGGGTTTCAAGGGTGGTCATGCCGTTGTTTGCGCTAAGTTCTTCTATGATGGCACCATAATCTTTCGGGTCGACCACGGATGCCACCCGCAGATAGTTTTTGGCCGAAGCCCGGATCATGCACGGCCCGCCGATATCAATGTTGCCCCGGGCCATTTCCGGAGTGACTCCCTCTTTTTTAATGGTTTCTTCAAACGGATACAGGTTAACGACCACCATGTCAATGGGGCTGGCATCGGTCCGTTTCAGGTCATTTGCATGGGCGTCGTTATAGGTTTCGGTGAGAATGCCCAGGTAGATTTTAAAATCAAGGGTTTTGACAAGGCCGCCCTTGGTTTCCGGCTGGCCGGTGTATTCCGCCACCCGGATCAGGATGCCGCCGGCTTCGTCGCCCAGTATTTCCTTGATTCTATTGTATGTCCCGCCGGTGGAAAGAATGCGGATACCGGGATTGTGCTTTACAAGGCCGGGAATAAAAGTCTCCAGGCCGGATTTGTCTGAAACGCTGATTAAAACCGTTTTTATTTTGACCAGGTCGTCGATTTTTTCAACAAAGTTAATTCCCATAAGCGAAATAACCACCGGATATTGACGTGGAGCTGCAAGCGAATAGCCGGTAATTCCTCCTTTTTTCCGGTTTAAAGGGTGTACGGTTAATTGTGAGTAGCCATTTAGGGACGCGAAAAAAACCAATATACCTGAATTGCGCCGGATTTTCGCTTCTTTCGCTTCCCTTGTATAGCAGAGTAAAAAATAAAATTATATTTTTATTTTTACCCGCAGGTCAATGCATCTTAAACGCGCTGTTGAAATATTTCAAATTTCAACATTTTCAATCAACCCAACAGCAGAGGCGACAGATTAAAAAAATGACACGAAAAATTATTTCATTTCACCGGCAGTTGGGTTAAGATCATTTTTCGCTGTTTTGCGGCATCTCAACCTGAATTTCAAAAAAAGGAGTAGGGCTTTGCATGTAACATTTTATGGAGCAGTCAGAGAAGTCACCGGCTCAATGCATATGATCACCACCCGCCATGATAATATCCTTCTGGATTGCGGAATGTACCAGGGCCGGCGAAAGGAAGCGGACCGTAAAAACCGGGTGATGCCTTTTGATCCGGGGATCATTACCAACCTGATACTTTCCCATGCGCATATTGACCATTCCGGCCGGATTCCGCTGCTGACAAAAGACGGTTTCGGCGGACACATCATTGCCACCCGGGCCACGGAAGATGCCTGTGCGTATATGCTGCCGGACAGCGCCAAGATTCAGGAATCGGATGCGAATTATTTGAATTATAAAATGGTGCGCAAGATATTGTCAAAAATTAAATCCGGTGCCGGCAACGGCAAAAGCGATGCCGCCAGCGTCAGAGAAATAAAAAAGATGCTGAAAAGCGGAAAAAATAATTTAAACACGGACGCGATAAATGAAATCGCCGCTGAATATGAACTGGAAGCGGTTTTGCCCATGTATTCCATCAAAGATGCCAATCATGCCCTGTCTTTTTTTAACGGCATCCCTTATGAACAGCCTGTGTCCGTAGGTAAGAATGCCACTGCCACCCTCTATGATGCCGGGCATATCCTGGGATCGGCCATTACGGTTGTTAAGACAAATAATAACGGGAAGCGGTGCAGTGTCTGTTTTACCGGTGATATCGGCCGTTTCGAAAAGCCGATTCTGGAAAACCCCACCTTGAATTTTGCCGAAGAAGACCGGGATATTGATCTGCTGATCATGGAAAGCACCTATGGGAACCGGCACCATGAGCCGGTGCGGGACATGGCGCCGCACTTGAAACAGGTGATCAACGACACCGTGGAACGGGGCGGCACCCTGTTGATCCCGGCCTTTGCCTTTGGCCGTACCCAGGAGCTGCTGTATGTCATCCACGATCTTTACAACAACAAGGAGACGCCGCGGATTCCGGTGTATGTGGACAGTCCCCTGGCAACAAGGATTACAAGGGTTTTCGGGGAGCATCCGGAAATGTATGACCGCGAAACCCATGATGACTTCCTCAAAAACGGGGATAACCCGTTTATGTTTAATCAGCTTAAATTCACCGAATCCGTGGATGAGTCCATGGCCCTGATGCGGGAGAAAAAGCCGCACATTGTGATTTCCGCGTCCGGTATGTGTGAAGCCGGGCGGATTCTGCACCATCTGCGGCATAAAATGCATGATGCAAAAAATACGATTTTGATTGTCGGTTATATGGCCCAGCACACCCTCGGCCGCCGCATGCTGGAACAGGGGCGGGCCTATGAGAAATCCGGAAGGAGCGGAAAGCCGCCCCGGATGCGGGTGCTTAACAAGGAATATCCCCTGGCCGCCCGGGTGGTTAAAATTGACGGGTTCAGCGCCCATGGGGATAAAGATGAAATGCTGCGGTTTATTGAAAAATCGAATTTAAATATAAAAAAAATCGCCCTGGTCCATGGGGATGAGGACCAGACCCTGGCATTTGCACAAACGCTGAAAAACAAAGGGCGGGATGTGTTTGTACCCAAAGTCGGATCAACACTGGATTTAACTCTTTAATTCAGGAACTCTGTATTTGCGGCAAGTTTCCGGCACCCGGGGGGTGATGCCGGAAAGCTGCCCGTGATCTGATTGGGATAATTTTTATCATACAATATAAGGAGGTGCGTTCATGGTTGTTGTGGCAAAAATAAAAGCACTCGCAGGCAAGGAAAATGAGATGAAAGACGCATTGCTGGACATCATTCCGATGGTGAAAGAAGAGGACGGGACCCTGATTTATACCCTCCACCAGGACCAGAATGACCCTTCAGTGTTTCTTTTTTATGAAAAATATAAAGATACGGATGCGCTGGTGGCCCACAGCTCCACCCCGCATTTTAAAGCGTTGTTTAAAACCATAAAGCCGATGCTGGACGGCAGTCCTGAGATTGTTATGTACAATGAACTGGCCGGCATTAATTAAGTTTTAAGAAAATGCTGGAATTAATTGATCTCGATATCCATCAGCTGGGATACACCCGGTTTATTTCCGCCTGGTTGTATCAGGATGCGGGTGGCAATTTTATTGTTGATCCCGGACCGGCCTGCACGATTTCTCATCTGCTGGAGGAACTGGAAAAGCGGCAGGTGACGCATCTGGACTGGATTTTGTTAACCCACATCCACATGGATCACGCCGGAGGGGTCGGGCATCTGGTCAAACGGTTTCCCGGGGCAAAGGTCGTCTGTCATGAAAAAGCGGTCAAACATCTTAAAGATCCGGTCCGGCTGTGGGAAGGGTCTTTAAAAATTTTAGGTGAGGTGGCCGAAGTTTACGGCGAAATGCTGCCGGTGCCGGCCGCAAATGTGATGACGGCCGATACCGTCCCGTTTAACGGTGGTATCCGGGTGATTGCAACCCCCGGACATGCGGCCCATCACCAGTGTTTTGTCACAAAAGAAGTTTTATTTTGCGGAGAGCTTTTCGGTATTTTCCATCAGCTGGACCCTTTCATTTATTTGCGTCCGGCCACCCCGCCGGTTTTTGTGCTGGAAGATTTTCTGCAATCCATGGATGCGGTTGCCCCCTATGTGAATCGTCAGATTTGTTTTTCCCATTATGGGGCTGGCAACGACGGCGAGCAGGTCCTTCGTCTCGCCAGGCAGCAGCTCAAATGCTGGGTGGATGTGATTGCCAAGCACAAGGATGCTCCGGATATGGACCGGATCATCGAAGATTTATCGGCAGAAGACCCGGTTTTTGCCCGGAAAAAAATGCTGCCGGCGCCGTTGTATAAACGGGAGATGTATTTTGCGGTAAATTCTATCCAGGGGATACTTCGTTATCTACCTTAACCCCGGTCGAGGGATTTTCATCTCAGAACTGATAATGCTCATCCTGCCTGCAAAATCTTACGGATGGTTTGGCTGAGCTGCTGAAGTTTAAACGGTTTTTGAATAAATCCGTTGCAGCCTTTGCTGAGAATTTTTTCCACCTGGCCTTGCTGGCTGTATCCGCTTGAAAGCAGCACTTTGACATCCGGGTTGATCTTTGTCAGGCGGTCATAAACCTGTTCCCCATTCATTTCCGGCATAACCATATCCAGGATAATCAGATCAATGGTGTCCCGGCAGGCGGCATAAATTTCTATCGCCCGGGATCCGCTCGGGGCGGCATAAACCAGATAGCCGATGGCTTCGAGTATTTCTCTGCCGATTTCAAGAATATCGGGTTCGTCGTCTATGATCAGAATTGTTTCTGTTCCGGCAGCAATGGCATCGTCCGATGGCGAAACAGCGGGCACGGGAATGCCCGGCGCCTGTTCGGAGGCGGCCGGCAGATAGATATGGAAAGTGCTGCCATGGCCCACCCGGCTGTGGGCACTGATGTGCCCGTTATGGCTTTCGATGATTCCGTAAACCGATGACAATCCGAGGCCGGTGCCTTCGCCCCTTTTCTTGGTGGTGAAAAACGGATCAAATATTTTGGAGATCAAAGACGGCGCCATCCCGACTCCCGAGTCGGAGATGGAAATTTTGACATAGTTCCCCGGGGCGGTTGTGTAGGAAATATTATCTGTTTCCCGGATGGTGATGTCTTTTGTTTCAATTTTAAGGTCTCCGCCGTTGGGCATGGCCTGCCAGGCATTGACCAGAAGATTGATGACGGCCTGCCGGAGTTGCCCTTCGTCCGCTTCAATCACGGTTTTTTGGTTCTTATAATCAGTGTGCAGGCGCAATTCTTTTTTTGTGCGGCAGAATAATTCTACCGTATCGTTGAGGATCTGATTGATATCGGTCCGCTGATGCGCACTGCTCTGCGGGCTGGCAAAGTCCAGAAGCTGCCGGGTCATTTTGGTGCCGCTGGCGATGTAGGATTCAATGTCTTTGAGTTTTTTATAGTGCGCGTGGTCCGGGTTCATATTCAGCAACGCCAGGGACGTGTTGCCTTGAATCCCGGACAAAACATTATTGAAATCATGGGCGATGCCGGCAGCCATGGTGCCGATCGCTTCAATTTTTCGGGCCTGAAATAATTGGGCCTCCAGACGTTTCTGCTGGGTGATATCCCGGAGAAAGCATAGCAACGCCGGCGCGTTGTCCCAGGTGACGGGTACCGCACTGAATTGAACCCATAATAATTTATTTTTTTTATTATATATTTTTCGTGCATTGCCCGGTGAAATATTTTTTCCGGCCGTGTCAGTAGAAAAGCGCTGAAACAAATTTTTTTGAAAATCAGGGTCCAGGAAATCAGGGTCGTTGATACGGCAGAGTTCCGTCAAGGGCGTCTTGCTGAGGTCATGGGTGGAGCACGCCAGCAGTGTTTCGGCTCTTTGGTTGTGGAATTTGCTCACCCCGTCCTGGTAGATAAGAATGGCGTCATTGGCATTTTCAACCAGAAGCCGGTATTTCTCCTCTGAATCCTTGAGCGCTTTTTCTGTTTTTGTTCGCTCTGAAATCTCCATTTTCAGATCAATGTTTGATTCTTTTAATGCGTTGGTGCGTTCATTAATACGAATTTCGAGATTTTCCCGATGTTTTTTCAGAATCTCTTCAATCCGTTTTCGTTCTTTTACTTCATCTTTTAAATTTTTGTTGATGGTGTCAGCGCGGTGTTTTTCTTCCTCCAGAAAGTGGATCAGATCTATGTTTTCAAATTGGAGTTTCAGTGAGGTGCGCGTTGTTTTAAACAGGTGATATGCGGATACAGAGACAAGGCCGAGATAGATCAGTATCATTGCCCCCATTGCCTGCTGAAAGGGGGTGCCGGCAAACCAGAAAACAATGCAAAGCGGCAGGAGCGCCGGCAGGGCGTACGTCAGAAATACGGGCAGGATCGCTGAAAATGTGCCGATGGCGCCGGACACCATGGCGACCAGAATAAATGACAGAAAAACCTGATGCGTAATCGAAGCGGCAGGGAAAATTAGAATGGCCGAACTTCCCCATATGATGCCGGAAATAAAAATCAGCCGGGTAAATAATTTCAGCCACCGGGGAGCGTCTTTTACGGATGCCGCTGCCCGTTGGTAACGAAAAATAAAGCTCTGGCGAAGCAGCGTGATGGCGACAGCGGCCGTCATCCACAGGATCAGATTGGCATGCGGCACCAGGGGCCATAAGAAAAATCCGGTAAAGAAGGAAGCGGTGACGGCTCCCAAAGAAGCGATGTGAGACTGTGCATACAGCTGGTTGACTTGTTCGAGCAGGAGCCGTTCATTTTGTTTGAGCTTATTCTGCATAAAAAATAGTGTTTGTCCGGTTGTCTCTGATGATATCTCCTCATCCGGAGCGGTCCTATGATTTTTATCCGCCGGCGACCTGTTTTTATTCCTTAAGTTTGTGCTTTAAGTTCTCACAGATCAGATCAACCGCCTCCTGCACCGAATTCTTCCCCATATCAATGACCAGGTCATAAAGGCGGGCATCATTCCAGTCCGCATCAAAATATTCTTTGATATAGACTTTCAGCTCATCTTCGTCGGATTTAATTTTGTGTTCCGCCGCTTTTGGCGTCAGGTTTTGGCGTTTTGCCAGATCCGAGATCTTCAGCTCATGATCTTTCCGGAGCCGGACATGAAGCGTGTTGGGCTTGTCTTTGAGAATGCACTGGGCGCCCCAGCCCAGGATAATGACATTGTCGTTGTCATACAGCTTTTCGACCAGTTCTTTGGTTTTTTCAAAATATGCCTTGTCATCCAGGCAGCCGTGTTCACGGTCCACGACTTTTTGAACAATTGAGCAGGTATATTTATCAACAAGCCGCAGAACGGATGATTTTGATGTTTTAAGAAAGGTTTCCGCTTCATGCTCGGAAAGGTTCAGTTCTCTGGCCACCT
This sequence comes from Desulfobacteraceae bacterium, assembly GCA_011390415.1. Lineage (GTDB taxonomy): Bacteria > Desulfobacterota > Desulfobacteria > Desulfobacterales > Desulfosalsimonadaceae > SURF-3. The sequence continues at coordinate 36,496 of JAABSL010000292.1, forward strand.
GGGCCAGGAGCTGGTCTCCGATATATTCATATCCAAGCTCTTGCGCCAGTTTCGTTGCAACGCGCTGGCTTTGGGTGTCGAATTCTTTATTGATTGTGATGACCGCCATGAATGCCTCCTGAAGAGTAGGTTGCAGTTATAAGTGAAAAAAGCCTGTATGATGAACCGGCTATTATATAATCCGCTGATGTTGCTGCGTCAAGCCTGATTTCAGTTTTAGAGGTTTAACAGTTGCGTTCGGCTGTTTTTGATGTATTTTGAAATTATTGCCCCACATTGCTCCCCGTAGAAAATTATTTTTTTAAAATATAATAATTATTAGAAAAAAGCATATATTTTTTATTTTTTTTGCTTGACATTTTAGTAGTTTTCTATATCTTCTTAAGAAGGCGTGGGTGAAAGTGGATATTAATGGGGGGTGCATTTCCATGGATCGGTTCCGGGGAGCTTCAGATCATACCATTGACGAAAAAGGGCGGGTCATTATTCCTGTTCGTTTTCGGCAGGTACTCGACAAGCTCGGCGACGATGGTGTGGTCGTGTCCCGAATGGATAAGACGCTGTTTGTCTATCCCTATTCCCGATGGAGTGAGATCGAGGAAAAGATCAACGCCCAGGCCGAAAAAAGTGAATACATGCGCCGTTTCAGGCGTTTTTTTATTGGTAACGCAGCAGAATGCCCATGGGACAAACAGGGAAGGGTGCTGATTCCGCCGGAGTTGCGCAATTATGCGGCCCTGGAAAAAGATATTACACTTGTCGGGGTCACAGATCATTTTGAAATCTGGAACCGGGAAAAGTGGAAAAATGAAAATGCGATGATGGAAGATGAGGACATGAAGAAAGAGGAGGTCAGAAACGAAATCGCAAAATTAGGGCTATAGGCTATCGTGTGATGACATATCAACATATACCCGTGATGCTCAATGAAGTGATGACGTATCTGAATCCCCGGCCGGGAAAATGCTATGTAGACTGTACGGTCGGCGGGGCGGGACATTCCAGCGCAATACTGGAAAAAATTCAACCGGATGGCTTGTTAATCGGAATCGATCAGGATGCGGATGCGATTGAGAATGCAGTTCAGAAACTCCGGCCCTATGCTTCAACTGTTCGTCTGATTCATGACAATTATGTCAATCTTCCGAATATACTTTCACAGCTGAATATCCCCAAAGTTGACGGCATCATCGCGGATCTCGGCCTCTCCTTCAATCAAATCGAAAACAGCGGACGGGGTTTCAGTTTTGCCCGGTCCGAACCGCTTGACATGCGAATGGATGCCGCATCCGGCATCACGGCAGCAGATATCGTCAATACGGATACGGAAGACGGTCTTGAAAAAATCTTCAGAACTTTTGGCGAGGAACGATGGGCCAGAAAAATTGCCCGTCGGATCATTGCGGTAAGATCGGATCATAAAATTCAAACCAGCAAAGAACTTGCTGAAATTGTGTATGATGCGATCCCTAAAAAGTCTGCGCATCAGCGCAAGAAGCACCCCGCCACAAAAGTATTTATGGCGCTTCGTATTGCCGTGAACAAAGAACTGGAAGTTCTGGAAGCGTTTATAGCCGATGCTGTGGACTTTTTGAATCCCGGCGCAAGAATTTGTTTTCTGTCATTTCATTCCCTCGAAGATCGAATTGTCAAAAGACAATTTAAGGAACTCGAGGGGAAATGCACCTGCCCGCCGGATTTCCCGAAATGCGTTTGTGACCAAAAGCAGATTGTCCGGATCCTGACCCGAAAAGTGGTGCGGCCGGCTCCGGCGGAAGTCGAAAACAATCCAATGGCACGGAGTGCCTGTTTAAGGGTGGCGGAAAGGCTCGGATGAGTAGATGAGGCCTGGGGACCACCGTGATTAAGGAATAACGAGGGGAGGAATGCCATGGTTAAATTAAAAGTATTTTTTGTGATAGGGGTTGTGGTTTCCATTCTGGTCATCTGTGCTTTTGCACCCGGCATCTGCATTGAACGCTTTGTGCTGCCGGATGGCTGCTGTGTCAGCTTTGAAACTGCTTCTGCCGGGTGCGCCAATGTCTGCATGGCAGAAACGAATGCAGTCTGCATGTGCCCATGATTTCGGAAAAATTGTCGGTTGGTTCGTTTTTTTCTTTTGGTCTATCTCAAATCTTTCACATGAATTTTGACAATGCAATTTAATCGAAAATCCAAACCAAGTCTTCTGACATCGCGGGTGATCGCCGTGGGGTTTGTTTTTTTGTCGGTTTTTATTGTGGAATTTTTTTTAAAAACCTGGTGCGGGGTGCAGTGCATCCGGACCGGTTATGACATCACATACGCCATGAACAAACAGCAGGACCTGATCGATATCCAGAAAAATCTGAAAATCGAACTGGTGCACCTTCGTTCTGAAGAAGTCCTGATGACCATCGCAAAAACAAAATTTGGCCTGACAATTCCCGAACCGGACCAGGTAATTCTACTCCCATGAATTCCACAAAAGTCGAACAAGATAGAAATAAATCCAGAAACCGGCGGATCGCCGTTGTCGGGGGACTACTGACGTTCCTGTATCTGGTGGTCGGCATCAAGGCGTTTTACCTGCAGGTCATCGCCGATGATATCCTGTCCGCAAAGGCTTCGGATCAATATCAGAAATCAATGAAAAGCCAGGGAAAACGCGGGGCCATCTTCGATGCAAATTACCGTGAACTGGCGATCAGTACCAGTGTGGTGGAAATCGGTGTGCACCCGAAAGAGGTAAAAAGCAAAGATGAAAAAATTCCGCCAAATCCGCGGGAACTGGCCCGAAACGTCGGCCAGGTGCTGAATCTTGACGAACAGATGCTGTATAAAAAGTTTTCCGCGGATAAAAATTTTGTGTGGGTGGACCGTAAAGTTACCCAGTCGCGTGCTGCGGCACTCCGGTCTCTGGACCTGACAGGGTTTGAATATTACCCCTCGCATCTGCGGGTATATCCCTATAAATCACTGGCGGCCCAGTTAATCGGATTTGTCGGCGTCGACGGAAACGGTCTGGACGGTCTGGAACAGCATTTTGACAATGAACTGCAGGGCGATCCGCGTCAATGGACGATTATCAAGGACCGGATGGGACGAATTTTCGACTACCAGGAAGATTGCCGACCGGGATATGAAGGAAAAAATCTGATACTGACCATTGACAGCACGATTCAGTATATCGCTGAAACCGCGTTGCAGAAATCCGTGGAAGAAAATAATGCCAAAAGCGGTCTGGCCATTGTAATGGTGCCTGAAACCGGTGAAGTGAAGGCGATGGCTCATTATCCGTCATTTAATCCCAATTCATTTACCCGGTTTCCCCGGGAGTCCTGGCGCAACCGGGCCGTGACAGATACCTTTGAGCCCGGCTCGGTGCTCAAAGTTTTTCTGATTGCCGCTGCCCTGGAATCCGGCCTTTGCAGTCCCGAAATGATCATCAATTGTGAAAACGGGGCGTATCGGATCGGCGGGAATACGGTCAATGACACCCATGAATACGACTTTCTGACGGTGCATGATGTACTGAAATTTTCCAGTAATATCGGTGCGGTAAAAATTGCGGAAATTATCGGCCCTAAGGCACTGCATGAAACCCTGCTGAATTTCGGGTTCGGAGAAAAAACCGGTATTAACTGCCCCGGAGAAGTCCGGGGGCTGATGAGGCATTACCAGGGATGGAAAGCCATTGACACCGCGACCATTTCTTTTGGCCAGGGACTGACTGTAACGCCCATTCAGCTTATTTCCGCCATTTCCGCAGTGGCCAATCAGGGGGTGCTGATGACCCCCTATGTGGTTCAGGCCATTACGGATGAAAGCGGCCAGATTATCAAAAGTTTCAATCCCGTTGAAAAGCGGAAGGTGATTATGCCGGAAACGGCGGATGTGCTGATGAGAATGATGAATGCCGTGACGGAAACGGATGGGACCGGCGGACTGGCCGTACCGGCCGGGTATACGGTTTGCGGTAAAACCGGGACTGCCCAGAAAATTAATTCTCAAGGAACGTATCGGAATTGTGAGTATAACGGTGTTTTTGTGGGATTTTCGCCCGCCCAATCGCCGGAGCTGGCTGTTCTGGTGGTGATTGATGAACCCCAGAAACAACATTACGGCGGCATTGTGGCGGCTCCGGTATTCCGGGAGATTGTTCATGAGGCGTTTAATTATTTGAATATTCCGCCCACCGTGGTCAAAGATCAGCTCAAGGTTTCCAAAGGGGTTGGAGAAGCCGGCGCATGAAGCTTTCCCAGCTGATACATACGGATGAAGCAGAGCGCCTTGACAATGTTTTACCGGGTGGGACGAATGCTTCCGATCCGGCAAGACTCCCGGCAGATCCGGAAGTTACATCCATCCATTATCGATCCGGTGATGTGCGGCCGGGCGGCATGTTTTTTGCCCTCAAGGGACAGCACACGGATGGTCACCGGTATATTACGGATGCGGTATCCCGGGGTGCTGCGGTGATTGTGGCGGATGCCGGATATCATAGCGATGTCCCGGGGACAGCGGAAGCTGTGGTCGTGTTTGCCAAAAATACACGAAAACTGCTGGCGGCCGCCGCTTCCCGGTTTTTCGGCAATCCTTCGGAAAAACTGTATGTAATCGGCATTACCGGCACCAACGGCAAGACCACCACCGCTTATCTTGTTGAACATATTCTGCTGGAAAACCGCATGGATGTGGGGGTGATCAGTACCATTAATTACCGGTATCATGGAAAGGTCTATGATAATCCGCTGACCACGCCGGAAGCCCTCGAACTTCAGCAAATTCTTGCCCAGATGGCGGATGCCGGCGTAACCCATGTGGTGATGGAAGTATCCTCCCACGGGGTGGCCATGGACCGGATTTATCACTGCGGGTTTGATATGGGGATCTATACCAATCTGAGCCAGGACCATCTGGATTTTCACGGCCATATGGACGCCTACTGGTCATGCAAAAAGCGATTTTTTACGGATTTTTTATTTGCCGGACCCAAAAAAAAACAGGCAAAGGCCGTCATTAACACGGATAACGACCAGGGCGCAGAATTGTCCGATGCGCTGAAAAATTTTAACCTGATTGCCGTGGGCGCTTATGCGCTAAATGACAATGTAAATACGATCAACGCCCAAAATATCCGGTTTGATCAGCACGGCATGAACGGTGAAATCTGTTTTCCGGACCAGACAGTGCCATTTACCTCCACATTGATCGGGCGATACAATATTGAAAATATTCTGTGTGCGGTGGGTGCTGCCTGGCATCTGGGCATGGAACCGGCATCCGTAATCCGGGCAATTCAATCTTTTCAATTTGTTCCGGGAAGACTGGCGCCTGTTTCCAACACATCCGGACGGCACGTACTGCTGGATTATGCCCACACGCCCGGCGCCCTTGAAAATGTCTTAATAACGCTCAAAGAAGTCGCACCGGCAAGACTGATCTGTGTTTTCGGATGCGGCGGGGACCGGGACCGGGCAAAACGTCCTCTGATGGGGGAAATCGCGGCCCGATTTTGTGATTTTGTGGTGATCACCTCGGACAACCCCCGGACAGAAGACCCGGATGCCATTATCGCAGACATTCGCAAAGGGGTTGACCAGGCATTGTTTCCCGAATACAGCCCGGCCATGCTTGAAAATGGATTTTCAGAAAAAGGATATATCGTCGAACCGGACCGGGAGCGCGCCATTTCTCTGGGTATCCGGATTTCCCGCCCGGACGACACCATACTGATTGCCGGAAAAGGGCATGAAGATTATCAGATTATCGGCAAAACCGTCATTGCATTTGACGATCGGGAAAAGGCCGTTACGGCACTGACCGCATTATCGCAGGCATAACAAATGATTACCAAACTCTGGACAATTGAGCAGATTCTAAACGCAACGGGCGGCGAACTGGCCGCCGGTCCCGCTGGTGCTGAATTTGCCGGTATCTCAATTGATTCCAGGCAGATATCCGGAAATGAGCTTTTTGTCGCCGTCAAGGGAGCCACTCACGACGGTCATGCATTTGTCCCGGAGATCAGTGACAAGGGTGTCCGGGGAATTGTCATCAATCGCCATCAATTCAGCAAAATGATCCGGGACCGGATATCGCCCGGTGTCAGCTGTGTGCTGGTAGATGATACAACCAAGGCCCTGGGGGATCTGGCCGCCTTTCACCTTCGGCGATTTCCCATTCCAATGGTTTGTGTCACCGGCTCCAACGGCAAAACCACGACCAAGGAAATGACGGCCCTGGTGCTGGGTGAAAAGTTTAATACGTTAAAGACGGCAGGCAATTTAAACAATGAATTCGGTGTCCCCCTGACCCTTTTTTGCCTGAATTCATCCCATGAAGCGGCGGTGATTGAACTCGGAATGAATCATCCCGGGGAAATCCGCCGGCTTTCTGAAATCTGCCGGCCGGATATCGGGGTGATTACCAATGTGGGTCCTGCCCACCTGGAAGGACTGGGTTCGGTCAATGCGGTGATGGCCGCCAAAGGCGAGATGATTGAGAATCTCAAGACGGACGGCATCATTATATTAAATGGTGATGATGACCATTGCCGGCAGCTGGGGAAAGCGTCTTTGCGAAAAGTGATCTTTTACGGACAGTCCGCTGATGCCGATGTCCGGGCCACAGAGATTGCAGACATTGAAAACACAACGACGTTTGCGCTGCGTCTGCCGGAAGAAAATTGTGTGATTACCATCAGTGCCCCGGGCCGGTTTATGGTGTCCAATGCCCTGGCCGCGGCAGCGGTGGGTCACTTAAACGGCCTGAATGCCCGTCAGATAAAATCAGGTATTGAAAAATTCAGGCCGGTGAGCGGCCGTATGGATATCAAAAAAAGCCGGAAGGGCTTTTTCATTATTGATGATTCCTACAATGCCAATCCCGGTTCCATGAAAGCCGCCATCACGACGCTGGCATCGGTAAAAGGAAATCAAAAAGGGGCGCTGGTAGCCGGAGATATGCTGGAACTGGGGGGGCAGGCAGAACTGCTGCACGAGCAGATCGGCGCATTTGCCGCCCGCTCCGGTGTGAACCGGCTTTTTTTAACCGGAAAGTATGCCGCCAGTTTTAAAAAAGGGGCGCAGCAGCAGGGGATGGCGGAGGAAGATATCATCATCGGTGATAAATTTGAACTTGTGAAATCTCTGGTGCAATATCTGGGTCCGGAAGACTGGGTCGTGGTGAAAGGGTCCAGAAGTGCGAAAATGGATGAGATCGTTGCGCAGCTGGAGGCAAAAGATGCGTCGGCTGCGTAAATTTTACACTGTTTATACGAATCGGATGTTTTAATGTTTTACCATTTGTTTGATATGCTGCAGCCGGAAATATCGATTCTCAATGTATTCCGGTATATTACGTTTCGAACCATTTGCGCCAGCCTCACCGCGCTGACGATCTGTTTTGTGTTTGGTCCCCGGGTGATCCGACTGCTCGCTCAAAAACAGGTGGGGCAGTTCATTCGCAAAGCCGGACCGGAAAGCCATCAGGACAAGGCCGGCACGCCGACCATGGGCGGTGTGCTGATTCTGCTTTCCATTTTTGTGGCAGCGGTGCTCTGGGTGGACTTAACGAATTTATACATCTGGATTATTTTGTTTGTGGGGGCCGGGTATTTTGCCATCGGATTTGCCGATGATTATTTAAAACAGATTCAGAAACGAAACCTGGGATTAAGTGTCCGGACCAAATTCTGTCTGCAGATCCTGATTGCCGGTATCGCCGGGGTTCTGATTTATGTATACCCGGGATTTAACACCCATATTACGGTGCCGTTTTTCAAAACCATCACCCCGGATCTGGGGCCGGGCTATATTTTGTTCGCCATACTGGTCATTGTCGGTGCGTCCAACGCGGTGAATCTGACTGACGGCCTGGACGGCCTGGCCATCGGCCCGGTGATCATTGCGGCGGCCACCTATATGCTGTTTGCCTATGTGACCGGCCATGTTCAAATTGCAAAGTATCTGCAGATCAATTACCTGGCGGGCTGCGGTGAAGTGACGATTATCTGCGGCGCCATGGCCGGCGCGGGACTCGGGTTTCTCTGGTATAACACCCACCCGGCGGAAATTTTTATGGGCGATGTGGGCTCGCTGCCCTTGGGGGCGCTGCTGGGGATTATTGCCGTGATTACCAAACATGAATTTCTGCTGGTTATTGTGGGCGGGATATTTGTGATTGAAGCCCTGTCCGTGATTCTGCAGGTGGGATTTTTTAAGATGACCAAAGGGCAGCGCATTTTTTTAATGGCGCCTTTGCATCACCATTTTGAGTTAAAAGGATGGCCGGAATCCAAGGTGATTGTCCGGTTCTGGATTATTGCCATTATTCTGGCGCTGATTGCCATCAGCACGCTGAAACTGAGATAGGTACCCTGTTTTAATGGATTTACACAATAAACATATTCTGGTGGTGGGACTGGGACGGTCAGGCATCTCGGCGGCAAAGTTTCTTGTCAGCCGGGGGTGCACGGTAACGGCTGCGGATAACCGCGCCCAAGAAGCACTGGGTGACGCGCTGGCAGAAATTCAACATTCCGGCATTTCCATCCACCTCGGACCGCATGATACTGAAATATTTGAAAATTGTGATCTGATTGTTGTAAGCCCCGGTGTGCCGCATACGATACCGCCCCTGGCCCGGGCCCGGGAAAAAGGGATTCCGGTAATCGGGGAAATCGAACTGGCGTATCATTTTATAAACATACCCATTATTGCAGTGACCGGGACCAACGGAAAGTCCACCACGACCCTGCTGATCAGCGAAATGCTGAATCAGTCGGGTTTTAAGGCGCTTTCCGGGGGTAATCTCGGGACCCCATTGATTGAACTGCTGGACCAGCAGAAAACAGCGGATTTTATTGTTGCGGAAATCAGCAGTTTTCAGCTCGACACCATTGATCAATTCCGGCCCCTGGTCAGCATTATTTTAAATATTACGGATGATCATCTGGACCGGTATCCGGATTTTGAAGCATATGCCCGGTCCAAGGCCAGAATTTTTAAAAACCAGCGGGCCTGCGATGTTTGCGTTTTAAATGAGGCGGACGCGACCCTCTTGTCCGTGTCGGAACATCTCACGGCACGGCGGTTCCTTTTTAACAGCCGGCAGTTTAATGAAAACCGGTCATGGATTTCGGGGCAGACCATCTGGTTTTATATGCCGGATGCGGGCGAGCAGCATGTGGACGCCGCTGATACGGCCCTGGCCGGCCGCCATAATCTTGAAAACATCGCTGCGGCCGGGCTGGCGGTGCTGGCTGTGGGCGGCACCATCGCCGGCATTCAGGCATCTTTGAAAAAATTCAAAGGGCTGCCCCACCGGATGCAATATGTGGGCAGTGTCAACAATGTCCGGTTCTATGATGACTCCAAAGCCACCAATGTGGATGCCGTGGATCGGGCGCTGGAATCATTTTCCGGTTCTGTCATACTCATTATGGGCGGCCGGGACAAGGGCGGCGGGTATGAACGTCTCCGGCCCCGGATGGCCGGACGGGTCAAGCAGTTGATTGTGCTGGGAGAAGCCGCGGAAAAAATAGCGGCCGCATTTGCGGATAGGGTGCCCACGGTTATGGTATCGGACATGGATCAGGCAGTGAAAACGGCGGCATCTTTTTCGGTGCCCGGGGATTGTGTTCTGCTGTCCCCGGCCTGTTCAAGTTTTGATATGTACGACAGTTATGCCCATCGGGGCGCCGATTTTGCCCGATGCGTCGAATCGCTGGAAAAAGGGAATTCATGAAGGGAAAAAGCCGTAAAATCAGTTTGCTCTCCTATGACCTGGTGATCCTGCTGCCGGTGCTTTTTCTGACGGGAATCGGCGTTGCAATGGTTTACAGTGCCAGCAGTGCCATCGCATTGCATGATTACGGCAATGAATATTATTTTTTTACCAAGCAACTGGTATTTGCGGG
>JAABSL010000293.1 GCA_011390415.1 Desulfobacteraceae bacterium
AAAATAAAACAGGTTGGTGTTTCAATTCAGGAGATAAATCACGAAGAATTTCAAAACAGATCAGCCTTACGGTTTTGCGGGCTGTTCATCACGGCTTTGAATTCTATACAACCCATATCGCCATATCGTCAGCCGCATCAATCAGCTTTCTGGCAATGGTACCCAAAAAAAACCCGGTATGGCCGGATTCACCCTGACGGCCTAAAACCACCGTGCCGCATCCGTATTCGCCTGCGGCCGCCAAAATATCTTTTGCCGGATTTCGCGATCCGTCAACAGTTTTCGTCTGGATTCGGTCTTCTTCAATTCCCGCGTTGATCAGCATTGTTTTTGCTTTTTCCATGGCCGGCGCTATTTCTTCTCCTGCTTTCTCCGCCCACAATTCGGAAAATCCCGGAATATCCTCAAAAATGGATTTGGGCAAAAATCTTCTCAGGGATTTTTTGGTATGAAATAAAACAATCCGGCTGTCGGTTCCGTTTAACATAAACCCCGCATAATCAACTGCCCGCATTGCATTTTCGGAATTGTCAACTGCAATCAAAACATCTTTTTGCGTCACATCCCCCCGTAAAAGCATAACCGGGCAGCTTCCGCTGCATTCCAGCAGCTTTAAGGAGACCTCCCCCATAAAAAAAGCCTCCACACGCGACCGGCCGTGACAATTCAGCAAAATACCGTCCGCCGTTTTTTTATGAGACCAGTTTGCAATATCCTTGGCAATGTCCTGTTCCCGGCCCTTGCAGACGGTTTTAATTCTTTCCGGTGAAAAGTTATATCCCAGCAGAACATCTTTTGCCGCGCCTAAAATCTCATCAGCCAGGGCTTCATTGCGCTGACTGACCGTTTTTAAATGGCCGGCGGTTTCGTCATTGCTTTGGCCCGCATGGAGCATTGCCGGTGGCAATGACGGCAGAATATAAAAAAGCACCACATCCATATTGTGTTTCGGCCCGAACATGAGATTCAAATAATCAATTGATTTCATGGCAAATTCAGAGCCATCCTGAGGCAGAACCAGCATTTTTGAGACATTTTCAGACATGGACGTCGCTTCCTCTTGCTTATTTTTTGGGTTTTCAGGCGATATTAATACAACCGGCAAACCCTGTTTTTATGGGTAAGTGGACAGTGGAATCAGGCCAAGGGCATACTTCTTAACGATGAATTTTTCCGGATCACGATCAGTGGTTATCCATGTAAATCCTTCGTCCCGCATGGGCAGAATGGAGGCGTGCAGCGTATAATGGTGCCCGGCTTCCGCGGTAAAGGTCAGATACTGGTTAAAATACAAATATTTATCCAAAAACGGATAATCCAGCACCACTTCAAGAAACAGGGTATGCGTTCCGGGCAGAACCGCAATACCGTTCTCATTCGTGGCTAACCTGTTTTTACCAACGGAGATGATATTTATATGGGTAAACATTTTATCATCCGGCTGGATGACGGCAATTTCCTCATCCGGCAGATAGGGACCGGCATATTTTTTCGCCGGACCGCAGGCGGCCAGCAATAACAAAAAGATAACAATGATTAAAAAAAGAAAAGGCGCCTGCCGACTGGATCCGGAGGATAGAAAAACTGTCGATTTCATGGATGTTTCCTCGTGGGTATGAGTTAATTTTATATAATATATACAGTATGTTTAAAAACAATGCAACCGGTTTGTTTTTATCAGAAGGTTAAACCCTTATGAGCGACGCCAATATAAATCAGAATCCGGCGGCAAAGCAGAGTTTATGATTATATCGCTTATCTGGTTATTGCAAAACAGGTATTATATATATAGACTGTCATAAATTTAAAATCCTTTTGCCCAGCCAACGTCAATAATGAAAAAAAATCATTCCATTATACCGATCGGAATTTGTATTACCCTGCTTCTGTTCAGCCTTTGGGCAGAAACAGCCGATGCCCGATCCGGTCTGAGCGTTAACTTCCATTATAATAACGATACATATGAGATTTCCGGCAAAAAAATTAACGAATATACCTATATTTTCAATCAGGGAGCTCCCCGAAAAATCAAAATAACCACCCTGGACTGGCCGCCATACATTGGAAAAGACCTGTGCAGACAAGGATGGGTCCAGCAGCTGACCATCGCCCTGCTTGCGAGTCAGGGATATGAAATTGTCTGCACATTTTATCCCTGGGCACGGGCGGTTGCCGCAGCCGAATCCGGAAATGCCGATATCTTATATCCTGAATATTTTATAGAACCGGAAGCGCCGTCGGATGTTTACAAAGGCACCGGACGGCTGGATCATCTGGCCCTTTCAAAAAAAATTCCCGGCGGTCCCATTGCCTTTATCAAGCGAAAAGGCGAAAAAGACAATTACAACGGCAATTTATTAAATTTAAAAGGGACTGCCATCGGTGTGGTCCGGGGATATCAGAACACCCCGGAATTTGACACTCTGATGGACCTGAATTTTTTTAACACGTATGAAGTGACCAACGATTTGATCAACATTAAAATGCTCATTGCCGGGCGGGTGGATCTCATCATTGGAGACCCCGCGGTCATTTATTACAGTGTAAAAGATTCAGACGGGAAAGCGGATAAGAAAACACAAATATTGACCGCCCTCGAAACCGTCACGCCTGTAATCCAGTATAACCACCTGTATTATGCGGTTTCAAAAAAACGGCCGGAATGGGAGCAAACCCTTGAAATGCTGAACCGGACAATCGCTGAATTCGAAAAAAGCGGTGAATTGTTCAATATCATCCGAAGAACAAATTCCGGCTGCGGATTTATTATGGAAACCCTGCCCTGGGCAAAAAATGTCCCGCAATCCGGCAATTAAAGTTTGAAAGTGTATTAATCGGCAGATTATCTGAAAATCATACCCGAAATCACCCATTTTTTTTTAATTCAGCCTCTAAATGAAAAATATGCTTTATTTCCAACAACTAATACAATGTGGCACACCTGAAGTTCGCTGCACGTTATGGAATAAAATACTGAAATAATAGAATAAAAATTCAAAAAACCGTCCGTTCGGATTCCACGGATTTTAAGTATCTGAAATTAAAGCAGAAATTTTATTTTTTCCACCTCTCGCATTTCCTTGGGATATCGAGTATAATCAGTGTGTTTTATTTTACTTGACACACCCGGTCTTAAAATGAAAGAAAAGTTATTTTTTCTCGAGTTGATGATAAATCAAACAAACCAGAACAGGATCCGATTCTCGGAGCAATATAATGATTAAAGCAAAGCCCAAACCAATACCGGAAATTCAAAATTATATCGAATCGTTTGACAAAATTCTGATTGCCGGATGCGGCGGTTGCGTTTCCGTCTGCCTGGCCGGCGGCCAAAAGGAAGTCAATATCCTGAAAACAGAGCTTGAACTGGCCTTTTCAAAGACAAATACCAAAAAAGAGATTGCCGGGTACACGGTGGAGAGACAGTGCAATTCAGGTCTGATCGAGGAGCTGGATGCCATTGTCACCCATTATGACTGTATCATCTCCATTGCCTGCGGTGCCGGCATTCAGCATCTGGCCGAACGCTATCCGGCAATACCGGTTTTGCCGGGTGTCAACACCATTGCCATCGGTGTCGACCTGGATATCGGTTTATACGAGGAAAGATGCCGCGCATGCGGCGAGTGCGTGCTGGCATATACCGCCGGCATCTGCCCGGTGACCCGATGCGCCAAAGGGATTTTCAACGGTCCGTGCGGGGGTACCAATGGTGAAAATTGTGAAGTCAGCGATGCCATCGACTGTGCCTGGCTGCTGATATACAACCGGCTCAAAGAACAAAACCGGCTCGAAGACATCTTAAAAATCCAGCCCCCGATGGAATGGAAAAATACGATCAAGCGCACGATTGTCCAAAAAGGCTATGAAAACAGATATATAGAAAAATGAACCCTATAATTTCACACATAATTCCGGTTGAGGCAATCGTTGATTTCATTTACGGGCCGCTGATCTGGCTGTCATTTGTCATATTTGCGGCAGGGCTTATTGTCCAGACCTGGCGCTATAAAATGATGACAAAAATTAATGATAATCCGCCCTTGATTCCGAAAAAAGAAATACCAAAATCAGAAACCGGGTCCCGATGGGAACGGTTTTTTTACAAACTGGCCTTTTTCAGACTTTCGGTGATGGGATTCAACCCCCTGCTCGTCACCATCAGCCTGGTGTTCCATCTTTGCCTGCTGATAACGCCCTTGTTTCTGCTGGCGCACAACATTATGCTGGAAAACGTCTTCGGGTTCAGCCTGCCCTCATTTTTACCCGGGACATCGCATCTTCTCACCGGAATTGTCCTGGCATGCGGATTCTTTTTTATGCTCCGACGCATCATAATTCGACGGGTGCGGGCAATCACCACATTTTATGATTATCTGATCTTAGGACTGGCACTGGCCCCGTTCCTGACCGGTTTTCTGGCCCACCAAAACGCTTTTGACTGCTACGATACATTGATATTACTTCACATACTGTCATGCGAAATACTGCTGATCATGATTCCCTTTTCCAAGTTTTTTCATATGATTTTCTTTTTTTTCGGCCGGTTCCTGATCATCAACGAATACAGCTTAGGGGCGCCTAAACGGTCATGGCAATTTTAACCCAATCGGAGGATAATTCCCCGGAGCAGGAAATGAGCGATAATAAGAATAATAACGGCAAAATCGATACCCGGACCATCCAGTCGATTTTAAAAGAAAACAAAAAGCAGATTAAACTCGGACTGACCATGTGCGCCCATTGCAGCCTGTGCGCGGAAAGCTGTTTTTTATATATGTCCAGAGACCTGGATCCTGAATATATGCCGTCATATAAATTTTTGCATTCTATCGGGAAACTATATAAAAAAAAGGGAAAGGTCAGCGCCGGGCAGCTTGAAAAAATGCGGGATCTGGTCTTCTGCAACTGCGTACTCTGCACCCGATGCTATTGTCCGTTCGGAATCGATATTCCGTCGCTGATCACGCTCGGCCGCCGGGTCTGCCGATCACAGGGATTATTTCGGGAATATGACAAAGCTTAATTCCCTTTCCCGGGGTTGAAGCCCCAGGCTAAGATACTTTGCTGCTTCGCAGCGCTAATCCGTACTCCCCAGAATCCATTATAATCAGAAGTTTTTTCCCTGCCGGAAAAGCAGCAGCCTCACCGTCAAAACGAAGCCTCCGCCAGCTCTCCGTACATCATAATTATTTTCTCAACATCCCGGGACAGTTCGGAGCACCAGGGAACCGAATCCAGCCAGAATTGTCTCAGATCGCCAAAAAACCGATCGTTTGACCCGATATTTCCGGATTCGATTTCACGTAAAAGAGATTTTAATCGTGTTAAGACAAGGGCCGCAATCCGGTCTTCACCGGCCATGCCGTTTTCCAGCTTATGGATCAACGCACCCATCTCATTTTTCAGCATTTCCATTATGCCATATTATCCTTTGCCCATATTTTTGAAATGCCAGGCCACCGTCTTTGCCAAAACGAACAGCTGATTGACAGATATACCAAATCATGTAATATTTAAAAAGTATTACGTCATGCTCCGGCTCCCGTTGCTCACCTTAAAACAAAAAGGCAGACGTCTTTATATGGAAACCTATTTTGCATCTCCCCAGAAAGCCGATCCGTTTGAAATTCAGCAGATGATAGATATGGTCACCGAAGACCGGGTATTAAATTCCCTGCTGCAAATCGTTGACGGGTGTCTGGCCGTATTAAATGAACATCGCCAGATTCTTGCCCTGAACAAAAATCTTCTTAACGAGCTGGGTATTGATGATGCGGAAAATGCCCTGGGGCTTCGGCCCGGCGAAGCATTGCGCTGTATTCATGCTGAACAGGAACCTCATGGCTGCGGCACCACGGAGCATTGCGCCACCTGCGGTGCTGCCATTGCAATTGTGACCAGTCTTTCAAAAAATGCGCCGGTCGAAAGAACCTGCGCACTTAACGTCAACAATCCGCAAGGCCCGAAAGACATTTATTTCCGTGTCCGGTCCCAGCCGCTGCGCCTGAAAGATCAGAAATATCTTTTGCTTTTTTTACAGGATATTACCCGGCAGCAGCAATGGGCAATCATCGAACGGATTTTTTTTCATGATGTCAACAATCTTATCGGCGGCCTGGCCAATGCCGGCGAACTGCTGGCTCAGCAGCAGCCGGACAACTCCTTAACCGCTATCATTGCAAAGCTGACCGGCAAGCTTTCAAACGAAATACTGATTCAGCAGCACCTTAAAAAATCCGGAGTTTCCGACTTCAAACCGGATTTAGAAGAAACCACCGCTGAAATGATCATGCATGACACCCGAAAAACCTTTGCCGAAAATCCGATGACAAAAGGCATCAACCTGGTTTTTCAGGACATTATTCCACCGGTTGCCGTTAAGACAAGTTTCTCCTTAATTTCGCGCATATTAACCAATATGATCATCAATGCGCTGGAAGCCTCAGACAAGGGAGAAACCGTCAAGGTCTGGTGTGATATTGACAATCATCAAATCCGGTTCAACATCTGGAACCGCCGGGCAATTGCCGGGGATATCGCAAAACGGATCTTTCAGCGCAATTTCAGCACCAAAGCGGAAATGGGCAGGGGGTGGGGAACATACTCCATGAAGCTGCTGGGTGAAAAAATTCTGCAAGGCACCGTCGGGTTCACGTCAACGGAAAAAAACGGCACGACCTTTTGGTTCAGTCTGCCATTATAATATACTTTTCCACGAAATAAAATTAAAACCCCGCTGCCTCCCGGGTGGCAATCAACCGGGAATCTTCCAGCGCAGCGGTCCGATGAATTGTGGCGGCCTGGTACTCCGGCATACCCAGCATCGAAACAAAAGCGTCTACAGAAGGATACATCACCAGAATCGCTTCATCCCACTTTTCATCTTCAGGCCCGATGATACTGCCGAGACCTTGCCCCGCCCAGATAGGCCGACCGCCGACTTCAATCACTTTATTTAAAGCCACCCGGGAATACCGCTCATAGGCTTTTCGGCCGGAACAGGGCGCGGCGTCAGATCCTTTCGGGTAAGCGGCCGTATCCCGGAACTTCAACAAATTAAGCATGACCACAGGAACGCCTGCCGGCAGATTATTTAATATTTCAGGCAGTTTTTCAATATCGGGATTGACTGTTTTCAAAGAAACGCTCCTGCCTATTTAATTGATTTTATCAAAAATCCATTCATACATGCTGTCAAATGTCTCTTGCCGGTTCTTTTCATTGAAGTTTTCATGAAAATTATCTTTATGAAACACATAGGTCAGCAGGCGGCTGTCCATGGTTTTTAACAAGGCTTCCGATTCCGCGGAATCCGCCAACTGATCATCGCCCGCAATCACGGCAAACATCGGATGATCCCATTTGGAAAAATTTTCCTGGACCCATTTCTGGGCTTTTAACAGTTCGCTGCCGAACCGCATGGTGGCTTTTGTTCCCCGGAGGCCGTCTGCTTCGTCCTGGTGGTGGCGTCTGGTAATGGCTTCATCATGGGTCAGCATTTCCGTGAGGTCGGGTCCCGGGATAACCGCCTTGGGAATCACAGACCCCAGCAGCTTGACAAGGGGAATCATGACCGGCGACACCTTGATGGCATTTTTATAATAGGGTGAAGATAAAAGGTATCCTTTGATTCTCGGCTCATCGGCAGCATACCGGATGCCGAAATGCGTGGCAATCAGTCCGCCCATGGAATGACCCATCACAAAGACCGGAATATCCGGGTAGGTTTTTTTCGTCCACGCGAGGAAATCCGCGGTATCTTCCAGATACTGATCAAAGCTTGAGATAAAAATCTTTTCCTGCTTGTGACCCCGAAGATCATAAGAAACCGTTGCGATATCTTTTTCCTTAAAATAAAGCGCGGGCGTGACATAGTCTCCGGCATGGGCAAGGCCGCCATGAATGGCCATCAGGACGGCTTTCGGGGCTTCCGGTTCCCAGATATGGATATCAAGTTCGGTTCCGTCTCTTGTTTTTAAAACATCCAGCTTTGTTTCGGAAAATCTCATCGCAGGCTCCCATTTAAAGTTTTATATAAAAACGACTCTGACCTCATAATTAAGGTTTTTCTTTACTAACCCGAAGCAGCCGGTTTGTAAATCAGGGTTTTTACTGATTTTTGGGGCTTAAAAACCTTAGCTCCTATCCGCCCTGAAACCGGCGGACCGGATCCATATCAAGGCACGCAAACATCATAGCGCACATATAATTAATATTTTTATGATAAAGTTTTAAACAGGATGCAGATATCCGGGTCGGTTGGCCATTGCTGAAAGGGCTTTTGTTTGCATTTCTCATCCGGGCCAGCACCCGTAGTATCCGCCGGCAAAAACCACCGCCAGGCACCAGAAAAGAAGGCTGCCAATCCTGAAAAACGGATGTAAAAATGAAATGGTCCGGGGCCGGTAGGATGCCCACATAAACGCCCACCCCAAAAAGAGCATAAAAAGTCCGACGGCTGTCAGTTTCGGTTGCGGAAAATCGGCCGTCGGTGATGTCATGGCCATTCCAAGACCCAGAAGCAGGCCGATGACAAGAAATGCCCATGGTCCCCATGCCCAGTTTTTGAGCTTTAGTGGCGACGAAAATGAATCGATAACCGGTTTCAGCCACGGTGCTTCTTTTTTTTCCGTAATACCGCAGACCGCAACCGCCTGATCAAATCCTTTCAGCCGCATATATCCGACTTTTTGACTGACCGGCATTTCCCGGCATACAGCTCCGGCCGCTGCGGCATCCGCCGACAAAAGAATCTCCCCGGGTTTTGCCCCCGTCTGAAGCCTTGCGGCCAGGTTCACCGCGCTGCCGATAATATCCCCGTCCTGAAGTTCCAGAACCTGCCCGCAGTGTATGCCGCCGCGAATGCGGATCTTTTCGGACCGGGGTTTGCTCCGGTTTTCCAGATCCAGCCGCTGCCGGATCAGAAGGGCACACCTGGCCGCGCTGCCCAGATTGGTCCGGCCGTTCCAGCAGGCCATGATCGCATCTCCGGCAGTCATAACAACGCGCCCGCCGAACTTGTCAATCAAATCCCTGGCGGCGTTTTCAAACCGCCGGACCAGTTCAAGGGCCTGACTGTCCGTGCTGCGGCTGGCAAAAGCTGAATATCCGACAATGTCAATAAACAGGATAACGCAGGTCCGCTCCCGGGCCGGAAGCCCTCTTTTTTCGGCCTGCCTGAGATGGTCGCGCAGATTTTCCTGACCGGTTTCCTGGATCCGTTTAGCGCACAAGGTGTTTACCCGTTTTTAAAAATTCAAAATTACGGCAGACGTTTAAAAATTATCCGATCTTTATCCGGCCCAGAATGTGAGCAGCTTGATGGTTCCCGTCCCTGCCTTTCGAAGGGCCTGTCCGAAACCGGCAAACACGCCTTTGGTGACGCCGGTCACCATTCCGCTTTTACGGCTTTCAGACACCATGCCCATGGGGAGTTCCAAGGGCGAAGACACGATATCCGTTATTCCGGTAAAAAAGTTTCTGCCGGCCCGCTCAAAATAACCGCTGTTTTTTAAAAATTCCACGGTAATCATGCCCGCCGATTCGACATTTTTTTCAAATCGTACAGATATGTAGATATTTGCTTCAGCAATTCCTTTGCGAACAAAGGCATCATAAATCTCAAGGACCTGCCTGGATGCGATATCGTATTCGTCGGACGGAAAGGTGGTTTCCATGGACAAAAAGCAGCTGATCAGTATTTCCGCATAAGGACCTTCCTCAAGATAGTATCGGGTTAAATATTCGGCAGCGGATACATTTTCAGGCGGGTTCCGGAGGGTAAAAACCGTCATATCCTCATGGTCAGCCGTTTCAATTCCCGGCGGAAGAGTTACTTCGGCCGCAGTTTCCATTTCGCCCCAGGCAGCCGGCAGAAACAGAAAAAGCAGGATGCCTATCAATGCGGCTGTTTTTTTCATTAATCCCATAGAAAGTAAAAGCACATTAACGCATGAGTAAAATCCGGTTTTCCGTTTCATTCAGTTCACCCGTCAGACAAAAAATATACCACAAATTTTCTCATTTTTAATCAATTGTTTGAAAAAACGATATTTTTGATCAATCTGATACCGGATATCTGCCGGATATTATTTCCGCAATCTCCTCCTGATTCCGGCCCGTGCAGTCGATGACCATTTCACTGTATTTTTCATACAGCGCCTGGCGTTCATCGTATAAATCCTGAAAAGACTGAGCCTCGGACCGGGCAATGCCCCGGGTATCAAAGTTATGAATTCTTTCTTTGAGCATTCCATACCCTACTTTCAGGAACACCACCCCGGATATGTTCTGCAGGTGATGCATGGCTTTTGGGCTGTAAACCGCGCTGCCGCCGGTGGCGATAACGTGCCGGTCGACATTTAATTTAAGGATCTCGCTTTCTTCAATTTTCCTTAAGTTCAGGTAATCGCTTTCGTCCATGATCTGCTGAAGGGATTTCTGCTGGTTGATCTGGATCAGGACATCCGTATCAATAAATCCGAAAGCCATATATTTTGCCAGGATTATGCCGATGGTGCTTTTTCCGGCCCCGGGCATGCCGATCAGGGTGATGTTGTTTTTCTTGTCCATAAGCGTGATTTGAGGATTTATTTTTAAAGGGTCAGGCTTCTTTTTTTCTGCATGGTTGCCGACAGATCCACCGCCGTGACGTCGGCCCCCAGCCGGGAGGCTTCCACCGCCTCGGTGCCGTGCCCCACGCCCGCAACGAGCACCCGGTCACCGGGTTTCAAATACTCCAGCATACTGACTTTGCATTTCGGAATCCGCCCAAAGCTTTACAGCGCGCCGATTGTTTTGTAATGATATCCCATAAACCGGTATCCGTCTTTCAAGTGCCTCCCCTTTCAATTTGTTAAAAATTTTTTTGATAGAGTTTTTTCCATGAATCCCGGATATTTATCCGGGCATTGGTCAGCGCCAGATACAGCGCGCCCACTGCCAGTTCCGCGCAATGATGGGATTCTTCAGGCAGTGTTTCAAGGTAAGAAACAACATCTTCGGTGGTAATTTTCCAGGCATCTTCCAGGGTCTTTTTTTCCACCAGTTCCGCCACGGTATTGGCACAGGCCCGGGTATTAACGCACCCGTCCGTATCAAACGCCACCCACTCAATCCGATCATTGCTGACGGTCAAAAACATTTCAATGGTATCGCCGCATTCGCCGGTATTTTTCCCATAACCATCCGGGTTGGTTAAAATTTCACAGCGACCGGTCCGAAACGCCATTTCCAGATAGCGGTCGGAATGGTTATTCCAGAAATCATTCATTGTTTTTCCTGAGCGGGATGATTGTCCGGATTATTTTTTCCTGCGGATTTCATCCCTTCAATAAATTTTATTTTTTTTAATTATAGGCAGTTATCTAATACCCGCCGGTTTAACTTGTCAATATGATATTGACATAAATATGTTTTTCCTTCTATACTTTTTAACAGGAAAATACAAAATCTGAGCATTCTCCACTGTCACTTCCATCTCCATTTCCAATGTCACGTTTTTTTACTCATTTCAAACAACATCGGGCTCTATCTGCTTCCTGTTTGCTTTGATACCTGTCCTGAATTGCGATATTTTCGCTTGTCGCAAACAAAACTCAGATGAAAACAAACGCTGTCCGTTCCCTGTTTTAAGAATTCAATTTTCAAAAAAAGGAGGGAATATTATGAAAGGCTATAAACTGGAAAAAGATCTCATCTTTTATCATGCCGGGGAACCCGGATCCCTGTTTACCTACAGAGCCGGTAACCTGATGAATGAAAACATGCTCAAGGAAACATTAGAGCACCTGAAAAATGATACCGGAAAAAGAGTCGACTGGGTTGAAGAACGCCGAAGAATACCGCGATCTTGACAAAAACGCCCGATTCAGTGAAGGCAACAGGCGCTTTCGGTCCTTTTAAAACAACCTTTTCAGGGCCACCGGTATCACTTCATTTTCAGCACCATAATTGTCCGGGCTGATTTCAGACATTACAAAAATGTAATACCCCTGCCTTAAAAACCCTACAAAAATGTAATTTCAACACATCTTGACATTCTCATATAAATAAGAATATGATTCAATTTCAAATATTTATTGACTTAATCCCATATTGGCACACAGGTTGCAATACAATAGTCAATCTCAAAAAATTAATAATTATTTTTTTAAACATACCAACTCCGGGAGAAAAATCAAATGAACGCAAGAGTCAATGCCATTTCAGCAATCAACAAAATCAAACCCATTAAAACAACTATTCCCTACAAAGAAGAAAACGCCATCAATCAGTTTGGAGACAACGTCTTCAGCATGTCGGTAATGATGAAACGGCTGCCCAAAGATATTTACAAATCCTTAAAAAAAACGGTGGAAAATTATTCCACTTTAGATGCCTCGGTGGCGGACGTGGTGGCCAATGCCATGAAAGACTGGGCCATCGGCAAGGGCGCCACCCACTATGCCCATGTATTTTTTCCTTTAACGGGCGCCACAGCCGAAAAGCATGACAGCTTTCTGGTGCCGGATCTATCCGGAAACGCCATTGCGGAATTTTCCGGAAAAACCCTGATCCAGGGAGAACCGGACGCATCCAGCTTTCCCAGCGGCGGACTTCGCCAGACCTTTGAAGCCAGGGGCTATACGGCATGGGATGTTACCAGCCCGGCGTATATTATGGAAAGTCCCAACGGCGCCACCCTATGCATCCCCACGGCGTTTATATCATGGAAAGGCGAAGCCCTGGACAAAAAAACACCGATCCTGCGATCCATGCAGGCCCTAAACACCCAGGCCCAGCGGATATTGAGACTTTTCGGAGACACCGCCGGAAAAATCGTTTCTTCCACCTGCGGTGCGGAACAGGAATATTTTTTAATTGATAAACACTTTTTTTCCGCCCGCCCGGACCTTCAGGCGGCCGGCAGAACCCTTTTCGGAGCCCCGTCTCCCAAGGGCCAGCAGTTTGACGATCATTATTTCGGGGCCATCACGGACCGTGTGCTGGCCTTTATGTTTGAAGTGGAACGCGAGCTTTACCGGCTGGGAATCCCCGTCAAAACCCGGCACAACGAAGTGGCGCCGGGGCAGTTTGAAGTGGCGCCGGTTTTTGAAACCGCCAATCTGGCCACCGACCATCAGCAGCTGATCATGGTCACCCTGAAAAAGATAGCCAAAAAACACGGCATGGAATGCCTGCTGCACGAAAAACCCTTTGCCGGCGTCAACGGGTCCGGAAAACACTGCAATTATTCGTTCGGCAACGCCACCCAGGGCAACCTGCTGGATCCGGGCGAAACCCCTCATGAAAATGCCCAGTTCCTGGTTTTCTGCGCAGCCATCATCCGGGGGGTTCACAAATACGCCAAGGTGCTGCGCGCAGTCATCGCATCCGCCGGCAATGACCACCGCCTCGGGGCCAATGAAGCGCCGCCGGCCATCATTTCAATTTTTCTGGGCGATCAGCTGGCCGACGTATTTGAACAGATTAAAAACGGCGGCGCCACCTGCTCCAAAGAATGCGGCGTCATGAAAATCGGTGTGGACGCCCTGCCGGACCTTCCCAAGGATGCGGGGGACCGCAACCGGACCAGCCCCTTTGCCTTTACCGGCAACCGGTTTGAATTCCGGGCCGTCGGGTCCGACCAGTCGGTTTCCGGACCGCTGGTGGCCATGAACACCATTTTTGCGGAATCCATTGATTATATCGCCACGGAACTTGAAAACGCCACAGCCGGTGATCCGTCAAAACTGCACACCGCGGTTCAGGATGTGATGAAAAAAATTATCGACAAGCACGGTGCCGTCATTTTCAACGGCGACAATTATGCGGAGGCATGGCAGGAAGAAGCCGCCAAGCGGGGGCTGCCCAACCTGAAAACCACCCCGGAAGCCCTGCCCATGCTGATTGAAGATGATGTTATTGAACTTTTCAGCAAGTACAATGTGCTGTCCAAAGATGAAATGCACAGCCGGTACGACACCTATCTGGAACAGTACAACCTGAAAGTCGAAGTGGAAGCCAAAACCGTGGCGGAAATGGCCAACACCATCGTTTATCCGGCGGCCGTGCGCTACCAGACGGAACTGGCCGAGGCCTGCCTGAAAATGAAACAGCTGGGTGTTGAGTATGAAGATACGGCCTTAACGGAAACCGCCGGACTCATCAAAGACCTGAAGGCAGCTATTAAAACCTTAGAAGGCCTGATCGCCCACGAAAGCGAGAATGCGCTGGAAGAAGCCATCACCTGCTGCGAGCAGACCCTGCCGGCCATGCTCAATATCCGGACGATTACCGACAAGCTGGAAGGCATTGTGGCCGATGACCTGTGGCCGCTGCCGACCTACCAGGAGATGCTGTTTATCCGGTAATTTCCCATTCCGGTTATCCGCTTCTAATCAGCCATAAAACAATAAAAACCCGGACCATGTTCTATTCATGATCCGGGTTTTTTTGTTATGGCACAGTCACCGTCTCCTGCCCCGGCCGGGCGGGTCTTTTATTGCAGAGGCGGAACATATTTAAGGACTGCCGATTACTGCTCCATCATTTGCTGCATTTGTTTCATCTGCTGGTCCATCATCTTTTGCATATCCATCTTCTGATAATCTGCCGGCACCTTAAACATCTCTTTCGGTACAGACTGCTTGCTGATTTCCTTGATCTCGCTGATGTTTAAATCCCCCATGGAAATGCTTTTGGTCAGAATCGGAATTCCCCGGATCTTTTTAAAAAACTGCTCTTCCTTATCCATCTCCGATGCTGCTCCGGACGCATCCAGTTTGGAAAATGCCGCTATCAGGGTTTCAAATACATCCGCATACCCCCGGTGTATCCACATGTGGGAAAAATCTCCCTCGCTGTCGGTCCCTTTATATAATTCGCACTTAAAGCCGTTAATGGTTCTGGTTTCGCCGGTGGATTTCATCGAGAACCGGTCTTCTTCATCCATTTCATAACCCATCATTTCATCGTCCATCATCTCTTCGCCCATCATCCGGCTCATCTGGTCTCCCATGCCTTCCACCGCATTCATATCCGTGACCATGGCCATTTTCTGATCATGCATCAAAGTGGTGATGTTTGAGGATTGACCGTCAAAAATTACGGTCATGCGCTGGCCATCCTCCCGGCTCTCCACCACAAAGGCATCGCCTTTGATATAAATGTCGGCAAGCTCTTCGGAATAGGCTTCCTCATCACCGCTTTGGGCGGCCATCTGCCTGAGCTGGTCATTTGATTTTGCAAACACTTTTTCCGCCTCTGCCATAGAGTCCACATTTTCAAGCTCATAGGCATAGACAAAAATGGACTGCTGGGAGATCTTTCCTTCGAAATCCGCCGCACCCGCAAAATTAAACCACAATAATAATGCTGCCACTGAAACCAAAAAGATTTTAACTCTCATCTGTTTTTCTCCTTAGATCCTGTTTTTCCGATTAATTGTTTTCTGTCTGATTTACTCTTTCCTAAGTTGAGCGCTTCAAAATTTGAAAAATTTATTTTTATTTTAAATTAAGGACGTTACTCTATTTTTAGGTTCAAATTTTAAAGCCCTTCGGGGTTGCAGATCACGGAAAAATTCCCAGCTGCTGGTACGAAATCGCCACTTCATTGATTGCCAATATATAGGCCGCTGTCCGCAGGTCGGTTTTGAACTGCCTGCGGATTTCGTTGATTTCCCGGTACGACTTGATCATGGTTTCTTCAAGGCCCGAATTGACCAGGTCGAGTTCATCCGCCCCCAGAGACAGTTCTTTGATTTTTTCGGCAGTAAAGGCTTTCCCGGCCATTTCTTCTATTGCTTTGGCCAGTTTCAGATATGCCTGTTCCTCATGGCGGCGCGCCATGCGCCCGAAGCGGACATGGGAAATATTTTTCAGCCATTCGAAATACGATACAGTCACCCCGCCGGCATTAATAAAGGTATCCGGAATGACAAGCACCCCGCGTTCGGTGAGTGCCTCGTGCGCATCGGTTGTGGTGGGCCCGTTGGCCGCTTCCACAATCATCTTTGCCCGGATGTTGTTTACGTTTTTCTCGTTGATCTGGTTCTCAAGGGCCGCGGGAATGAGTATATCGCACTCATATTCCAGCAGCCGGCTGCCCGGGGTGATATTTTCCGCCCCGTCAAAATCAAGAACGCTTCCGGTTTCCTGCCGGTGTTTGGTCAGCGCTTCCACATCCAGCCCGTCTTTGGCAAACACGCCGCCCTCACGCTCGATAATTCCGGTAATCACGGCCCCGCCTTTCATGAAAAAGTAGGCGGCATGGTATCCCACATTTCCCAGGCCCTGGACAATCACCCGCTTGCCTTCGATCCCGGGCGTTAAACCGATATGCTTCATGTCTTCGGCATTGTCGCAGGCTTCCCGGGTGCCAAAGAACACCCCCCGGCCGGTGGCTTCCTTCCGCCCGTAGATCCCTCCCTGGGTTACCGGCTTGCCCGTTACGCAGGCTTCCGAGTCAATGGAATCAATCATGGCCCGGCAGGTATCTAAAATCCAGGACATCTCCTGCTCGCCGGTGCCGTAATCAGGGGCCGGCACATCAATGCCGGAACCGATAAACTGCTTCTTTATCAGCTCGTATGTATACCGGCGCGTAATACGCTCCACTTCCGCGTCTGAATAAGCTGCCCGGTCAATGCAGATGCCGCCTTTGGCACCGCCGAACGGAACATCTACGACAGCGCATTTGTAGGTCATTAACGCCGCCAGTGCCGTGATCTCATCCTCACAGACATGCCTGCTGTACCGGAGCCCGCCCTTGGTGGGTCTTTTGTGATGGCTGTGCTCGGCACGCCAGGCCCGGATGACGTCGATACTGCCGTCGTCCTTGCGGACCGGAAAAGAAATTTTGTAAACGCTGTTGCAGATCTTGATCTGCTTCAGCAATCCCTCGTCATGATCGGTGTAGGTACTGGCTTTGTCAAAATTGCGATTGACCTGTTCAAAGAATTGATATGCCGACATCTGACCTCCTGCCATGCGGTTTGTATATTGATTATGGACAGCAAATTGATTTTTCTGGCTATCCGCATCTTTATCACAGCTGCAGAATATCATAATTCTGGCGAAAATGCCATCAGGAAGGATTGGGCCGTTACTGCCGAAAAATTTTACCGGCTGCTAAGCATTAAAATCAATAACGGGCGGCAGGGAAAGCCCGCGTGATATTTCTGATCAAAAAAAAGCAGGCAGCCTGGATTCAGACTGCCTGCTTTTATATTTTAACTATCTTGTTTGTTTTATTATAATCTGCAGAACTCCTGCCCTGTTGCGGCAGCAGTGCAGCGGGAGAAATAAATTGACAGCGCGATTAATGCGATAGTAAATCCGATCATAGCAGCTCTCCTTTCACTGAGGGTTTTCGTCAAAAAATTTTCTTATCATTAATATAATTGCTAAGGCAGGGGGTGTCAACTGACCGGCTGCCCAAAAAAAAACTTTCAGAAAAGCAGCTGACTGCGAAAGGCCGCAGCGCGGGGATCTGCGACGGCACCCTTTAAAACAATTCAAAAC
>JAABSL010000294.1 GCA_011390415.1 Desulfobacteraceae bacterium
CGGAAACCAGTTTTCCGTTCTGCCAGAGCCAGTTTTTTGCTTTGTTTTCTGCTTGTTCTGTCTGGAGCGCACCCATCAAGGACCGCCCCTTGTGCAGGGTTTCTTCAAATTCATCGGCCGGGTCCGAGTCAAAGACCACGCCGCCCCCCACGGAAAAAATGAGCCGGTTCTGAAAAACGGTGGCCGTGCGGATGGCAATGGACAGATCCAGGGTGTTATGAAAACTGACGTAGCCGATGGACCCGGTATAAATATGCCGCCGGACCGGCTCCAGTTCGTCGATGATTTCCATGGCCCGGATACGCGGGCACCCGGTGATGGAGCCGCCGGGAAATGTGGCCTTGAGCAGGTCTATGGCATCTTTTCCCTGCGCCAGTTCGCCCTTGATCACCGACACCAGGTGAAACACATTATGATATGCTTCCAGGCGTTTATGATCCGTCACCCGGACGCTGCCCCCGCGGCAGACCCGTCCCAGATCGTTGCGCATGAGATCGACAATCATGGAAAGTTCGGCATCGTCTTTTTTGCTGTTGACCAACGCCTGGCTCAAGGCCTGATCCTGGGCCTGATCTTTTCCCCGGGGCCGGGTCCCCTTGATGGGCCGGGTTTCCACAACCTGTTGGCTCCGTTTTAAAAACCGTTCCGGCGACGTGGACACAATCCGGTGATCGCCGGCATGAATAAAGGCGTAAAAAGGTCCCGGTGCGGTCTGATACAAGGCGGTGAACATGGCAAACGCATCTCCGGAAAAATCGGTTTCAAACCGCTGGGACAGATTCACCTGATAAATATCGCCGGCAACAATATATTCTTTAATTTTTTTGACCGCATCCATGTATGCGGATTGCGAAAAAGAGGAGTTCAGTCCGGTGGTTCCGCCTGAAAAATTCATGTTTTCCGCTGTCTGCCGGTTTAACAGCGCGGCAATGGATGCAACATTATCTCCTGCCGCCCTATGGTTGTGATCCACGCGGCGGGTTGCGCACAGCCGGGTTTTGTCTTTTACTTTATCATGGACAATGACGGCGGAAGGGGCAAATAAACAGAACTGGGGCAGGCCCAAATCATCCACCGACGTCCGGGGCAGTGCTTCAATAAAATCTTTCAGATCATAGGAGAGATACCCGAACAGCCCGGCGGCCACAGGCAGGGTTTTGTCATTGAGATTTACGGCATATTCATTGATCACCAGCCGGAGGGCTTCAAAGGGGTCTTCATCCATCCAAACGGTTTGCCCGCCGGCGGTAAAAGAGATGTTCCGGCCATAGCCCCTTATTTCAAGCCACGGCCGGATAGCCAAAATATGGTACCGGGCGCAGTCCAGATCCCCGCCGCTCATCAGCACCACGGTTCCCGGATCATTTGAAAACCGGGCCGCCAGATCAATAAACGATTCGGTAAGTTCAATAGGGGTTACGGAAATATTTTTTATTTTTCCGGTAAGTTGTCGTAAATTATCCATTCCGGTGACTGTATGGCGATTTTCCATGATCAAGCCGCCGCCCGGTTCCGCACTTTTTTTAGCGGCCCCTGCTTTAAAAAATTTTCAATGAGCAGAAATCCGTTGTCCGTCATAAAGCTTTCCGGGTGAAACTGCACGCCGGTCACCGGCATCTGCCGGTGCGCTATTCCCATGATCACGTTGTCTTCGGAAAAAGCGGTAGCCGTTAAATCGGCTGAGGTGATTTCCACCATCAGGGAGTGGTAGCGGGCTGCGGTAAACGGCGACGGCACCCCTTTGAATACGGATTGGTTTGAGTGAAATATCCGGCTGGTCTTGCCATGAACCGGCACCGGCGCTTTGATTGTTCTTCCCCCCATGGCTTCGTTGATGCACTGCATGCCCAGACAGACCCCCAGCATCGGAATTTTTCCGGCAAATGCCCTGACCACGGAGATGGAAATGCCGGCATTGGCCGGATCTCTTGGTCCCGGACTGATCAAAATATAATCCGGCATCCGCATCGCAATCTGGGGGATACTGATTTTGTCACTCCGATAAACATCAACGGTCAGGTCATCATAATGTAAAAACATCTGAACCAGATTATGAGTAAAAGAATCATAATTATCAAGGATCAGAATTTTTGCCACGTCACACCTCCAAAAAGAAAAACGCCACCCGGACGAGTCTGGGTGGCGTTTGCCTGTTTCATAACTCAACAAATTATTGTTTATTTAAATTTTAATAATATTTTTAAATACCATAAGTATAAATAGCAAGCAAAATTTACCCGTCCGGCGAACGGGTGTAAAATCAATAATTCCTGTTTATTAAAAAGTTTCGCGCTTGACAAAAGTCATTAATCCATTTAGACTGCTGAAGTTTGGTATGTCATCAGGTCCGGGTGATGCAGGGATCAGCGCGACTGACGTGACGCATGGATATTTCCCAAGGATGCTTAATGAGAATCAATTTCTTTTCAGCCGGAATACTTTACCTGGCGATTATCTGCCTGGTATTGATCATCGGATGCAAATCCTTTCAGACGGCGTATTTCGGCGTAGAAGATGAAGCCATTACCGCGCCCAAGGAATTTAACCAAACCCGTTTAACCATAGAATCCGCCAAACAATCCGTTGATTCCCTGTACGCGGAAAAGAAAATTGACGAGGCCATGGCCCAGGGCGAACAGGCAGCCATTGCATACTGGAAATGCTTTGATCAGCCCGCCAAAAACTTGCTGTCCGTGGCCCGGCAATCCGCCTATCGCGCGGAATTATTCCATCCGCAACCGCCCCCGCCGGTTATCGGTCGTGCCAATGCAACCCCAAGAACCCCTGAAGCGCCGGAAAGCATGGTGGCGGACGCTACTTTTGCCAGTGTCGTTGCACTCCCGCCGCGCATGATTCTGAAAACCGTTAATTTCGGGTATGATTCATACCAGCTGGGTTCGTATGAAAAATCGCTGTTGGACAGCCAGGTGCCCATATTAAAAGAACATTCGGATTTTGTTTTTGAAATTGCCGGTCATACCGATTTCGCCGGATCAGACGCCTACAATCAGATATTATCGAAAAGACGCGCCGGCAGTGTGAAGCAATATTTGTCTGCCAGCGGCGTCTCCGGCAACCAGCTGTATTTGATCGGGTATGGGGAATCCGACCCCTTTTATTCCAATGCCACCCCTGACGGTCAGGCAAAAAACAGGCGGTCGGAAATTCGCGTCACCGGATCTTTGCTGCCGGAAATTGCATTAAAAAATCTGGCCACACTGCCCGCCGGAACCACCCTTGAAGTCATCCATTTCAACTTCGGCGAAGTCACACTTCTGCCGGTATACCAGGCGCTGCTGGAAAAAGCGGTTCCGCTGATTAAAGGCAGTCCCGATGTTAATCTCGAAATTGCCGGACATACCGACAGCTCCGGATCAGCTGAAAAAAACCTGGCCCTGTCTCTCAAGCGGACCGGCAACGTCAAAGATTTCCTGATTTCCAAAGGGGTTTCCAAAAGCAGGCTCACCACAACGGTTTATGCATCGGACCACCCCATGGCTGACAATCAGTCTCCCATGGGAAAGCAGTTGAACCGGCGGGTTGAGATAAAAGTATTCGAATAACGCTTCCCCCTGCCGCTGTCTCTATCAAAATCCATTTTCAAAAAAATCCCTGCAAACCGTCCCTTACTTTTTTATTGACTCAAGAATTGATCAACCTTTATATATACAGTTTCTTATATGTATCGGGTTCCAACAATATTAAAAAAGAGTATTGAAAATGCATTTAGATCCTCAGAATATACGCGAGATTGATTTATTCCGGGACCTATCCTCCGGTGAGTTAGATAAAATCCTTCCCGTTGTTCATCCGGTTAAAATTTTCGAAGGGGAACGGCTGATTCGGGAGGGGGATACCTCCCAGACTCTATACATCATTATTTCCGGTAACTACCTGGTTTATTTTAAGGATGGACGGTCGTTTACCCTTCACAAAAAAGGGGACATGATCGGCTGGTCAACGATTGCCAGCCCGTTTACCTATCACGAAAGCGCAGTGGCCCTGACAGATGGAGAAGCGCTCATCATTCCGATTGAGGAATTTCTTTATCTGATGCAGCTGGATTCGGATCTTGGAAATAAAATTACAAAAAGAGTCACAGAGACGGTCCGCCAGAGAAAAGCGTTTGTCAATGAAACCCGGAATGAAACGCGGACGGAAAAAAAATAACGCCGCGGGGATAAAAACCGGCCAAAAAGAGAGGTGTCAGTTTGAAAGGGTTTGAAGCCATTGCCTTTTATAATGGATGGAATATTTCAGTGACCGGAGTTTTGATTGTATTTACCGCGCTGTGCACATTGTCATTTATCATTTCACAGCTGCATAAAGTCCTGATTATTATTGAAAATAAGGACAAATACATTAAAAAAGCAAAAAATCTGTTCTCCCGGCCGAAAAAAACCGGTCTGCGCCATAAAATCCGGGCCAGCAGAAATTTCAATGAATCCGCCCGTCAGTTTCATTTACTGATTCAATCCATGAAGGATCCGTTTTCTCTGCCCAAGCTGATTATGCTGGCCAAAAAGGTCGATATCGCCCGTCCGTACTCAACCGTCCACGAACTGCTTGCCACAAAGCTCATTGTTCCGGATGGAAAAGGATATTATTTCTGGGACCAGGACGCCTATAAAAAATTTCTTGTAAAGGAGTAAGGAAAAACCCATGGAACTGCTGATGGATTTTTTTTCAAATACCGGGTTTGCCCTGGCAGACTACCGAAATTTTATCATGCTCGCTATCGGGTGTATTTTTATATACTTAGGAATTGCAAAGCATTATGAACCCCTGCTTCTGGTCCCCATCGGCTTTGGCATTCTGGTGGGCAATATCCCGGTGTTCAAAGGTCTGGGGCTGGGGATTTACGAGGACAACAGTGTTCTGCATTATTTATATCTCGGGGTTACCCAGGGCGTATATCCGCCTTTGATTTTTCTGGGCATCGGGGCCATGACGGACTTTTCCACCCTTCTGGCCCGGCCGGTTCTCATGCTGCTGGGGGCTGCGGCCCAGGCCGGTATTTTTATCACTTTTTTAGGCGCACTGGCACTGGGGTTTTCGCCCAAAGAAGCCGCTTCCATCGGAATTATCGGCGGCGCGGACGGGCCGACCGCGATTTTTCTCACCGCCCAGCTGGCAAAAGATCTGATCGGCCCCATTGCCGTGGCGGCTTATTCGTATATGGCTTTGGTGCCGGTTATCCAGCCGCCGATCATGAAATTGCTGACCACCCGCAAAGAGCGTCTGATCCGCATGGAAGAGCCCCGGACGGTTTCAAAACTCGAAAAAATGATTTTCCCCATTTTGGCGCTGATGCTCTGCTGCTTTATCGCACCGGCTGCCATCCCTCTGCTGGGAATGCTTTGCTTCGGGAATCTTTTAAAAGAAGCAGTGGTTACCGAACGGCTGGCAGTGGCTGCCCGAACGGCGGTTATTGACACGGTGACGATTTTACTGGGACTGACCGTTGGCGCCAGCACCCAGGCAGATGTTTTCCTGACGTCCAAATCCGTAGGGATTTTTGTTCTCGGCGCGGCTTCTTTTTGTGTGGCAACCGCCTGCGGCCTGCTGTTTGCCAAATTTTTAAACCTGTTTTTACGCCCAAAAATCAATCCCCTCCTCGGAGCGGCCGGCGTTTCCGCGGTTCCTGATTCTGCCCGTGTGGTTCAGATTGTGGGGCAGCAGGAAGACCCCACCAATTTTCTGCTGATGCATGCCATGGCCCCCAATATTTCCGGCGTCATCGGATCTGCGGTGGCGGCAGGTGTTTTATGGAGCTTTATGATGTGACCTGCAACTGATTACTGATCATGCCCGGATCGTGATTTGGTTTTACGATTCGGGCATGAATTTTTTCCCGCATCCCTTAATTTTCAATTTGATCCGTCATCAGGATAAAGAAATCCGCCATTCGCAAGTATTGTTATTTTTCAGACTGTCTGATATTATTATAATGATTTAATAATCAGACCCACTATTTCAAAGGTCCCGTACCGTGTCTTCAACAACAACTGAAAAAATCAGGCAGTTTTACGAACAGTTTACCGGCTCCGACCATGTTCTGATCCTGATAAATGCCGATCCGGATTCCATTGCCAGTGCCATGGCCGTTAAACGGATTTTATGGCGGCGGGTGACCAATGTCACCATCTCCAATATCAATTCCATCACCCGGCCGGACAACATGGCAATGATCCGGCTGCTCGACGTCACGCTCATTCATTTCTCCAAGGTGGATACCCATCATTATAACAAGTTTGTTATCGTAGACTCCCAGCCGGACCATAATGAAGCATTTGCCGGTTTCAGCTATGCCGCCATCATCGATCATCATTCGGATTCGGGCATTCCGGCCCCGTTTAAAGATATCCGTCCCGAATACGGCGCAACTGCCAGCATGCTGACGGAATATTTACGGGCGGCAAAAATCAAACCGAATTCCAGGCTGGCGACCGGGCTGTTTTATGCCATCAAAACCGATACCGCCAATTTTGAACGAAAAGCCGTTAATGAAGACATGCGGGCGTTTCAGTATCTTTTCAAGCATGTCAATATTCACATGGCCCGAAAAATTGAACAGGTGGACCTCCGGCTGGATTTTATGGAGGATTTTAAAAAAGCCATCAATGACCATGTGATTTCCCGGAACAAAATTTTTGTGAATATGGGAACCCTTAAAAATGCCGATATTTGTGTGTTAATTGCGGATTTTTTCATGCGGTTTAATTTAATTGCCTGGAGTATTGTTTTCGGTATTCATGAAGGCAAACTGATCGTCGTTGTCCGAAACGACGGGACCCGCAAGGACGCCGGCAAGCTGATATCCTCAAAATTCGGTGAGTTCGGTTCCGCGGGCGGTCACCGGAGTATGGCCCGGGCCGAAGCGCAGCTGACGCTGATGGCAAAAAAAATAGATCTGAATGATCCGGAAAAATTGCTAACATGGATTATCCGGCAATTTGAAAACAACCAGTCAAAAAATGCAAACAAATCCAGGCAAGAATAAACTTTCCGTCACCATACTCGGGTCCGGAACCTGCGTGCCATCGCTGGATCGCAGTGCCTGTGCTGTTTTAATGCGGACCGGCGACAACAACCTGGTTTTTGACACCGGACCGGGAACCATGCGGCGGCTTCTGGAGGCCGGGGTTCTGGTATCTGATGTTTCCCATCTTTTTTTCAGCCACTTCCATCCGGACCATACCGGGGAGCTGGTGCCGTTTTTATTTTCAAGTAAGTATCCGGAAAATATACGAAAAAAGAATCTCATCCTGTGCGGCGGCCCCGGTTTTGTAAATTTTTACCATCAGCTGAAATCCGTTTACCATGAATGGATCGATGTCAGCGGTCTGTTGGACCTTGTTGAATTCGGCCACACGCCCGGTGAAACGCATTTGTTTGACGGCTTTACCGTTTCCGTGACCCCGGTGGCGCACAGTCCGGAAAGTCTTGCCTATAAGGTGACCACCCCGGAAGGCGCATCCGTGGTGTATTCCGGGGATACGGATGACAGCGAAAATTTAATCGCGCTGTCACAAAACGCGGATCTGCTGATCTGTGAAAGCGCCTTGCCCGATTCCATGAAAGTGCCCGGACATCTGACGCCGTCTTACGCCGGCCGGATTGCGGCCCGGGCAAATGTTAAACAACTGGTACTGACGCATTTTTACCCGGAGTGCGAAACCGTTGATATTTTTCAGCAATGCCGCAAAACATACAGCGGTCCGCTGATTCTTGCCAAAGATCTTTTAACCATTGAGCTGGACACTGTATAATGTTTTATCCCGTTAACTTAGATATCAAAGGCCGGCATTGCCTGGTGGTCGGGGGCGGCGCGGTTGCCTCCCGAAAAGCAAAAACCCTTGCAGAATGCGAGGCCATTGTCACCGCGGTCAGTCCCGAATTTTCGGAAGTATTAAAAAATCTGGCGCAAAATTCGGCGGTGACGCTTATAAACCGGCCGTATCAGACTCAAGACCTTGACGGCAAATTTCTGGTGATCGGCGCCACCAATGATGAACAGTTAAACCGCCGGGTCAATGCGGACGCCGAAGCCCGAAATATGCTGTGCAATATTGCCGATGTGCCGGATATCTGTAATTTTATTCTCCCGTCCATCATCCGGCGGGGCGATCTGTGTATTGCCATCTCCACATCCGGCAAAAGCCCGGCTTTTGCCAAAAGACTCCGAAAAGAGCTTGAAAAAACCTTTGGAGACGAGTATGCCGTGTTTCTTGCCCTCATGGGAGAAATCCGGAAAAAGCTGCTCAGCCAGGAACATGCACCGGAAGCCCACAAACCGATTTTTGAAAAACTCATTGATCATGACCTGGTGGCAATGATCCGAAATGATGAAACCGAACGCATCAACCAGCTTCTTTATGATGTTCTGGGCAGCGGGTACACCTATGCCGACCTGATGGAGTCTGCGGCCCGGCAACCGAAGCTGATCACCAAATAAATATAGGAACCGGTTTATGGCATCGATATTATTCATTATTATATTTTTATATGTCTTGAGTTCCGCCGGATATATTTTGTTTTTATTCGCCCAGAAACAGCAATATCATCGCCTGGCCTATCATACCCTGCTGGCCGGTTTTATCGTTCATACGGCCCTGATCGGATATGAATTTTTCCGGATCGGATATTTACCGGCCCAGAATCTTCATCAAACCCTTTTGATTGCCGGATGGTCCCTGGCCGGGGTCTATCTTCTGCTCAAATACCGGTACCGCCTGAATATTTTGGGGGTTTTTGCCGCCCCTCTGACCGCGGCCATTGTGATTTTCGCATTCTGCGTTCCGTCGGTGGCGGTAGCGCCGACGCCGCTGTTTAAAAGCCTGTGGCTGGTGATTCACATCATTATCATATTTCTTGCCGAGGCGGCGCTGGCCCTGGCCTGCGGAACGGGCATCCTGTACCTGATTCAGGAAAACGCCATCAAAACCAAAACCAACCGGTTTTTTTTAAAACGACTGCCGTCTCTGGAATTTCTGGACAGAACCGGATATGGATTTATTGTCACCGGCTTTACCTTGCTGACCATCGGGCTGATCACCGGCTTTGTCTATGCCCAGCTGATCTGGGGAAAATTCTGGAGCTGGGACAACAAGGAAATATGGTCAGTCATCTCGTGGCTGATTTATGCGGCCCTGCTGCACGGCCGGCTTGTTTCCGGGTGGCGGGGACGACGGGCCGCCATCATGGCCATTGTCGGGTTTGCCGCGCTGTTGTTTACCTTTTTCGGGGTTAATTTTCTTCTGGAGGGTCACCATGACGAATTCACAAAGTGATAATGGTGATCTGACCGGCAGTCCGGCCGCCGGGCCGGGTTTGTCGGATATTGTCGTCATCGGCGTCAACCACCGGACCGCACCGTTGGAACTGCGGGAAAAACTGGCATTTTCAACCCATGAAACTGAAAATGCGTTGAATTTATTACAGGAATCATCTCATATCAATGAAGCCATGATCATTTCCACCTGCAACCGGGTGGAGGTGCTCATGGTGACCAGCGATTCCGCCCTGGCCATTGAAACCGTCTCATCGTTTATGGCGGCAACAAAAGTCATTTCCCGGACCCAGCTGCAGCAGAGCATGTATGTTCACGCCGGAAGCCGGGCCATTGCCCATATGTTCCGGGTGGCATCCAGCCTCGATTCCATGATGATCGGCGAGCCGCAGATTCTCGGTCAGGTCAAGGATGCGTTTAAAACCGCGGTAACGAAAAAAAGCACCGGCCTGATCTTAAACCGCCTGCTGCACAAGACGTTTTCAGTGGCAAAACGGGTCCGCCATGAAACCGGCATCGGCGGGCACGCGGTTTCCATCAGTTATGCGGCCGTGGAACTGGCGAAAAAAATCTTTAACTCCCTGAACGACAAAACCGTCCTTCTGGTGGGGGCCGGCGAAATGGCCGAACTGGCGGTGGAACATCTCATGCGAAATACGTCCACATCCGGCAGGCTGCTGGTGGCCAACCGGACGTTTTCCGTGGGGGTGGAGCTGGCGGACCGCTACCGCGGCCAAGCCATTCATCTGGAAGAAATTCCGGAAAAGCTCAAAACAGTAGATATCATTATCAGTTCCACGGGGTCACCGAATTACGTCATTGCCAAACACCATGTCAAGCCGGTCATGCGGTTCCGCCGGAACCGGCCCCTGTTTTTTATTGATATTGCCGTTCCCCGGGATATTGATCCGGCCATTAACCGGATTTCCAATGCGTATGTCTATGATATTGATGATCTTCAGGGCGTTATCAGCGAAAACATTGAAACCCGCAACATGGAGTCCATAAAGGCCGAACGGATTGTTGATGAGTCCGTGATTAAATTTACCCAGTGGTATGAAAGTTTAGACGTTGTTCCCACCATCATCGCGCTGCGGAACAAGCTGACAGCGATTTCCGAAATGGAATTATCAAAGACCTTAAATTCCCTCCAGCACCTGTCGGATGAAGATCGCCAGGCCCTTCTAAAAATGACGGAATCCCTGGTGAACAAAATCCTGCATGACCCCACCCTTTTTCTGAAAAATCCGGGATCTCATCGGAATAAATCCGTGTACCTGGATTTTACCCGCAAGCTGTTTAACGTATAATGCAAACTTTTTCTTTACAATTGTAAAGAATTCATGGTAACTAATCCTTCTTTATAAAAGAATCAACCGAACTTCAGTTGAGAATGACTGCAACGATAATTTCTTGATGCATGAAGACGGAAAGGGGACAGTGATGAAGAAAAAAGATCTGGAGTTTTTCAAAGACCTTTTAACAAAGCGGATGGAAGACCTGTTAAGTCAGGCGGATACAACGGTTTCCGACATGAACACCCCTAAAGATAATTTTCCCGATCCCACGGACCGGGCCACCTATGAGGCGGACCGGAATTTCGAGCTCCGGATTCGTGACAGAGAGCATAAACTGATCAAAAAGGTCAGAAAAGCCCTGGACCGGATTGAAGACGGCACCTTCGGTATCTGCGAAAAATGCGGGGATGATATTTCCGTCAAGCGGCTGAAAGCCCGCCCCGTCACCACCCAGTGCATTGAATGTAAAACCAGGGAAGAGGCCAGAGAGAAGGCGCTTGGATTATAAGTCCGGGACAATTGATCTGCATATTCACTCCACTGCTTCCGACGGATCATTCGATCCTCTTGACATTCTGCTGCTTGCAAAAAAAGCCGACATAAAGGCCTTTGCCTTAACCGATCACGATTCCATTGACGGGTCCCGGAAGATACTGGCGCACGGTGATCTTTCCGGTTCCCTCAAATTCCTGACCGGCGTTGAAATCAGCGCCCAATCTCCTGATTTTTTCAGTGCTTCCGGAAGTTTCCACATCCTGGGATACGGCTTTGACGTGGATCATCCGGCCCTTAACCAGTCGCTGTTGCAGCAGCAGCAGGCCCGGAAGAGCAGAAATCCCTATATTATTGAACGGTTAAATGATCTCGGCGTGGACATCTCCTTAGATGAAGTAATTTCTGCATCCGAAAAAAACGCACAGATCGGCCGGCCCCATATTGCCCGGGTACTGGTGGCAAAAGGCATTGCCGACTCCATCGGGACCGCGTTTTCCCATTATCTGGGAAAGGGAAAACCCGCATATGTTGAAAAAACCCGGATTGCCACCGATTACGCCATTGAATTGATCTGTTCGGCCGGGGGCGTCCCTATCCTGGCCCATCCGGGGTTGCTGGAAGTGCCTGATTTTGAAGCCTATGAATATCTGCTGTCCGAGCTGGTACCCATGGGACTCAAAGGAATAGAGGTCTATTATCCGAGCCATTCGCCGGAAGAAACCGATTATTTTTTGGAACTGACGGAAAAATTTGATCTGCTGCCCACAGGCGGGTCTGATTTTCACGGGGCAATCACCCCCCACATCAAAATCGGCACCGCTGACGGCCATTTATCGGTTCCCTATATCTGCTATGAGCGACTGGTGCAGGAAATTCAAAGTTTTAATTCAAACACTTTTTCGATTTCATCATGACCGCCGACCTGTCCAAACTTGAACAAAATCTCGGTTATACGTTTAAAAATAAAGGCTTTCTAGAAAACAGCCTGCGTCACAGCTCCTTTGTCAATGAGCTTGCCGACAAAGATGTACCCGACAATGAGCGGCTGGAATTTCTGGGTGATGCCGTTTTAAGTGTGATTATCAGCCATTTGCTGATGGACCGGTTCCCGTTGCTCACGGAAGGAGCGCTGTCCAAAATCCGCTCCCAGCTGGTCAACGAGGTGCAATTATCCGGTATTGCCAAGAAAATAAATCTGGGTGAATTTATCCGTCTGGGCAAGGGAGAACTCCAGGCCGGCGGCGGAAAAAAAAATTCAATTCTTGCCGATGCCTTGGAGGCCCTGCTGGCCGCCGTCTATCTGGACGGGGGATTTCAGACGGTTTTCGACGTGGTGCGGGTTCATTTTTCCGGTCTTTTTGACGGATTTGCCGTGGGAGAAGAAAGTACGGATTTTAAAAGCCGTATCCAGGAGATGGTCCAGGCATCCGGCAATCAGCAGCCCGCTTATTGTATTGTCAATGAAACCGGGCCGGATCATGACAAAACATTTGAAGTCTCTCTTGCCATCGGCGACTTTACGTTTTTGGGAACCGGAAAGAATAAAAAAGCAGCAGAACAGGATGCTGCCAAAAATGCCATCAGGCAGTTGAATGAAAACGCCCCGTAAACCCCTGATCATCCCCATCTTCATTCCCCATTTTGGGTGTCCCCATCAATGCATATTCTGTAATCAGCAGTCCATTACCGGGGCGTCAGGTTCCGATGCATCCGGCGCCATTCCGTCGGAAACTGAAATACACTCGATTATCCATCAATATCTGGAGTTTAAAAAGGACCGGTCCTGGACGGAAGTCTCTTTTTTCGGCGGCAATTTTTTAGGGCTTGCTCCGGCAAATATTGTGGGCCTGCTGGATCAGGTAGCTCCTTTTGTGGCGTCCGGCCAGATCAACGGTATCCGTTTTTCCACCCGACCGGACACCATTGACAAAAACCGGCTTGACCTGATCCGCCCGTACCCGGTTTCCACTGTTGAACTCGGGGTTCAGTCCATGAATGCCCGGGTCCTCAACCAATCCCATCGGGGGCATACCGCAAAAGACACCCTGTCTGCGGTCGCTTTGCTCAAAAAGGAAAACTGCCAAATCGGTCTGCAAATGATGACCGGGCTTCCCGGAGACAATGACACCCTGTGCCTGGAAACCGCCCGCCAGATCATCGGTTTAAAACCTGATTTTGTCAGAATCTATCCCACCCTGGTGCTCGCCGGCAGTCCCCTGGCAGTGGCTTACAAAGCCGGCAAATACCGGCCGCAGTCCCTTGAGGCGAGTGTGGACCTGCTCAAAAAATTGTATCTCTTGTTTCAAGAAAATCAGATTGAGGTTATTCGCATGGGCCTGCAGGCATCGGAAAGCCTGGATGATCCGGCTACCGTTCTGGCCGGTCCCTATCACCCGGCACTGGGGCATCTGGTATTTTCAAAAATCCTGCTGGACACGGCCATTGAAAAAATCAGAAAAAAAACCGCTTCCGCCAAAAAAACGGCCAATGATACCGTAACCCTGACGGTGCATCCCAAAAGCCTGTCCCGCATGCAGGGGCTTAATAAAACAAACCTGGATATCTTAAAACAGCTGTTTGGTGTTCAACATATTGATTTAAAAACAGATACTGCTCTGGATAAAGACGCGGTAAGGGTGAATTAAACCGCTCCGTAAAAAAGTTTCTCCTGTTTTTCCGTTCGCCTGTTCCTTTGTTTTATCCTTTTATCTTCTCCTGATGTGCGGGCAAAATTTTGCGAAGATTGAAATCCGCTGTAACGTGCTTATGTTGTTTTGAAACCTTAAAAGGAGTTCTCTGATGCAAATTCAATCGCCTGGAATTTCGGCTGAACGGACCGGCCTTTACAAACGCGCCCTTTGGCTGGCAAAAATAACGGTGCTGTATAACATTATCGAAGGACTGGTATCAATTTTCTTTGCCATTGACGATGAAACCCTGTCGCTTTTCGGTTTTGGCGTGGATTCGTTTGTGGAAGTGATTTCCGGCATCGGCATCTGGCACATGATTGGCCGGATCAATGCGGCTCAATCCAATGAACCGGATTTGTTTGAAAAAACCGCACTGAAAATCACCGGCACGGCGTTTTATCTGCTGACCGTTGGCCTGCTTTTTTCCGCGGGCATCAATCTGTATCAGGGCCATCAACCGGAAACCACATTCTGGGGCATTGTGATTTCCCTGATTTCCATACTCACCATGTGGGTGCTGATTCATTTTAAAATGCAGGCCGGCAAAGCCCTGGCGTCGGACGCCATCATCGCGGACGCCAACTGCACCAAAACCTGTTTGTACCTTTCCTTTGTGCTGTTGTTTGCCAGCCTGGGCTATGAACTCACCGGTTTTGGCGGAATAGACGCCATCGGCGCGGTCTTAATTGCCGTTTTTGCCTTTCGGGAAGGCAAGGAAGCCTTTGAAAAGGCAGAAGGAAAAATCTGTTCCTGCGGGTCATGTGATTGCGGGGATTAGGTTTTTTCAACACCCTCCTGTGCAAGCCCTTTCCCGCACCGGGTGCAAAAATCGCCGGCCGTAAAAGTGCGCTGATCGCAGAACGGACAATCTGTTTGCTGGCTGGCCCCGCAAAACGGGCAGATGCCGGCATCCGGCGGCAGGTGTTTCCCGCAGTGATAGCACTGGCCTTTGGCCAGCCGCTTTAACTGAAGCCGGTGTTTGTTGAAAATTTTCTTCTGGATGATATAAATCGCCAGCAGGGCCACCCCGATGGACGCCAAAATTACCAGATAATGCCAGACGGCAATAATGTGCAGCGCAGTCAGCAGTTCAAAAAATTTTTTGAAAAAATGCCGCGGAATCAGATCCAGCACCACTTCTAAAATTTTAAACAATATGGGGATGGCGGCAATGACCAGCAGGTGCGCGGAAATCAATACCTGCAGATTGCTGTTTTTTCTGATGCTTCTCACATTCCAGACATAAAACAAAAAGAACAGGGGCAGCAGAAACACCAGCTGCCACAATAATTCCTTGAATGGGTACCAGAACTCGCTCTGATTGATGTCTTTGACCAGCCGGTCCCTGCGCCCGCCGTCTCCTTCCCGGATAAACGCCCACAGATCCCTGATTTTATCGTCGCTGTTGAGCTGGTTTTCGACCGTTAAAATCCGGGAATTAAAGCTTTCTATCTGCCGGCTTTTCTCTTTCATGGAATCGGAAATAGTGGGCAGCCGGCTCTGGCCGCTGTCGCTTTCCGCCATGTTTTCCAGAAGCGAGGTGTCGTAGACATCTTTTGACTGCTGAAACCCGGACGAGACCTGCGCTTTTGCTTTTTCCAGCTTTTCCCGCTGCTTAAACAAATCAAAAATCTGTTTATCTTCTGCGATCGCCTTTATCTTTAACAAGACGTCTTCACATAAGGGATGCATTTTTTGGATCCGGGAAGGATCAAACCGGCGGGTGTGCGGGTACGAATACTGATGATAATCGGAAAGCACCAGTGTTTGCAGTTTTGAAATCCGGTTGGATTCGGTCCAGTTTTCCTGGACAAACACGTCCCGGCATTCAGAGGGAACAGTTTCTGCAGGTGATGTCAGCTGTCGGGTATGTTCGTGCAGACCGCTGAACACCACAAACAGGATAAACAGATCCAGGGCAATAATCACGCACAGGGAAAGTTTGCTCAGGGGTTCTTCATCGTTAATGCGAAACAGCCGGTTTTTAAATTTTATCAATATGTTGCGAATCATCTCAGGTTATCCTTTCAGTATCCACTGGTGAACAACGGCCGCAGCCATCCATACGCCAAAGCCTGCGGCCAGAACAAGCGGCAGAGACAGCTGTTTTTTAAAGCAGATCAACGCCGTAAGAAAAAAGAGAATGCTGGGCAGAATGCCCCACAACGCGCCTCTGGCAAATTCCTGCATGATGACGGGATTGCCCTTGTTTTCCAGGTAGACCCAGATAAGGACAAGGGCGCCGGTCAGCGGCATGACGCCGATGAGTCCGGCGGTGGCGGGAAATCTTTTTGCAATTGCCGTGGCAGCAAGAATGATCGCCACGCTGAAAATAATTTTGATCAGGATCTGCATCATATTCTTTCCGGAGCTCACGTTTTCAGTTTTGAGTGGTGTCTGAAATCTTTTTCAAAAAAAATAATAAATAATATATTAAGCGGGTTATGTTTTGAGATAGCAACAGTTGAGCGTCGGAAACAAGCGTTTTTTCAGAATAAATAA
The DNA here is from genome assembly GCA_011390415.1 of Desulfobacteraceae bacterium. Classification (GTDB taxonomy): domain Bacteria; phylum Desulfobacterota; class Desulfobacteria; order Desulfobacterales; family Desulfosalsimonadaceae; genus SURF-3. Next base: position 16,278 of record JAABSL010000294.1, read on the forward strand.
AATATTTCTAAAGAATCCAGATCAACAGGGCGAAAAAAAGCGCTAAAGCGCCAAAAACAAAGACAATATGCAGAATGTTGCCGGTTTGAAATGATTTTTGCCGCTCCATCAGGTCTTCAATCTGTCTGTTATTTAAACCGGTGCAGTGCGGGCAGTGGTCCCGGGATTGCTCATAGAAGAGAGAACACCGGGGGCATTGTTTCAGCTTTTTGGATTTTAACTGCTGGCGGAGTAATATCGCCCGGGCGATTAAGCTCATGGTCGTATCCTCAACTTGAATTAACGGGTGGCTCTGGCAATTTTTGCCGGTGCGCGGTGTGCAAACAGTTTCATATTGTTACATAAATCGGCCGTATTTTAAAAAGCCGTTGCATCATGCTGCGAAGCAGCAAAGGCAAATAGCCCGGGGTTTTAACCCCGGGACTGAAAACATCATGATTGTGTGCCCTGAAGGGGCACTGTAATAATCTGTTTTTAGTATATATTACCGTCTCCTCAAAATTCGGGACCGTCTTTTTTCTTTACTTTTCTTTGGCGGGCAAAGAAAAGTAACAAAAGAAACCCGCCCTGCAACACAGTCTTCCTCGCTTTGCCGGTTTCCATGGCGGGATCAAAAACTCGCTGAAATTTTAGAAAAACAGATCGTCAGTTTTCAATGAAGTCCGGCAGAATTCCCATCATTCGAAACACCGATACCGCTCAAACAATTTGCTCCCTTTTTCCATGTAAACCGTCTGCGCTCGGCTGTGTTGCAATGGGATTCAAGTGCCCGATTATCAGATATTTATTAAATATCTTACGTTCCTATGGCGAACCGGAGGCACGAGAAAATAAATTCATATTTGACATTTAAACCGCTTGCTGACGCGACCGTGAGGGAGCGCTAATTTAACGCATAGCATCAC
>JAABSL010000295.1 GCA_011390415.1 Desulfobacteraceae bacterium
GGACGCACGGAAAATTTCCTTCCGCTTTTCATGATTCACCGCTCCTCCGGCGACAACTTCCACAACTCCCAATTCCTTCAGCCATTCAACATTATATTCCATATATCCCGATCCACGGCAGGTGTTTGTTTCTAAAAAAGGGTCTGTTTCTAAAAACATGATGATTTTTCCGCAAAATATTTGTGTTATTTTACTTGTCAGACATTTAAAACTAACGCTGGATATTAGGATGCAAGATTGATACCGTATCCAAGTATTTTTGCCATCAATAACAACGGATTGTATTTACAGAAAATTTTAAAAGAAGGGGAAAAGAGGACCGAACCAAGTGTTACAAAATGTTACATTTGGTGGGTTTAAAGCGTAACGGTTTTATTCATTGTTCAGCCGGGCATATTGGAGCCGGTAAGCTCCCTGATGATCAAAGGTAAAACTATATTTGACCGAAAACCGACGGGACATGGCGTCGAGATAGAGTTTCTGGAACAAAAAGCTTGCCGGCTGAAGGTCGGCAATCAATCGATCAAATTGTTGTAAAAATGCTTTTCGCGTTTCCGGATCTTTGGCGGCAAGGACCCGGCCGACCAGACGGGCTGCTTCCGGGGAATCAAATCCACCGGCATTAGCGACCCCCTCGTCCGTTGACGCCCAAATACTTAAGATTTCTTCCGGCCGACGAGCGTTTGCGGACATTTCGATCAGCACGGCATCGAATGCCGTGTTTCGATAATAACATTCATAGAGCGCATCCGGTGGCAGGGCCTTTAAACGCACCCGGATGCCCACCTCGTTCAGGTTGAGCTTGATGAACCGGGCGATCCTGAGGTCTGTTTCACTGCCTTCGGGCAGCAGGAGGGAAAATTCAAACGCCCGGCCCGCGTTCATCAGGCACCGGGTATCCGGGTCCAGGGTCCAGCCCGCTTTTTTCAGGTATTCAAGGGCCAGGTAGGGATCATAGGACAGGGGGGTGAGATTTGGATCATGCCAGGGAGAGTGGTTTCCCATGGGCCCGGCCACCACTTCGGCCATAGCGCCCAGCATTTCAGAAACCATACTCTCCCGGTCAATGGCATGGGTCAGGGCCCGGCGCACATTGGGATTTTCAAACAAAGGGTGTCGGGTATTGTAAAGCACCAGGGTGTAATAATTATGTGAATATTCATCAAAATAAAACCGGTCCGCATATTGGGCCATGATGTCATAATTTTTGGGCCTTATGTTGCCGGCAATATCGGTTTCACCGTTCAGCAGGCGGGCCCAGGATTTTTCCCGGTCCGGGATATAGTGCAGCACCACCCGGTCAATTTCCGGTCGGCCGTTATAATACCTGTCATTGGCCAACAGCAGGACCTTATCGTCATCTGTTTTCCGGTCAAACTGAAACGGGCCGGAGCCGACCGGTGCATTGTCCAGTTCCAGGTTGGCGTGACGGTCCGGCGCCGGTGTGATCGACATATCCCAGATCTTGTTTGGCAGGGCCGGATCATCCCGTTTCAACTGTATCTCAATACAATACGGATCCATTGCCTTGATATTTTTGATGTCCGCTTGCATGTTTTGAATTCTGTGCTCAATAACAGATTGGATTGAAAACACGACATCCGCGGCTGTTACCGGGTCGCCGTTGTGGAAAAAAGCATCTTTGCGCAGGTCAATGCGCCAGGTAAATGTTTTCGGGTCATAGAACCAGGCGACGGCCAGGTCCGGTTCAAGTACACCGGCCGGGCCGGGCACAAAGAGAAAGCTGTAAATAAACGGAAACACATAGGTAGACCCTGAAGCATCCACCCGATGGGGATTAAATGGACCGAAGTCATAATCCACGTCGATCCGGAGGACATTGCCGGGGGAATCGGCACCAGAAGAATCCGCATTGAGCGACTCATCCGGGTCTTCGTCCAAATAACAAGCGGTCAACAGAACCACCAGCACGGAAAGCCATATCCCAACGCGTATGTGCCGGATCATCCCTTGTCCATTTTTTGTAAATGGTGGTCTATTCGGGAAGCTCGCCATGTGAAATCTTTTTGTATTTATTCAGCCATAATATTTTTTAAACCACAGAGGCCACGGAGATCACGAAGAAAAAACCTTGTCTGTTTTCCTCTGTGACCTCTGTGTTCTCAAGTGAGCATCGCGAACGGGTGGTTTAAATATTTTTTGCCGATCGCGGATCAGTTACACCTGCATTTTTTTTCAGGCTCTGCCGGCATCCGATGTTTTTCAAAGGCCCTTTAAAACGACAGGCTCACGCCTGCTTCAAGCCACCGGTCCGGCTGGGGCCAGACGCCGCGATAAACCACATTGGAGTTGAACAGGTTATAGACGGAACAGAAAAGTTCGGGTTCGACCGTATGGTAAATTTCAGGCAGTTTTGCCGCAAACTTGTAATCAAAAACAAATTTCTTGTCCCGGGTTTCCGGATAGGTGGAGTTATAATCCGTGTATTTTCCGAACAGGGAATGGGTCATCCAGTGCCAGGTATAGGCGGCTGACGCCTGGTACTGCTCTTTGGGAATATCCTTGATGGTTTCGCCGGTGGTGTCGTCTTCCACATCCGTAAAACTGCCGGAAAACGACAGGTCCAGGCCGCAGTCAAAGGATGCGGACAGAATCCCTTCCACCCCCTGGCGGACGACCTTTTCAATGTTTTGAAATTTTCTCGTATCCGGGTCATACTGAATCAGGTCATCCACATCCGCGTAAAACAGATTGACTTCAAACAGAAAAACCTTCAAAAACCGGATTTCCGACCCCACCTGATAGTTTATTGCGGTTTCCGGGTCCAGATCCGGGGTGCCATAGACAGGATCTTTGACCCAGGCAGCGGGCGGTGCGGAAAACCCTTTGGCCACCTGGGCCCGAACCAGAACCCGGTCATCAAACAGGCGATAAACCACACCGGCGGAGGGACTGATTTCAGAGCCGAAATCCCGGTTGTCGTCATACCGGAACCCGGCATTGACCGAAACGTTTTTCCGGGAAAACGTCTCATTGGCATATACGGCCCAGTTCCGGGTGTCATATTTTCGGGTGTAATTGATCCAGTCAAACTCGCCCCAGTCCCCGTCAAACCCCAGATTTACGATATTTTCCGCATTCGGTGTATAATTGAGGCGGACACTGCCGCCCCAGGATTCTTCTTCATAATCATTATACACCATCCGGTAATCGGAAAACACATCCTCGATGAATACGTCATACTCATGGTGCCGGCCTTCCACGGTCATGGACAGGTAGTGCGTCAAATCCTTTTCAAACAGCAGGCGCTGATACGTGCGCTCCTGGTTGATGTCATCCCAGAAGTCCGGGTAGTTGATCAAGGGATCTTCACTCTCGCCCTCATCCCAGGAGCATACAAAATTCAGCCGGCCGGTTGTGCCCATATCATAATTGAGTTTTCCGTATGCTGCGGTCTGGTCGTAGGCGGAATTTTCCATAAACCCGTCGCTGTGGTCACTGGTCACGGACAAAAAGTAGCCGAACCGGTCTTTGGTCCCGCTGATATGCCCCCGGTTTTTGGACGTATCGGCTTTGCCGTAAGATGAGCGGATACTGCCGGTCACGGGTGCTGCCGCATCCGGTTCCCGGGTAATGATGTTGATCACCCCGCCCAGGGAAGCCCCCCATGCGGAGGACGCGGCGCCCTTGTAAACCTCGATCCGCTCAATGGCACCCACGGGCAGATAGTTCAGATCCGTCAGGGGGTTGGCCAGCTGGTTTAACGGCACGCCGTCCATATAAACCGCCACATGCCGGACTTCCGCTCCCTGAATCCGGGCCACGGCCATGCTTCCGGGGCCGCCGTTAAATTCCACATACACCCCGGGAATGTACTGAAGCACTTCCCCGACCGTGGCAGCCGGCATTTTTTCGATGGTCTCCCGATCCACGGCAATAATGTTGGCCGCCACATCCTGCCGGGGTGTTTCTTCCCGGGTGGCGGACACCACGATTTCCTGTAAATGGTAGATGCTTTTATCTTCTTTTGGCAATGGTTCCGCGGAATTTTCAGATGCCCATGCATTATTAAAAAACAGCGCAAATGCCAACAGGAGAATAATCAATAGCCGTTTGAACGTTGAGCACAACATAATATCCATAATCCCTATGGTTTCTATTAAAAAGGTGTCAGTGAGCGCAACCCGGCAAATGCGGGTCAATGGATGATTTCATATTTTTTTATTTTTTCGATCAGGGTCTTTCGGGCAATGCCGAGCAGTTCCGCCGCATGGGTGTTGTTAAAATCCGATTTTTCCAACGCCATGCGGATTACAAATTTTTCCATTTCCTTTAGATTAAAGCCGGAAACATTAAATCGGAAAATATCCAATTCCGCGTCCCCGTTAAACGGAAAATCTTTTGTCGTAATCATATTTTCCCGGCAGGTAATGACGGCTCTTTCCATGACATTGACCAGTTCCCGCACATTGCCCGGCCAGTCATATCCCGCCAGCGCCATCATGGCTCTTTCCGAAATCCCCTCGATTGCGCGGTGATACGCCAGATTAAACCGGTTAAAATAATATTGGGCCAGCAACGGAATATCTTCCTTGCGTTTTTTCAATGGCGGAATTTCAATGGTATACACATTGAGCCGGTACAAAAGGTCCTGCCGGAAACGGCCTGCGGTCACCTCGTCTTCCAGACGGCTGTTGGTGGCAGCCACAACCCGAAAGTCGGATGATAGGGTGGCTGTGCCGCCGACCCTGGAAAAATTATGGCTTTCAAGCACTCTTAACAACTTTGACTGCAACTCCGGCGGTGCATTGCTGATTTCATCCAGAAAAACGGTGCCGTTATGTGCAATTTCAAACAATCCCTTTTTTCGGCCCACCGCCCCGGTAAAAGCGCCTTTTTCATGTCCGAACAGCTCGCTTTCCAGGATGCCGGGGGAAAATTCATTGCAGTTGACGGCAAAAAAAGGGGTGTTCCGGCGATTTCCGGTCTCATGAATGGCCCGGGCCACCAGTTCTTTTCCGGTGCCGGTTTCGCCGTATATCATTACAGTCACCGGCAGATCCGCCACTTCTTCGATGGATTGCAGCACTTTTTCCATTTCTTCCGACCGGCCGATGATGGATTCCGCGCTCCGGAATCGAAGGGATTTTTCTTTTTTCAGGGATTCGATTTCTCCCAGCCGGCGGCGCTTGTCCAGGGCCTGGCGCACTGTGGACCAGAAAAGATCCAGCTTATCGTCTAAGGGTTTTTCAAAATAGTGAAACGCCCCCTTTTTGACCGAATCAATGGCTATTTCGGTTGATCCGTAAGCGGTCAGAAAGATAAAGGGAACATCCGGGTAGGCGTCCTGGGCGCTTTCGAAAAACGCCAGGCCGGACATTTCCGGCATTTGAATATCTGATATGATCAGGTCCGCAAATTCTTTTTCAAGAAATTTCAGGGCGCTTTCAGCTGACGTAAATGTTACTATTTCAAATGCCTGCGCCTCAGGCTGATAGCCGAACAGCTCAAGAAACACTTTGTTGTCATCTACCACCAGAATTCTGGCTTTTTTCATACTCCACCCGGCTTATTTATATCCAGTTTGCTTAAATTGCCTTCTCCGCTTTGGTTGAAATGATGGTTTGTTTGCAGGGTGCCCCTAAGGGCATTGAGATTTAACGCCTCGCGGCGTTACTACAAACAAGAATATCGGAACGTGAGTTAAGCGGATAACCCAATTGTGTAAATTCGTAACAGCTTTTTACCGGCAGAACAATCAAAAATGTATAAAATTGTTACACCTTTTTATCGGCGATTTTCCTTTCTTCCGTATGCTTTATGGAAACAGGCACTTAAATATAAATTCAGCCGGGTTTAAATGGCATGTGAATTGCAATTTTTATTCAGTTCCGCACCGCCACCAGTTGCAATCTCATTAAGAAAGGAAAGGCAGGCTCCATGGCTGAAAAAGACATTGTTATGATTCTGGACAACACTGAAACCAACCAGGCGATTTTTGAAACATATCTTGAAATGCAGGGATTTGCGGTATGCTTTAGCCCAAACAGTGAAAAAGCGCTTCAAAAAATCAAAGAAATGATGCCGGATATGATTCTGGTCAATATGGCGAATTCCCTCGACAATGAGCTCAAGATCCTTGATAACTTGAGAAATGAACCGGATTTATGTGATATTCCGTCAATGGTGCTCGCAGTTAAGTCCATGCCGGAACACATTGAAAAAGTTTTACGGTCCCGGGCGGACGACTTTATTGTAAAGCCCTTTGATGTTAATGAATTCATTGAAAAAATTACACGATTGATCCATTCCCGAAGACATCAGAATGTGGTTGTGTTTCATCCGAAAAATGTAAAAAACCGGCAAAATGGAATTGAATTTAAATTTAAAATGAGGGCAACAACAGATCCGGATCAGCGGATTCAGAACTGAATATAATTGCTTTAATGCCTGACGCGGACAAGAAGTTTAGTTTTGCACTCTAAAAATTTTTCACCAAGGCCCCATGGGCCGAGTAAAATATCCGACCCTCTTTTTAACTCCGGGCCGGGGGTTGGGCTTTTTCCGTATTTCATTTCCGCAACACTCTGAAAACCATCTTTTTCTGTCATCGTGCAACCCGGCCATATATGATCCGGTTTGACTTTCCAGCACACCTTTGCGATATTCTTTTATCGGGCTATCCGTTTCGTTAAACCGGCGGTGTTATCGTTTATAAAAAATAGCGGATTGATTTTTTAAGGCCTAAAAAAAAACAATCTGGCGGTTCACTTCGAACCGGGTAAGCAAAAACCAAAAAAGGAAAAGCGCCGTGCAGATGGAAAAAGAGCGCATGCAGGTGGTTCACTATTGTCAAAAGCTGGGGGATGCCGGGCTGACTGCCGGCACCAGCGGCAATATCAGCATTTTTAATGCTGATGCCGGACTGATGGCCATCAGCCCCAGTTCCATGGATTACGGAAAAATGACCCCGGAAGATGCCGTCATCCTGGATCTTGATGCCCGGATTGTTGACGGCAACCGGCGGCCGTCATCGGAAGCCGGCATGCACCTGACCTGCTACAAACAAAGACCGGACATCGGGGCCGTGGTTCATACCCATTCTCCCAACGCCACGACCCTGGCGGTGCTGGGATGGGAGTTACCGGCCATTCATTACATGATCGCCTTCAGCGGGGGGGCAACCATTCCCTGTGCGCCGTATTGTCTGTTCGGCACACCGGAACTGGCGGAAACAGCCATCAACCATATGGCGGGGCGGTACGCCTGCCTCCTGGCCAATCACGGTGTTTTAGCGGCCGGACCTGATATCGGTCATGCCTATTCGCTGGCCGAACAGATTGAATTTTGCGCTGACATTTATCTGCGGGCAAAAATGCTGGCAGATCCGAACATCTTAAGCGAAAAACAGATTGCCGATGTGATGGAAAAATTCACATCCTACACGCCCCAGGGGTAGCATCATTACCCCTGTGCCGGACCGATCCATACCTGCTGGGCGTTGACAAATTCACGGATGCCGTGCGGACCGAGTTCCCGGCCGTATCCCGACCGTTTGATGCCGCCGCTGGGCAGCCGCGGATCCGTCTTGACAATGCCGTTGACCGCCACCTGTCCGGCGGCAAACTCCCTTGCCAGAGCCTCTCCTCGCGATGCTTCCGTCCAGATGCTGGCGGCCAGACCATAGGGCGTGTCATTGGCCAGTTCCATGGCATGCGCCACATCCCTTGCCTTTATGACCGCCGCCACCGGTCCGAAGGTTTCCTCGCGAAAAGCGGTCATGCCAGGTTCCACATCGGTAAGCAGGGTCACGGGATAGAAAAATCCCTCCCCTTCCGGGATTTCCCCGCCCAGGACACAGGTTGCCCCGGCCGCAATGGTTTCCTGCACCTGGCGATGCAGGCCGTCACGCAGGTCGTTTCTGGCGATGGGGCCGATGTCGGTTTCTTCTTTTCGCGGATCTCCCACTTTTAAGGCAGCGAGCCGGTCTTTTAAAAGGGGCACCATTTGATCGTAAACCGATGCTTCCACAATTATCCGTTTGACCGCAATGCAGGACTGGCCGGCGTTGATGATGCGGGACAGGGTGATAATGTCTGCGGCTTTTTCCAGATCCGCATCCGCCAATACCACACAGGGATCCGAGCCCCCGAGTTCCAGCACAGCGGGCTTTATTTCCGATGCGGCAATGGATGCCACCGAACTGCCGCCTTTATCGGATCCGGTAAAGGACACCGCATGAATCCGCGAATCACGGATGACCGCCTCAATATCGGCGGATTTGATCAGCAGGCTTTGAAAAATGCCGGCCGGTGCCTTGACTTTTTCAAAAATATCCGCAATGGCCCGGGAACAGGCGGGAACGTGCGAATCATGCTTCATCACACAGGTATTGCCGGCCATCAGGGCAGGCACCAAAAAGCGAAACGCCAGCCAGAAGGGGGCGTTCCACGGCAGGATGCCCAGGACCGTTCCCAGGGGCAGATACTGCACATAACTGCTGGCGGCATCCGACGACATCTTTTCGCCGGCAAGGTAGCTTTCGGCCTGGTCAGCATAATGTTCGGCACACCATGCCGATTTGTTGACTTCGCCCCGGGCCTCTTTGATGGGTTTGCCCATTTCCTCGGTCATCAGCGGCGCCAGGGTTTCGATGTTGTCCCGCATGTAGCGGGCCACATTTTTCAACACCGCCGCCCGCTCGGCAAACGAGGTTTTTCGCCAGCTCGTAAATGTTTCCGCAGCCGTCTGCAGAACCTGTTCAACGGTTTGCGCATCGTCTATGGGATATTCATGAAGGGGCTTGCCCCTGCTGGGATCAATGACTGTAAGCATAAGTTCCTTTCTATCGTGTTTTTTTCAGTTGTTCTATTTTGTTTTCAACCGGTGGTTTTGGTTTGATTTCTGTGGGATCAATCTTTTTGGGCGTCATTTCCTGATGCGTTTGGAACGCAGGATTTTTTTCCGCTTCCCTGATTTTTGCGTCCCGCCTGGCTTTTACATCCGGTTTACAGACAAAATCTTCGTCCAGGGTAAAAAAGGATTCACAGCCGGTTTCGGTAATGTAAATCGTATCCGAGATGCCCACGGTTTTATCCCCGTCCACTCCCCACATCCAGGGAATGATATGAATGGTCATCCCCTCTTCCAGAATTGAAGAATCCGCCTGCTTGAGACTTAAAATATAGCCTTCGTCCCAGCTCGGCGGAAAAGCGATACCGATGGAGTATCCCGACCGGGTGATCAGGGTGGCGCCCACATCGTTTTCCATGATGATTTTCCGGACCAGATTGTCGGCATCCGAAACCGTCAGGCCCGGTCGGATCAGCTTTTTTACTTCATTTAACGCAAGTTTCATCCGGTCCTGGGCTTTCTGCATGGATTCGGTCATCTCCGACAGCAGCACCGTGCGCATGAGGGCGGCATGGTACCGCCGAAAACATCCGCCCACTTCGAGGAATACATGCTCTCCCGGCTGGACGGTCCGGCCTTCCCATGTGGCATGACCGATCATGCTCCGGTGCCCGGATGTTACATAGGGCATCACCGCCGGCGGCTCTCCGCCGGCGCAAAACATGGCTTTACTGATGGCCGCGCCGATTTCATTTTCCGTAACACCCGGTGCACAGGTATCAAAACCCGCCTTCATTCCCGCTTCCGCCGCTTTGGCGGCTTTGCGCATCACATCAATTTCATAGACGGATTTCCGGATCCGGCCCTGCTCGACAATGCCGAAGCAATCCAGCAGCTGCCCCCGGGTAAATGTGGTATGAATGGAATCCTGGTGATAGGCGGGGAAAAAATAGCTGTTCCGCTCATACCCGATACTTTTGCTGGCCAGGCCGAATTCGCGAAGACTCTCCACCAGCATCTGGATGGCGTCACCGGTGTCCGGATAGGGGCGGGTATTTTCCACCCAGGTCCGTTCGTGAACATTGGATTCCTCCATCCGGCGGGTGATCATAAACGGCTCGTTTTCGATGGGCACCACCAGGGCCTGAAAGAAAGAATAGCCCGTGGTCTGGTAATCGGTCAAATACATCAGGTTTTCCGGGTCCGTGATCACCACGGCATCCAGACGGCGGTATTGCATGCGCTCCCGCAACTCCCGCAGACGCCGTTCATACTCTTCAAAGGGAAACGTCATGTCGTCGCGCTGTTTCATATCAATGCTCCTTTAAGTGCCGGCTTACCACATCCGCAAAAATATCAAGTCCTTCGGAAAGATCCGCATCCGGTATGGTCAGGGGCGGAATCAGTTTCAACACCCGCCCGCCGGTGCCGCAGGGGCCGATGAGCAGTCCGTTGTCAAAGCATTCACTGGCAATGACAGACGCCGTTTCCCCGTCTGCTACATCAAGACCCTGTATCATGCCTTTTCCCCGCACTTCTATTCCCGGCGCTGCGTCTGCCGGGACAAGGGATTTAAGGCGGTCTGCGATGATTGTTCCTTTTTTCTTTACCTCATTCATGAAATTTTCGTCTTCAATATAGCTCATGGCCTCGGCGCCGGCGACAAAGGAAAGCCCCTGACCGCGAAAGGTGCCGGTATGTTCACCCGGCTTCCAGTGCCGGTCGTGTTCCGGATTCACCAGATTCATGGCAAGGGGCGTGCCGTATCCGCCAAGCCCTTTGGCCAGGCAGATAATGTCGGGCGACAGATCCATGCCGTCGAAACTGAAATAGGATCCGGTGCGCCCGCACCCGGCCTGAATATCATCAAAAATCAGCAAGGCGCCGTTTTCATGGGCAAGGGCCTCAACGGCGTGCAGCCACTCGCGGCTGGCCACATTGACGCCACCCTCAGCCTGAATGGGTTCGACAATAACGGCGGCCGGCTTCTCAAGGCCGCTGGATGCATCTGCCAGGGCACATTGCAGTTCCCGAATATGATCAATGCCGCCGCCCGGGCCGTTTTCAAAGGGCAGATGGGAGACATGGTCCATGGGCACCCCGGCAGCGCCCCGGAAATAGGCATTGGCCGTGCAGGCCAGGGCCCCTAAAGTCATTCCGTGAAACCCGTGGCTGAAAGCATAAATACCATGCCGGCCGGTCACCCGGCGGGCCAGTTTCAGGGCCGCTTCCACGGCATTGGTACCGGTGGGGCCCATAAACTGCAGTTTATGATTCATCTTTCTGGGAACGAGGATGGTTTCGACAAACCGCTCGATAAACCGGCGCTTGACCGTGGTATACATGTCCAGACTGTGCGCCACGCCGTCTGATTCGAGAAATTCGATCATGGCGCGCTTCATGCGTTCGTTGTTGTGCCCGAAATTCAAGACTCCGGCGCCGGCAAAAAAATCAATATAGGATTTCCCGTTTTCATCAACCTGCCGGGAATTGGACGCAGTGGCAAACACCGTGGGATACTTTCGACAATATCCCCGGATTTCGGATTCCCACGTTTCAAAAACCTTCATACTTTCCTCCATCTGTTTTTCCTTTCAATAGTCATCAAAAACTATTATCTCCCGCAGAGGCGCAGGGCTCGCAGAGAAAAAATCTCAGCGCATCTGCGTCCCTGCGGGATAAATTATTATAAATTTCATTTGTTTGTTTCTTCTTACAGCGATTTTACTTGTCCGGCACACTGCCGCCGGCCAGCCGAATCATCACTTGCGCTGCCGGGGCAATCAGCGCATCATTAAAATCATAGCACGGGTTATGCAGCGCCGCATTTCCCCCTGATCCGATCAAAGCCAGGGCACCGGGTATCTCATTTAAATAGTAATGAAAATCTTCAGATGCCATGACCGGGACGGCAAGGGTCCGGTTTTCCCACGAGCTGCCCAGTTCACGGGACAACTCCTGTCGAAAAAGGGCTGCTTCTTCCGGATTATTCACCGTGGCCCCGTACCGGGGAAAAATCTCAACCTCGGCCCTAACTCCCCAGGCCCGGGCGGTATCGGCTGACACCTGTGTAATCAGGGCATTGACAATTTCCCGCATGCCATCGTCTGAGATCCGGATATTGCCCGCCAGAACCGCCCGGGGGGGCGTCACCGTTTCCGCACTCGGGGCCACAAAACTGGTCACGCTGACCACGGCAGCAGCTTGCGGGGGCAGACGCCGGCTGACAATCTGCTGCAAGGCCAGAACAATGGCGGATCCGGCGGCGACCGGGTCCCGGCATAATTCCGGCTGACTGGCGTGGCCGCCTTCACCGATTACCGTTATACGGAAAGTGCCGTTGGCCGCCATCACCGGGCCATCCGGACAAACCGCCTGGCCGAAGGCAATGGCCGGCCAGTTGTGCCATCCGTAAATGGCTTGAATTCCCTCGATTGCACCGTCCTCGATCATACGGCGGGCGCCATGACCGCCTTCTTCCGCCGGCTGGAAAATCAGGGTTACCGGGCCGGGAAGGCTCGCCTCCTGATGTTTCAGCCAGATACCTGCTGCCATAAGTGTTGCCGTATGGCCGTCATGCCCGCAGGCATGCATGCATCCTTCGATTTCCGATGCCCAGGCCACCTGGCTGTCCTCTGTAATGGCCAATGCGTCAATGTCTGCCCGAAGCGCAATGGACCGGCCGGGGGCCTCTTTTGCCAGTACGGCCACAGTTCCCGTTTCCGCGCACTCCCGCCAGGAGATTTCCGCCTCGGTCAATTCCTTGCGAATCCGCGCCGCCGTCTGCTTCTCCGACCCGTTCAATTCCGGAATGCGATGCAGTTCCCGCCGCAGCCCAATGGCTGCGTCAATGATTTGTTTCCATGTTTTTTTCATCAGACGATGCGCTCTTTGCAGAAGGAAGGTAATCTCGGAATAACAGGCCGCAAAAATCCATTTAACGGACTTTTGTCACCAAAAGGATATGAAAAATACCATCCCGGCTGAATCCGAGGCCCCAAAGCGGATATAAACGATTTACAAAAGAGGGGTTGAAAAGAAATTGAAATTTGTTTTTTTTTGCAACTCACAGAATAATTTATGACACAAATCGTCTCTTATGTCAAATTCGGGAAATTTCATTCGCAAAAGAACATGTTTCGGAAATTTTTTGGCGGATCAGTTGTGGTTTCTGCTGCAAGCCCAGATTTTAATGATTTTTCAAAAATGAGAAAAATTCATTTTAATGTAATATGTTTTGTCAGTTCATATGAAATATTTCCGCTCATCAGGCGCATGATGCTTTCCTGAGCGTATCCAAAACTCAATAGATTTATACTGCCATACCAGATTATTTTTTCATCAATCACTGCAAATTTTTGATGAATATTGGATTTGAACACGACATTCACTCCTGCATCAGTTAAAAGCGAAAAAATCCTTTTCAGCATTAGCGTTTTATTTTCATTAAAATCTTTAACCGGTCTTGTTACAATTGTAATTTTTACCTGCTTTTTTAAAATATTTTCAAAAGAACCCATCATCTGATTCACCCGCTTTTGGGTAACAAAAGGGCTGACAATCATCACATGCTTTGATGCGTTTTCAATATCAGATACGTAAACCGGGAAAAAACTCTGTTCATCAAAAATTATATTTGTCGCTGAATCAGCTATCTCTTCGACCTTGGCTGTATAGCCGATACCCGAATAGCCCTTGAGCCGTTTCCCGTACATTTTTTCCAGCATTCTCACATGAACATCAATATAATCGTAAATCTGAACATCCTTTTTGTTCTTGTGCAACCGGTGCAGGCGGCCGGCATACTGCTGCAATGTCCCTTTCCAGGCAACCGGCATTGCCAGAAAAAGCGTATCAAGACGTGATTCATCAAATCCTTCCCCTATAAAACTGCCGGTTGCCACCAAAACAAACGGTTTTTTTTCGGGTATGGACGTTATTTTTTGCATTACCTCAGCTGTTTTTTTCCTTCCCATACCGCCGGTAAGACTGAAAACGTCCGGTATTCTTTTTTTCAAAAGATCGCTTAACTTATTCACATGGGCCACCCGGCCGGTCAAAACCAACGCCTTTCTCCCGTTTTTATAAGATTCGATCACATCATCAACGATTAAATCATTGCGAATTACATCTTCAATTAATTCCGAATATATCTCCTGAATGCTTACCGCTTTAGCGTCCTCCTTTTTGTTTATTACAAATGAGGTAAATCGCGGGATCAAATAATGATCAAACGGTCTTTTTTCCGCCTGATCTTTTGCATCCACGCTATATCTTATGGGACCGCAATAGAAAAAGAGGATCGGATGATGGCCGTCCTGTCGCACCGGGGTTGCCGTTAAACCGTATATATATTTTGCCGGCGTATTTTTTAATATTTGCTCAACACTGAAAGCCGGCACATGGTGACATTCGTCGACAATGATCATTCCATAATTTCTGATGCATTCCTTTACAATACCGCCCGTATATAATGACTGCATAATGGCAACATCCACAATGCCATTTAGCCGGTTTTTACCGGCTCCCAATTGACCGATTAAATTTATTTTCTGTTTTCCGCCGCTTTTATTCTGTATTTCTGGAAAAAATTCGTGAATCAAAAGAAATTCTGAAAGACTTTTCATCCACTGGGATAAAAGCTGCAGCCGATGCACCAGAACAAGCGTATTAACTTTTCTCATGCTGATTAATTTTGCTCCGACAACTGTTTTTCCAAAAGCGGTTGCCGCTGAAAGTACGCCATTGTCCGCTGCGACAAGAGCGTCCACGGCTTTCGATTGCTCGGTTTGCAGCACCCCGTTGAATTCAACATTAATGGAATGTCCATGATGGGTTTCATCAATCCTGTGCAATTTAACCTTAAACTCTTTTAGCAATTGCCGGATATCTTCTTCACATCCACGGGGCAATGACAGGTAATTCTCCAGATCCTCGGAACAGGAAATAACGCGATTCAATTTAAATGTGGAAACTCTCATCGCCTGATTTTTATAAAACACCGGATTTTTAAATGCCGCCAGACGCTTGAGCGCATTTAAGGCTTTCTGGCTCACGCCTGTTTTTTTAATATACAGCATTCCGGATACAACCATTTCCATCTTTTCCGGAAAATCAGCGCGACTTAATTCCGTTCGCTTTTTTATCCATGGTTTTTTGTCATCCGGTTCTTCTGTTTTAAGATTCCCCAGCTCATTTCCTTTACTGAGAACCGTTGAAAAGGAAATCACTTCCGCTTCATCAAGCTTTTGAATATCAGATAAGAATCTCCATTGATCCGAATAAGGTGTAAAGTTTTTATCAACAAAAAGAGAATTGTTTTTTTCTCGGGCTGACTTTTGCAGCGGCAAGGCAATCAGATTGCCAAGCCCGCCCGTGGGCATTGTATCCTGGTTGGGAAATAATCTGTCATAGGATTTAAATGAAATTTCATGCCTTTTGCCCATGGCGTATGTCAGTAACGATGTCCCGAATTTTCTCGCCACGACTGCCGACATTTTCTCTTTAAAGAAAAACCAGACATGGCCCCCATTGCCTGACCGGGATCGCTCCACCGCCACCGGAATCCCAAACACATCACAGGTTTCCCAAACAACAGCGATATCTTTTTTCCAGCCTTCTTTATCAAAATCAATCGCCAGGAAATAACAGGTTTCATCCAGATTCATCGGATAAAGCCCAATGACCGTATTCCCGCGAAGATGTTCTTCAACAACGGTTTGATTCAGTTCTGCATATCGTTTTTGCCGGCATTTGGAACATTTGGTTTTGGGTTTATGACACACGCCGGCAATCCATTCATTCAAACATACCGGGCTGTATCCGTTTTTTCCCTTTTTATTCTGCCAGCGCCTGGCATACACATCGCTTCGGCCTTTAAAAAGGGACATAAAAAGTGCAATTTTGTCTTCTTTTGGGGAGAATTGATTGATGGATTTACTGGAAACGACGTCAGGATCTGTGCTGATTTCTAACAAGTCCTTTTCAATGGGTTTATTCGGGTCATTGTCCGGGTCGTTTTGCCTGGGTTCTTTGGATAATACTTCCTGGGTTTGAATTGTATTGGGGCGGGATTTAACAGAATCAGATGCTGCCTCTAATTCTTTTATTTTTGATTTCAGCCGGTTATTTTCTTCAAGCAATCCCTGGTATTTTTTGTATAATTCGTCGTATTTGAAATTATTCATGCGCTCACGTCATATGGATTTGATCACCTTTAATTGCTAAGCTTTGAAAAATAAAACAAACATCAAAAAATCAGGTATCAATTGATATCTCAACCGTTTGTCGAATAATATTCTGAACAGCAGTATACAACTTCACTTCTGTTTCAGGGGACTTGACAGAAACCACTAAAGAGTATCTTGCCTTCTTGTTCCATCTGCCATGTTTTGGGTTTTCCCGCCACCAGCCTATGATAGGGAAAACAGCAATATGACCCCTTTCCGCAAGTTCGGCAGCGCTTCCTTTCCATATATCGGAATGAATGGAGCCGAGTTTTCTAAGTTGAGATCCAAGCATCCACTTGTTGTCACCCGGAGCCCCGGAAACCCGTTTTACATCTTCGTCCCTGGCAAGCCTGTTAATTCGTGCCTTAAATTCATCAAATGTCTCTGTGGGTCTTTTAACATCAAAGTTCAATCCATGGCTTGCATAACTGTACTTGCGACCCCACCCTCGTCTGGCAGGATTGGGTTCTATAAAAAACGAAAGCGTAACCCGCATGTCTACGAGCGTTTCACCCAATTCCTGCAAAATATCTATCGGCCATGGAATTGCATGGAGATTCAAATCGCGGGTAACATGCCTTGAATTACACTTATCAAACGGCTGCAAGAAATCCTGAGCGACCAATGTGATGGCGTTTTGCGCGCTCCATAAGGCTTGTTCTAAATTCGGGACGCCATAACCGCAGTAACGCAAAAGATTTTCATAGTCGTTTTTTGTTTTTGGGTTGAACCGATCAAACATAGCATTCGTCCATTGTGCAGAATGGATCAAAAGCGCCCTGATGGTTTCCGGCCAATAGTCCGGATATGTCGCCTGGAGCCTTGCCGCCATTCGAGAAGCCAGTGCAGTGGCCGCACTGGTGTCCCCGGTAATCACCAATGGTTTGCCGGTGGCATGTTGATAGCTGGTGGATAGGAGTCCGAGACTGTCTACATAATCTGCTTCTCCAGCTCTTGGATTAATCGCCATATTGCCGCCTTCCATAACTATATCCGGCTTGATCGGCCACGGTCTTTGCCATGTTAAAGAAGTGCTGCTGGAAGGACTGAGATCGCCTTTCGGTGCGACCAGTTTCCATTCCGGATAGTCATCGAAGTCGAGGTGCGCTTTGTCCGTATAAGCGCC
>JAABSL010000296.1 GCA_011390415.1 Desulfobacteraceae bacterium
GACCCGGAAGGCCGGCTGATCGCGGCAGGGGTCAACATGGTGATCCCGCAAAACTGTTCCATTCTTCACGCGGAAATGGTGGCCATCGCCCTGGCGCAGAAAGTTCTGGCGCGGTTTGACATCAGTGACGGCGGCCGATTCAGCTTTGATCTCTTCACCTCCACCGAACCCTGCGCCATGTGTTTCGGCGCCATTCCCTGGTCCGGCATCCGCCGGGTGGTCTGCGGCGCGGGGAGAAAAGATGCCGAAGCAGTCGGCTTTGACGAAGGGCCCAAGCCGGCCAACTGGATAGCGGAACTCAAGGTCCGGGGCATTGATGTGGTCACGGATATTGGCCGGGAAAAAGCCGCCGCCGTATTAAGGGATTATGCAAAAATGGGCGGCCTGATCTACAGTCCGGGGAATAAGAACCGTCAGAATCCGGACGGTTCGGACATCTAAAAAACAGGTTTTTTTCATGTTCTCGTTCAGAAAGCGGCGTCAGCAATCATCTGCTTCCGGTTCCGGAAAAATCGGGGCCACATTGTTTGGGATGTTTTTTATGGGCATGGGGCTGCTGTTTGTGGGCCTGATTCTTTCCCGGTTCATTACCAATATTGAAACCCGCACCTGGAAAAAAACTCCCTGCACCATCACGCAAAGCGCAGTGGATACCGTCAGTGACGGATACGCATTTACCGTGGAATACACCTACGCGGTCAACGGAAAAACTTATCATGGCCGCCGATTTCAGGCCGGCAACGACCGTATCGTCAAAGACAGCATCACCAAGGCAGATGCCCTTGCCGAAAAATACGCAGCCGGCCGCCGTACCTTGTGTTTTGTGAATCCGGACAACCCTGACCGGGCCGCATTGGAACACGGCAGCCTCTGGATCGGGCTGGTGGCCCTGTTTCCCATGATCTTTGTCGTCATCGGCGGGGGCATCATCTACGGGGCATGGTTTGCTTCCGGCAAAACGCCGAAAACCCGTTCTCTGTCCCAAAAAGCGTCGCAAAAAAAATTCGGCAAAAAATTTCAGGCCGGCTTCTTTTTGATATTTTTCATTGCCGGCGCCGGTTTCGGATATTTTTTTATCTTTCCGGCCGTCATCAAATCCATAAACTCCGACCACTGGATCAAAACCCCGTGCATGATTCACTCCAGCCGGGTCCGGACCCATGACGGCAGCGACAGCACCACATACAGTGTGGATATTGTTTATGAATATTCTTTTGGCGGCAACGCCTACCGCTCCGGACAATACAAATTCATGGGCGGGTCTTCGTCCGGTTATCAGGGCAAAGCCGCGGTGGTCCGGCAATATCCGGCAGGAAAAGCAGCGGTTTGCTATGTTAATCCGGACAACCCCGCACAAGCGGTTTTAAAACGGGAACTCGGGGCCGAGGCCTTTTTGGCGCTTATCCCCATTGTTTTTATGATCGTCGGGCTTTTCGGGGTCATTTTTTCTTTGCGGAACCCAAAAGGATCCCGCACGGTTACCAATTTGGCGGGTAAACCCATTTCAGTCGATGCCGGTGCCCATTCCCGGCCCGGGCCGCTGGTCTTAAAACCCAAAACGTCAAGGGCCGGAAAAATAATTGCCAGCATCGCGATTTCGCTTTTCTGGAACGGAATTGTTTCCGTTTTTGTTTATCAGGCGTGGCAGGGATGGCGGACCGGTCATCCGGATTACTTTTTAATGGTTTTCCTGATCCCGTTTGTTGCCATCGGCCTGGTGATGATCGGCAGTATCTTTTATTTTATTC
This sequence comes from Desulfobacteraceae bacterium, assembly GCA_011390415.1. GTDB lineage: Bacteria > Desulfobacterota > Desulfobacteria > Desulfobacterales > Desulfosalsimonadaceae > SURF-3. Next base: position 1,749 of record JAABSL010000296.1, read on the forward strand.
TGGCCGCCTTTAATCCGCGGCCGGTCATCGTGTTGTCCAAAACAACCCTTCGTCTGGGCGACAGCGTTCCCGTGAATTGGGCGACAAAAGGGGATGTGTATAAAATCCAAAACTTTAAACTGAACCTGGTGGGCGAGGAAAGCGCCACCTATCGCCGGGGAACCAAAACATACACGGACCGGAACCCGTTTTATGAAAAACCCCTCGTCATTTCCCACACCCCGGAATCCATCCGCCGGGGTGAAGCAATGGTGCAAATTCCGGCGGAATCCATGCATTCTTTTAAAAGCGACAACAATGCAATTACCTGGAAAATTACCATGCACTGTGATGTTCCCCGATGGCCGGATGCCAAAGATGATTTTGAAATAATCGTCCACCCTTTGATGATTGAGGATTTTTAATATGGCTGAATTGTCCGTCAATCTGCCGGATAACAAAAAATTATTTGTCCCCGGTGATATTCTGAAAGGAAATGCCGTCTGGCAGTTAGACCATGCCCCCAAAAACATATTTCTGCGTCTGTTCTGGTACACCCGGGGGAAAGGCACCGAAGATATTGAAGTGGTGTCGGAAACGGTTTTTGATCATCCGCAAGCCCGGGAGAACCGGCCGTTTGAAATCCCCCTTCCGCAAAGTCCTTACAGTTTTAACGGCAAACTGGTGTCTCTCATCTGGGCCCTGGAACTGGTACCGGATAACAATAAAACCGCTGTCCGCAGAGAAATCGTGATATCTCCCTATGGCGATGAAGTCGATCTTTTAAAACACAGCTCCGAATCGACACCGGCACCCTTATGAATGCCCGCACCAACCCGTTTGCCAGCCGGCAGATGGAATCTCTGGATTATCAGTGCACGGACATGCCGCTAAAAGAGATCATGGCGCGTCTGCAAACACTTCATTACCGGGCCGCCATTGTCGGACCGGAAGGCAGCGGCAAAACCACCCTGCTGGAAACCATCGGCAACCGCCTCGGGGAAAGCGGCTTTAAAACCGTGTTCATTAAATTCGACACCGAAAACAACCGGTTTAACAAGAACTTGTTCATCCCGGACCGGCAAATTCCGTTTCACCGCCACGCATTTTTAATTGACGGTGCGGAACAGCTGTCCCGGCTTTCCCGGATAAGGCTTTACGCATCCGCCAAAAAAGCCGGAGCGCTCGTCATTACTTCCCATCGCACCACAAAGTTGCCGATTCTTGTGCAAACCAGCACCAGTCCGGCGCTTTTGTACGATCTTGTTTTAAAACTGGTCGGCCAACAGAAAATGACGGGCCGGCAGGAAATCAACCGCCTGTTTGAAATCCACAACGGCAATATCCGGCTGGCATTGCGCACGCTTTATGACACGTGGTCTGAGATTGACGAATAGAATTAATTATTTCGGTATCTTATCCCCCAAAATCAGTTTTTTAAACATTCCGGATATCCAGCGGCCGGGTATGCCGGCGGCCGAATACCCGATGGTGGCGATCATAATGTAGATCAGCACCGCACCGCCGGTGTTCATATCTTCGGGTATGGCCTGGGGAGACAGAAACACGGAAAAAATGACTCCCATGAGAATCCGCCAGGTGTCCGGGGAAAACAATATATAAAAAACAATGTAGCTGGGTGTGATGGGTCGTTTGTTCAATGCGTCACCTATGATAATTTTTTTAAATATCTATCGAAGTTAATATATTTTTGACAATAATAAAAGTCATTCACCCAAATATTTTTTACCCAAACTGAACGTTTAAAAAACAGGTTATCCATTTATGATGATCACTATCAACTTTAAAAACATTCAAATACCGGTGCTTGTGTCGGCAAAAGGCTGGCTGGCGGTGGACAAGCCCGCCGGGCTGACGGTTCACAATGATCCGGGAAGGGATCTTTGCACAGTTGCCCGGGACAATATTGACAAAAAATCAAAATTATTCAAACACCTGTGTATGGATCCGGACTTTGGGGTTCATCCGGTGCATCGCCTGGACAAAGAGACCAGCGGGGTGGTGCTGCTGGCCGTGGACCGGAAAACCTTTCGTTATTTTTCAGAGCAGTTTGAATCCCGATCTGTTCAAAAACGGTATATCGCTGTTTTACACGGGCTGATACCGCCTGCGACCCAAAACGCTGATGAGCCCTGGCAAATCTGGCGCTGGCCCCTGGCCAAAGATGCCGGGGGCCGGAAAAATCCCGCCGGCAGCGGTCAGAAGCAGCCCTGCCACACCCGATACCGTGTTATCGATCACAGCATCCATTATACCATGGCAGAAATCGAACTGCTTACGGGGCGCAAACACCAGATCCGCCGTCATGCCAAACTGGCAAAACACCCGGTGACAGGAGACAGCCGTTACGGATCGGACCGGGCAGTAAAATTTTTAAAGGAAAATTTGGGTTTTGACCGGCTCGGCCTGCACGCCCGGTCACTGACGGTGGCGTTGCCGGACCGGCAGGGGACACAAACAATTGAAACTTCAGATATTCCGGACGAAATGCGGAAATTATTTGAAAATGATGGGGAATCTCTATTTCAATTTCCCGTTTAACAACTTATTCACGATCTGCGGATTGGCCTTGCCCTTGGTTTCGCGCATCACCTGGCCCACAAAAAATCCCATGAGCTTGGCGTTGCCGGCCTTAAACTTTTCCACTTCCGACGGGTTGGCGCTGATCACCTGATCCACCACCGCTTCAATGGCGGATTCATCCGTCACCTGAACCAGGCCTTTTTCTTCCACAATGACCTTGGGGGCTTTTCCGGATGCGACCATTTCGTCAAACACGGTTTTGGCGATTTTTCCGCTGATCACGCTGGTTTCAATCAAAAGCAGCAGTTCCGCCAGCCGGCTTGACGGCACCGGGGATTGCTCGATGGTTTTTCCTTCCGCTTTGAGCAGGCCCAGCAATGTGCCCATGACCCAGTTGCTCACCAGTTTGGGATTTTTGACCGCGCGTGCGCAGTCTTCAAAATAATCCGCCAGTTCCCTGGCCGAGGTCAGGATTTCGGCATCATAGAGGGGCAGCGCATACTCACTGACAAACCTTTCTTTACGGGCTTCCGGCAGCTCGGGCAGGCCCTGCCGGACCGCATCAATCCAGGCGTCATCAATGACCAGGGGCACCAGGTCCGGGTCCGGAAAATACCGGTAATCATGGGCCTCTTCCTTGCCCCGCATGGAATGGGAGCGGTTTTTGGCACTGTCCCACAGCCGGGTTTCCTGCACCACCGCACCGCCGTCGGCAAGCACGGCTTTCTGGCGCTTGATCTCATAGGCAATGGCGCTTTCCACGTATTTAAAAGAATTTAAGTTTTTCAATTCCGCCCGGGTGCCGAAGGGTTCGGTGCCTTTGGGACGGATGGATACATTGGCATCACACCGGAAGCTGCCTTCTTCCATATTGCCGTCGCTGATGCCCAGATACCGCAGAATCGACCGCAGCTGCCGCAGATACGCCCCGGCTTCTTCCGGCGACCGGATATCCGGTTCGGACACAATTTCAATCAGCGGCGTGCCGGTGCGGTTGTAGTCCACCCGGCTCACCGGGCGGGCCGGATCATGCATCAGCTTGCCGGCATCTTCTTCCATGTGAATCCGGGTAATGCCGATCCGCTTGGCGGTGCCGTCTTCCAGAACAATATTGACATGTCCGTGTTCGGCTATGGGAAATTCGTACTGGGAAATCTGATAGCCTTTGGGAAGGTCCGGATAAAAATAATTTTTCCGGGCAAACCGGCTTTCTTTGGTAATGCTGCAGTGGGTGGCAAGGGCCATGCGCATGGCGTATTCCACCACGGTTTTGTTTAATACCGGCAGCACCCCGGGCATGCCCAGGCAGACGGGGCAGACATGGGTATTGGGATCTGCGCCGAACTCGGTGGAACAGGCGCAGAAAATTTTGGTATGGGTTTTTAACTGGGAATGGACCTCAAGGCCGATGACCGGTTCAAATTCCATTTTGTTTCCTCAAATTATCTTGCAATCGTTAATTTTTTTTTTGTAAGCAGGCTGAGATATAAGCTTTTTTTATCGGACAAATTGCCACCTGCCGTCAACCTTTTATTTTGACATCTGCTTTACATGGAAGCTATAGTATTTTGTTTTTTACCTCGGCCTGAGTTGAGCGTTTCAAAATCTGAATCGTTCACCTCAGGCTGAGATAAATTATCAGGAGACAGAGGTAAAATGAAGTTTTTTTTGTGCGTTATCGGTATGGTCATGATTATTGAAGGGCTTCCCTATTTCGGGTTTCCCGAGAGCATGAAGCAGATGATGAAAAAAGTAATGGAAATTCCGGATGATGCCTTGCGCAAATTCGGCTTTGCGCTCATGCTGTGCGGTCTGATTCTCGTCTATATCGGCAAAATGTGATCCGGCCTTTCCTTTAAATTGCTAACCCGTCAAAACCAAACAACCAATTCCATGTACGCACTAACCGACTACGATTATTATCTTCCGGAAGATCTGATTGCCCAGAAACCCGCGGGCACCAGAGGCGCGTCCCGGCTGCTGCATCTGAAAAAAAACACCGGCGGGATTTCCCATCACCGGTTTTCATCCCTGACGGATCTGCTCAAAAGCGGGGATGTGCTGGTGGTCAACAATACGGCGGTGATTCCGGCCCGCATGTTCGGCCGAAAAGAAACCGGCGGCAAAATCGAGATACTCATTGTCAACTATGCCGCAGCGGCAAAAAATAACAAAGCCTTCGGAAAAATTGAATACGAATGCCTGGTCAGGGCTTCTAAATCCCCGAAACCCGGCACCCGCATCGATTTCGGACCGGATTTAACCGCCGTGGTGTCGGCAGTGCTTGAGCGCACCTGCATCATTGAATTTTTCAGCGATAAACCTTTTGCAGACATGCTGGACCAAAACGGCGTGATGCCGCTGCCGCCGTATATCAAACGAGATGATGCGGCAGATCCGAAATGGGAAGATAAAACCGCTTATCAGACCGTATACGCCAGACACAAAGGCGCTGTGGCGGCCCCCACCGCCGGGCTGCATTTTTCCCAGGAAATGATAGAATCGATTAAAGCCCGGGGAATTTTTATTGCCAATATTACCCTGCATGTGGGCTACGGCACGTTCATGCCCATCCGGAGTCCGGATATCCGGGACCACCAGATGCATTCGGAGCATTTTGTCATACCCGAAAGCGCGGCACAAAAGATCAATGCCGCCAAAACCGACGGCCGCCGGGTGGTGGCCGTGGGCACCACATCCGTCAGAACCCTGGAATATGTTGCCGACGACAAAGGGCATGTTTCTCCGTGCACCGGCAGCTGCGACCTGTTTATCTACCCGGGGTACGCGTTTAAATGCGTTGACGCGATGGTTACCAATTTTCATCTGCCGCAATCCACCCTGATCATGCTGGTGTCGGCATTTGCCGGGCGAGACAACATTTTAAATGCTTACGGGGTTGCGGTAAACGAAAAATACCGGTTTTTCAGTTACGGGGATGCCATGTATATAGAATAGAGGACATAAAAGAATCCCTTTTCTCTGGGATCTCTGTGTTCTCCGTGGTAATTTTCTTATTTGCGAGAACACCCATATTATTTGATAATAGCCAATAATGATAAAATTTCAGATAGATAAAAAATCGAAAAGCTCACGGGCCCGGGCCGGTGTGTTGAACACGCCTCACGGCACCATTGACACCCCCATCTTCATGCCCGTGGGTACCGCGGCAACGGTAAAAGCCATTATTCCCGAAGAACTCCATGAATGCGGCGCACAGATTATTCTGGGCAACACCTATCATTTATATCTGCGACCCGGCATGGATGTGATCCGTCAATTTTCCGGGCTTCAGGCGTTTATGCACTGGAATGGCCCGATTCTGACCGACAGCGGCGGGTTTCAGATTTTTTCCCTGGCCAAAATTTCCAAGACCACGGAAAACGGGTTTGATTTTCAGTCCCATATTGACGGCTCCCGGCACCTGATCACCCCGGAAGACGCAGTCGACATTCAGACCACCCTGGGAGCGGACATCATCATGTGCCTGGACAGCTGCATCCCGTATCCGGCCGATGAACAGCAGGCCAAAGCCGCTTTAGAGCTCACCACCCGGTGGGCAATGCGCTGCAAAAAACAATGGGATGGAATCAGCAACCGGCAAAACGCCCTGTTCGGCATCGTTCAGGGCGGCATGTATAAAGATCTGCGGCAGCAGTCCGCTGAAGAACTCATAGCCCTTGATTTTCCCGGATATGCGGTAGGAGGCCTTTCCGTGGGGGAACCCAAAGACCTGATGATGGAAATGGCGGATCACTGCCTGCCCCTGCTGCCGGATGAAAAACCCAAATACGTCATGGGCGTGGGTACCCCGGAAGACCTGGTGGAACTGGTCTCTCTGGGAGCAGACATGTTCGACTGCGTAATGCCCACCCGAAATGCCCGAAACGGGCAGCTGTTTACTTCTGCCGGCAACCTGAATATCAACAATGCCACATTCAAAACCGATACCGGTCCCGCAGACCCGAAATGCACCTGTTACACCTGCAAACATTACTCCCGGGCCTACCTGCATCATCTCTACCGGTCCCGGGAGCTGTTGTCCTACCGGCTGAACACCATTCACAACCTGCACTATTATCTGAACCTGATGCAAGAGATGAGAACGGCCATTTTAAACGATGCGTTTGATGACTTTAAAATATCATTTTACGCAAATCGGAAAAAATCTTAAATCGTGGCGGAACAAAATGCCGCTGAATTCTTCCGTTTCGCCCACTGTCGGCGATGGAAGGGGTTGCAATTTCACCCATTTCATCTTATATTGGGTGAAAGTCTTAAAACCAATTAATATTATTATATAAAAACACTGGAGGATCTTATGAAAGAAAAAGTTCAAAAAGTGATCGATAAAATCAGACCTTCGCTGCAGGCGGATGGCGGCGACGTGGAACTCATAGACGTGGCGGACGGCATCGTTACCGTAAAACTCCAGGGGGCCTGCGCCGGTTGTCCCATGTCCCAGATGACGTTAAAAAACGGCATTGAACGCCTGGTAAAACAGGAAATTCCGGAAATCAAAGCGGTGGAAAAAGTAGATTAGCTGACCTCGAATTGCTCACGAACCGGAGACGATTATGACCATTTCAAAGCAGATTGAAGGATACATGTCGAGTGCCTCATGGATCCGCAAAATGTTTGAAGAAGGCGCGAAACTCAAAGCGGAGCACGGTGCGGACAATGTGTTTGATTTCAGCCTCGGCAATCCCAATATTTCCCCGCCCCCTGCCTTTAAGCAAAAGTTAAAAGAGCTGATTGAATCGGATGAACCGGGCCGTCATGCCTATATGCCGAATCCCGGATACCCCTATGTCAGAAAAACAGTGGCCGATTTTCTCTGCCGGGAACACGACGCCCACCTGACGGAAAATGAAATCCTCATGACCTGCGGTGCGGCCGGCGGACTGAATGTGATCTTAAAAACCATACTGGATCCGGATGATGAAGTGCTGACTCCGGCCCCGTTTTTTGTGGAATATCGGTTTTACGCGGAAAATCACAATGGGAGACTGATTCCGGTCAAAACCCGGCCGGATTTTACCCTGGACCTGGAAGCCATGTCTGCGGCGTTCACGGCCAAGACCAAAGCGGTGATCATCAACTCTCCCAACAATCCCACCGGCCAGATTTATTCCGAAGAAAGCCTGAACCGGCTGGGTGCCCTGTTAAGGGATAAAAGCACGGAATTCGGGCAAACCATTTACCTGATTTCCGATGAACCTTATCGGAAAATTGTTTATAACGGCGCCACTGTTCCGAGTATTTTCAACTGTTATCCGGAAAGCATCATCACCACATCTTACTCCAAAGACCTGTCTTTGCCCGGTGAACGCATCGGCTATATTGCCATCAATCCCTCGGCAAGCTTTCTGGCCGATCTGACCAACGGCATGAGCCTTGCCAACCGGATTCTGGGATTTGTGAATGCACCGGCACTGATGCAGCGGGTGGTTGCCGAACTCCAGGAAGAACGGGTGGATATTTCGCAATATGCGAAGAATCGCGAACTTCTGTGCGACGGACTTGAATCCTGCGGGTATGAATTAATCCGTCCGCCCGGCGCATTTTATCTGTTTCCCCGGTCACCGGTTGCCGATGATGTGGAATTTGTAAAAACCCTTCAGGAAGAGCTGATCCTGGTGGTTCCGGGCACCGGCTTCGGCGGCCCCGGTCACTTCAGAATCGCTTTTTGCGTCGCAGAAGAGACCATCACCCATGCCATGCCGGGATTTGAGAGAGCGATTAAGAAATGTAAATAAAGGTTTAAGGTGGAAGGTAGAAGGTAAAAGGAGGTCATCATGAGCATCCGCAAAGCATCTTTTGCCGGAAGCTGGTATCCGGCAACCGCCTCAGCATGTGAAAAAGAAATCCAAAGATTTTTAAAAGAACCGAACTTCGAAAAAATCCCTGAAGCCGACTACATCGGCGGCATTGTGCCCCATGCCGGATGGGCCTTTTCCGGCGATCTGGCCTGCCAGGTTATTGCGGCTCTAAGTGGTCCGGACAGCCGGCCAGACCCTGACGTGATTGCTGTATTCGGCATGCATATGCACCCGAACGCAACGCCGTGCATCATGACGGAAGGTGCATGGGAAACCCCCTTCGGGGACATCGAAATTGAATCCGGACTTGCCCGGGATCTGACACGGGAATTTTCATTTTCCATTGAAACCCCGGATCATTTTACACCGGACAATACCATTGAACTCCAGCTGCCGTTTATCAAATATTTTTTCAATACCGCCCGGCTCATTCCCATCGGGGTGCCCCCGGCCGGAAAAGCCCTTGAAATTGCCCGGCATCTTGTAAAAACAGCACAGCAATCAGATGTCTCGATAAAGGTAATCGGCTCCACGGATCTCACCCATTACGGCCCCAATTACGGTTACGCACCCGTGGGACTGGATAAAAAAGCGGTGGACTGGGTCAGAGATCATAATGACCGCAAAGCCATTGACCGGATGCTGGCCATGGATCCCGAAAGATTAATTGCCGAAGGCATTGCCAGTCAGAATGCCTGCTGCAGCGGCGCGGCCGCCGCCACCATCGCAGCGGCGGATGTTCTCGGGGCAAAAAAGGGGCAACTGGTCGGATACAGCTCCAGTTATGAAAAGCACCCGGGAGATTCCTTCGTGGGATATACCGGGATTCTTTTTAACAGATAACCTCCCAGATTAGCTGAGATATCCCAAAGGCGGAGCAAAAAGCTGAAAATACTTGACTTAAGACCGCTACTCTCATATTAGTGTATGAATTAATTCCAGAGTTGTGGGCTGAAAATGCAATTGACCGCCGTCAAACCATGTCCAATAATGACTTGCAAAGCTATCTTTCCGAAATATTAACTATAAAAGGGAGGCAAAAATGCGCATCGTAGATTACCAGAATATCCACCAGCTGCTGAAGAAGACAATTGACACAAAACCTGACACAACAGCTTATCGATGGTTTCTGGATTCGGAAGGCACATCAGAATCAGTCACATGGTCTGAATTTTACGACCAGGTCAAGCAGGTCGGCAAAGGCCTCATGGCTTTGGGTGTTGAAAAAAATGATAAAGTCATTATTCTCAGCTATACCTGTTACAAATGGGTACTGACCGACATGGGCACCACCTGTTCCGGCGCGGTAACCGTCGGAATCTACCAGTCCAATTTGCCGGAAGACTGCAAATATATCATCAATCATTCCGATTCCGTGGTTATTTTTGCGGAAAACCAGGACCAGCTGGATAAAATTCTCAAAATTAAAGATGAAATTCCCAATATCCGGAAAGTCATCCTTTTTGAAGGCGAGACCAGAGATGACTGGATTATCAGCTATGATGATTTTCTGGCGCTGGGCAAAAACGTCACTGAAAAAGACTATCAGAAACGGGTCAAAGAAGTCACCCCTCAGGATGTTGCAACCATCGTATATACCTCCGGCACTACCGGCGTTCCCAAAGGCGCGGTGATTACCCAGGACAACCTGATATTTACGGCCCAATCCGTTGAAGGATGCGCAGATGTGCATGAAGGAGACGAAGGATTTCTCTTCCTCCCGCTGGCCCATATCTTTGCCCGGACAATGGTTTATGCCTCCATGCTGTTCGGCACCACCACCAATTTTGCCCGGGGCATGGATACCATTGTTGATGATTTAAAAATGGCCCGGCCGCACTGGTTCCCGAGCGTTCCCCGAATTTATGAAAAAGTTTACTCCAAGGTTGTCAGCGGCGCGGAAGCCGCCGGCGGCGCCAAACTGAAAATATTCAACTGGGCCAGGGGCATCGGCGACCAGGTGGCAGACTGCCGCTTAAACAAAGAACCGGTTCCCTTAATGCTCGGTATCAAACACAAAATCGCCTCCAAACTGGTCTTCTCAAAACTGCATGCCGCCTTGGGCGGACGCCTGCGGTTCTGCATCAGCGGAGCGGCACCACTCGATCCGTCCATTGCGAAATTCTTTATCGGCGCGGATGTAATTGTTCTCGAAGGCCTTGGCATGACGGAAAACACGTCTTTTACCAACGTCAACCGGCCGGACAACTATCGCGTCGGCTGGGTCGGCCCTCCGGGACCGGGAATCGAACAAAAAATCGCCGATGACGGAGAAATTCTGTTCCGCGGCCGGAATGTGATGCGGGAATACTATAAAATGCCGGAAGAAACCGCCAAAGACATCTCTCCGGACGGCTGGCTTCATACCGGTGACCTGGGTGAAATCGACTCTGAAAACTTTTTGCGCATTACCGGCCGTAAAAAAGACCTCATTATTACTGCCGGCGGTAAGAATATTGCCCCGTCCGCCATCGAGGGCACCATCGCCACCTCCAAATACATCAATCAGGTCATGGTGATCGGTGACAAACGCAAGTTCCTGTCCGCGCTGGTTACCCTTGATCCGGACAATGTCATGGAATATGCCAATGAAAACGGCATCCAATATGATAAATTTGAAGATCTTCTGGAAAATGACAAAATCCAGAAAATGATTGAAGAAGAAGTTGCGGAAAAGAACAAAAAATTCGCAAAATTCGAAACCATCAAAAAAGTTGCATTGGTGCCGGAATTCACGGTTGAAAACAAAATGATGACACCGACATTTAAAGTCAAAAAGAACGTGGCTTTTGAAGCGTATAAAGATAAAATTGATGCGATGTATCCGAAAAACTGATCGTTTCTTTTATAGACACTCAAAAATTATATGCTGTTAAAATCCCCTTGCTTTTAACTTTTTCATAAAGGTAAGGGGATTTTTTATCCAACACTTCAAAATTTAAATAAATATTAGAATAATGACTGAAACACAAAAAACTAATTGGGAAGACCGGGTGGTCACACCTGAAAAGGTACTTGCAAAAATTCAGCCCGGCATGTGTGTTTTTCTGGGAACCGGCGCGGCTGAACCGCGGACGCTGGTGAAACACCTCATGGAATCGAATGCGGACAATCTCCAGGATCTGGAATTGTTCCAGCTGTTAAGCTTTGGCGATGCCATCTCCATCAAAGAACTTAAAACCCAGAAATACCGGTTAAAGACTTTCTTTTCCGGATGGGTGGCCAAAGAAGCCATTACCGAAGGCCGGGTGGACCTTATTCCCAGCCGTTTTTCCCGGCTTTCCCAATTAATCGCATCCAGACAGATTCCCTTTGACATTGCCTTCATTCAGATTACGCCGCCTAACAAGCTGGGCTATAGCAGCTTTGGGGTTGCCGTTGACGTCGCCCGCCTGGTGATGGATCAGGCGAGCATCGTCGTCGGCGAGATCAATCCGGATATCCCCCAGACCCAGGGAAATACGTTTGTTTCCATTGATAATTTTGATATGCTGATTCATGCCACGGAAAAACCGATTTATTTTGAGCGGTGGCCCATTGATCCGGTATTTGACAAGGTAGCCGCCAATGTCGCCTCGGCCATTGAAGACGGCAGCTGCATTTCCTTTTCCTTAGGCCCCCTGTTCGAGCCGCTGGCCGTCCATTTGATGCAAAAAAAGGATCTGGGCGTCCATTCCCCGATTTTTTCCGACGCCCTCATGGACCTGGTCAACAGCGGAGCGGTCACCAACCGGTTTAAATCCGTTTTTCCCGGAAAAACCGTCACTTCCTATGCCATGGGCACCCAGAAACTGCTGAACTGGCTCGACTGCAATCCCCTGGTGGAATTCCAGGGAATCGATAAAGTATTCAATCCCATGCGCATCGGTAAAAATGCCCGTTTTGTCGCCATTGTCAATATCCGAAAAATAGACTTAACCGGCGACATCGCCCTGCATGTGGGCAAAGGCACGGTTACCACGGATACGGCGGAAGTCATCGATTTTGTCAATGGTGCGGAAATATCCTATGACGGTTATTCGATTTATGCCTTGCCCAGCCGCAACCTGAAAGGGGAAGCCAATATCAGAATATCCCTTGAAGATATCCCCAATCGCCTGAACGTACGGGAATCCATTGACCTGGTGGCCACCGAATATGGTGTTGCCAATTTAAACGGCCGGACCATGCGCGAACGGGCCATGGCGCTGATAGAAATCGCCCATCCCGAGGACCGGGCCAATCTCATCGAAGAAGCCAAGGCCCAGAAAATCATTTATAAAGATCAGATTTACATTGAAGAAAACGCCCATCTTTATCCATCGGATGCCCAATGCAAGCATACCTTTAAAAACAATGTAACGGTAAGGTTCCGTGCGATCCGTCCCTCGGATGAAGAAGAGATGCGGCGTCTTTTTTACCGGTTCTCCGACGAATCCGTGTATTACCGGTATTTTACACCGCTTAAAACCATGCCGCATTCCAAGATGCAGGAATATGTCAATGTGGATTACGGCAAGGTCATGTCGATTGTCGGCCTGGTGGGTGATATCGGCAAAGGCCACATTATCGCAGAAGCCCGATATGTGAAAGATCCGAAACGCCCTTACGGGGATGTCGCATTTGTCGTGGATGAAGAATATCAGAGTCTCGGCATTGCCACTTTTTTATACAAGCAGCTGATGCGCCTGGCCAAGGAACGCGGGCTTCAGGGCTTTACCGCAGACGTGCTCCCTGCCAACAAGGAAATGATGCGGGTATTTGAAAAAGGCGCGGCTGAAGTCAAGGCGACACTGGAGTATGGTGTGTATCGGTTGAGAATACCCTTTAAGTAAATATTGTGAACACCTTAAATCTATAAAAATCTAAATTTTTTGACTGGTAAATAATGTCCCCAAATATAAATACACCCCTTGTCAGTGTTATCATCCCCACCTATAACCGCGCCTGGGCGTTGAAAAAAGCAATCGACTCGGTGCTTGAGCAGGATTACAAAAACTTTGAACTCATTGTGGTTGATGACGGGTCCACCGATGAAACGGAAGCGCTTGTCAAAAAATACGAAAAGTCCGTCAAGTACATCCAACAGCCCAACATGGGCGTCAGCACGGCCCGGAACAAAGGGATTTCAGCTTCAGCCGGTCCGTTTATCGCTTTTCTGGATTCAGACGATTACTGGCTTCCTGAAAAACTTTCCGCTCAGATTGAATTTTTCAACGCCAACCCGGATGCCTTGATCTGTCAGACCGAAGAAATATGGATCCGTGACGGCAAACGCGTCAACCCGAAAAAAAAGCATAAAAAGCCTTCGGGAATGATTTTTATTCCATCCCTGGCGCTTTGCCTGATCAGCCCGTCGGCCGTCATGATGCGAAAAAACCTGCTGGCAAAGGTGGACTCCTTCGACGAATCCCTGCCGGCCTGCGAAGATTATGATTTATGGCTCCGGGTTTCCTGCCGTTACCCTGTTCATCTGATCGACAAACCCCTGGTTGTTAAAACCGGGGGGCACGATGACCAGTTGTCCAGTTCGACCGGCCTGGACAAGTACCGGATTTATGCCTTAAAAAAAATACTCCGGAGCGATTTTCTGACCCCCGCCCAATATCAGGCCGCTGAAAACATGCTGAAAAAAAAGTGCCGGATTTACGCGGACGGATGTACAAAGCATGGCCGCAGGACCGTGGCGACCTATTACTACCGCCTGGCGGAAGAAATTGAGCACAAAGAAAAAATTGAAAGCATTTCGGATGACGAACAAAACGATGAGGGGTTTTAATCCGGAACCAGTTACAATACCAGTTCAACACAGGACAGATTCTTCAGATCCGCATAGATTTGATTTCGGACTTCTTCATTTAAAACAACAGTTTCCAGATTTAGGGAAACATATTTTCCCGACCGGCTGGTGTTGGATGTTTGAAGAAGATATTGGGTCTCTTTCATGTATACGGCCACCGCATCCTGCATCAATTCCCGGTCTTTGCCGATAATCCGGAAAGACCAGGCACAGGGATATTCAACCACTTGTTTTTCCATTACTTTTACAACCTGTCAATTCTGCGTTTTTTCCTTTATTTTACCGGACTCCATTGCGTCTTTAGGTTGGGACGTATTTAAAATCTCCGCATTGAGAATAACCACCGGCGTGACCGGCACATCCCGGTGGGGATTTTTCACCGTGGTGGGCTGGTTTTCAATGGCATCCACCACATCCATGCCGTCCACTACTTTTCCGAATACGGCATATCCCCATCCGCGACCGGTTCTGCCCGTAAAATCGAGCATAGCGTTATTTTTCGTATTAATAAAAAACTGGGAGGTGGCGGAATGGGGGGCTGAGGTCCGGGCCATGGCAATGGTGCCCCGAAGATTTTGAAGTCCGTTGTCCGCTTCATTGGCAATGGCCGGCTGGGTGGCTTTCTGCTCCATGTTTTCCGTAAATCCGCCCCCCTGGATCATAAATCCCTTGATCACCCGATGGAATACAGTGCCGTTGTAAAACCCGTTCTTTACATAAGAAATAAAATTTTCAACGGTTTTTGGCGCGGCCCTGTCATTGAGTTCGATCACAATATTACCCAGACTGGTTTCCAGGCGGACCTTCGGCATATCCGATGCGTTTTCTTCCGCAATCCCGGTGGAAGCAAAACATACGATAAGCAGCAAACTTCCGATCAGTGAAATGGCGTGTTTCATAGATTCATTCCTCTAAATTAAGGGGTAAAAATAAACTTCACTGGCCCAAATCAGAATATTCTAGTGTTTGTGCGGCACATCCCCATGCACATGGG
>JAABSL010000297.1 GCA_011390415.1 Desulfobacteraceae bacterium
GATTGAATCTGAGTGAAGACGCAGTTCTTCATTGACTGTTCAACACAGGAGATTTGCCGAGATGGCTGACCAACCGCCATATGAGGAACTGATTAAGCGCATCCGGGATCTGGAAGCCGAGAACAAGGGCCTGCGGCATGACCTGGAAACGGTGAAGTTTAACGAAAATAAATTCCGGATGATGATCGAAAATGTCCCGGATATTATATGGACCCTGTCCGCAGAAACCCTGCACACGGAATACCTCAGCCCTGCCGTCGAAACCATGCTGGGTTACAGCGTCGAAGAAGCCTGGAACAAATCCGTAAAAGAACTCGTCACCCCGGCAACCTTTGAATTTGGCGCCGGCTATCTGGCCGATATATTAAAAAAAGTGGGTTCGAACCCTGAATATGCCAAGAAAACCCATTCGTTTGAAGTCGAATATATCTGCAAGGACGGTTCCACCCTGTGGGCGGAACTTACAGCAAAACTTATTTTTGATGATCAGGGAAACGTTATTGATGTGATCGGCGTTTCCCGTGACATATCTAAACGCGTAATCGCCGAAAAAGCGTTGAAAAAAAGCGAGGAAAAGTACCGCACCCTTTTTGAAAACTCAAGGGACGCGATTTATATCACCACCATTCCCGGTTCCGTGATTGAGATGAACCCGGCCGGGATTAAACTTTTCGGCTATTCCCGGGATGAAATCATCGGTTCGGACATCATCAAAATCTATGACGCGCCGGAGGAACGGGAAGTATTTCAGACCACCATCCGCGAGAAAGGATATGTGCGGGATTATGAAATCAAATTTAAAAAGAAAGACGGCACGCGGATTAACTGCCTTTTAACGTCGACGTTCTGGTATTCCGAAACCAATGAGATTATCGGTTATCAGGGCATTATCCGGGATATTACCGACCAGAAGCGGATGATGAAGCAATTCCAGCAAATCCAGAAAATGGAGGCCATCGGCACCCTTGCCGGCGGCATTGCACATAATTTCAACAACCTGCTGATGACCATTCAGGGCAATACCTCCCTGATGCTGATGAAAACCGATCCGGCCCACCCCCATTATAAAAAATTACGCACCATCGAACAGCACATTCAGCACGGATCAGACCTCAGCCGTCAGCTTCTGGGATTTGCCAGGGGCGGACAGCATGAGTCGAAAACCATTAACTTAAATGTGATGGTTCGGATGAGTTCCAAAATTTTTGCCGCCACAAAAAAAGAGCTGTCGGTTCATTTCAACCTGGAAAAAGACCTTCTGCCCGTTACCGCCGATCCCGGCCAGATCGAACAGACCCTTTTAAACCTGCTGGTGAATGCGTCACAGGCCATGCCGGACGGCGGGGATATCTATATTGAAACCGAAAATATTTTCCTGGATCAATATCAGCTGGCCCCCTACCAGAGTGAAAGCGGCCAGTACGTTAAAATCGGGGTGACCGACACCGGTATCGGCATGGACAAGGTGACACAGGAAAAAATTTTTGAACCGTTTTTTACCACCAAAGAACATGGCCAGGGAACCGGCCTGGGACTATCTTCGGTTTATGGAATTGTAAAAAATCATCGGGGATATATTACGGTTTACAGCGAGCCGAAAAAAGGTTCCGCATTTAAAATCTACCTGCCCGCTTCCGATAAATTGCCGGAAAAGAAAACAGTGCTGGCCGATCCCCTGCTGCGGGGCAGCGAAACGATTCTGATCGTAGACGATGAACCCATGCTCACTGAAACCGGCCAAACCATGTTGAGCGAGCTGGGCTATACGGTTTTAACCGCCAACGACGGACAAACCGCCCTTGAGACGTACACCCGCCATCCGCATAAAATCGATCTGGTGATTCTGGATATCATCATGCCGAAAATGAGCGGCAATACGACATTTACAAGGCTCAAACAAATCGATCCGAATGTCAACGTCCTTGTTTCCAGCGGTTACGGCATCAACGGACAGGCCTCGGAACTTCTGGACAAAGGGTGCCGGGGGTTTATTCAAAAACCGTTTAATCTGCTGGCGCTGTCCAAAAAAGTGAGACAGGCGCTGAAATCATCGCGTTAAAAAACTTTGCCGTGCTGTTTGTATTTTTCAAACACCGCATCCGCCTGCCGGAAAGCAGAAGACACATCCCGCGCCTCTTCCTCATGATTGCAGCCGCACCCCATACACTCCCGCTGGGACCTGACGGGAAAATGCCGGCACGGCAGCACGCAACCTTCGTCATCCTTGAGCCGTCCGTATTTTTCCTCATTCGGCAGCAGAGAGGTATTGGAACCGCCCCAGTAATACCAGTTGGTGAGCGTGCATCCGCCCCCGCTTTCAGGCCCCGGACACGAACAGATGGTATAGGGCGTATCAAACAGTTTCATGGCGGAAAATATCGTTCCCCGGGACAGGTACAGCGCCGTGGACAGTTCAAACACCAGTTCTTTATGAATTAAATGCGCTTTATGATTTTTATGCATGGACCGGATCCAGACCGGGGTATATTTTTCATGCACCGGCAGGATCTCCCAGTCCGGATAGGTCCTTTTTAAAAGGGTTTCCAGGCGGTAATCGGAAGAATTGTTTTCCCGAAGCTGCACCAGATCACGGCACAGGTTCGTGTAGCAGTCATCCGTATCCGGCAACTGCCCGTGTTTTTCAACAAGTGCCAGATACCGGTCCACAAACCGGTCCAGAACCCGCCGGCTGTCGGCTTCCGAAAGCAGATTAAACACTTTGTCATCCTGGTACAAATCATCTACCACCCCGGCACTCCGGCAGGCGCAATGGCCCAGGTACACCGGGTCCGCATTTAAAATATCCTGCCATGCCATCTGAACCGGCACCACCCGGCCGTTTAAAATATAGTTTAAACCGATATCGCGGATTTTGGGGATCACTTCGCCGGGCAAATGGCTGATCCACCAGGGCAGCAGCACAATCAGTTCATGGATCACCGGCACCGTGGTTTCCCGCCGCCACAACAGATAGGTACCGATTTTATCGGCCATGCGCCGGGCGACGGACCGCTTCAGTTCCTTTTGTTCATCTGCCAGAATCGCATTCATCAGGCCTTCGACCAGTTTCTGCTTTTCAACGTCTGACAGGTTTTTATGCAGTTCGCCGGGATTGGCCCGGCTGATATCTTTAATTCTGTCAATCAGTGCGCTGAGCTCTTTTAGCGCAATGGGCCATCGACGCTCCATTTCCACCTGCTCCGGGCTGATGGAAGTTTCTGATTGATTGGTATCGGCTCCGGCAGTGTTAATCGCTGCAGTGGATTTCAAGTTCATATTTTTTATCTCTGCTCCGGTTGTTTTGTTCAAGGATATGCAAGGCCGTCAATGTTCAGTCATCTGAAACGGGCAATACCCAGCGAATATCTTTGTCATTTTTAACAACGGAAATCAAATGATTATCATAACCGGTATGTTCGATCACCCATCGGGTCTGATGATAAGATACCGTCATTAAAGTTCCATCAATAATATTTATAATTTTGCATTGCGACAACCCGGCAAGCCCCACCCCGGTAGCCTTTAAAACGGTCTCCTTGGCGGTCCAGAAACGATAAAACCATTCATCGGACAGGCTCTTAGAAAGCTGCCGTTCGTTTTCATCCATTATCTTATTGAACAATGCGGCCCGGACCGGCCGCACTTCTTCCACATCAATGCCCACCGGCATATCTGAAACCACGCCGGCCACATAACCGGGTTTATGGCTCAAAGACCAGAACACACCATTGGAAGGCACTGGCGCGCCGTTGCTGCCGGTTTGAAGATCCGGCGGATCAATTCCGCTGTGCTGCGCGGATGCCGCTATCGCCTGCCGGGCATACTTCCGGAGAACCGCCACCTGCTCCCGGCCTTTGAGCGTGCGGTTTTGGGCCGGCACTTTTAAGATTACCGGATAAATCAGATGCGTATCAACATCGTGCATGGGTTTCGTGAATCATTCTATTCACTGTCAAACGTGATAATAATATCGGCAACCGTGGCCCCCTGCCCTTTTTCATGAACAAAGAGCGGGTTAATATCCATTTCCTTTATCTGAGGATGATTGACCACCATGGCGGACAGACCGATGAGCAGCTTTTCCAGCTTTTCAATATCTGCTTTCGGTTTTCCCCGGAATCCATCCAGAATTTCAAACCCCTTAATACTCCGAATCATCCGCCGGGCGTTATTGCGTCCGATGGGGGCCAGGCGGAAGGTCACATTTTTAAACAGTTCAACATAGATCCCGCCGAGACCGAACATCAGCAGATGACCGAACCCCGGATATTTGGTAACCCCCAGAATCACTTCCTGGCCCGGGGGAACCATTTTCTGAACAAGCACCCCTTTGATATCCGCATCCGGGTTGTAGTTTTTGCTGGATGCCATTATTTCATCAAAAGCCGTTGCCACGTCTTCCGGGGTTTTGAGGCCCACCTGAACACCGCCGGCATCGGATTTATGCAGAATCTGCGGAGAGACAATTTTCATGACCACCGGCAATCCGATTTCTTCCGCAATCTCAACCGCTTCAGACGCGGTTTGAGCGATTTCCATGGCCGGAATATCAAATCCGTAACAGGCCAGCAGTTCCTGCCCGTCATCTTCTCCCAGCACGGTCTTTCCTTCGGCAAGGGTTTGGGCCACGATTTCCTTTGCCCGCTGGGTGTCAAATGTCAGATCGTAATCCGGCAGTATCTGGCGTCCCAGCCAGCGGGTGGCCTCATAGAGCTTGCCCATGGCCCGTGCCGCATCCTCGGGGAATCGATATACCGGCACATGATTTTCCTGCAAATGCTTGACGCCGGCCGACACGTCCACAACCCCCATAAAACTGCAGATGATGGGTTTGGTGGACTGATGATACGTATCGACAATGGCCTGGGCAGTGCCGATGGCATCGGTCATGGACTGGGGGGTGAGGATCATCAGCACACAATCCACATTTTCGTCTTCAATGACGGTTTCCAGGGCATTCTGGTATCGGTCCCGGGTGGCATCCCCGATCACGTCAATCGGGTTATTGAAATTGGCCGTGGGCGGCAGAAACTGGTGCAGGTTCCAGTCCGTGTCCGCACTGAATTTTGCCAGCTGCAGCCCGGACATTTCCGTCATGTCGGTGGCAATAATCCCCGGACCGCCGGCATTGGTGATAATGGCCACCCGATTGCCGGCCGGAATCTTTCGCGCGGAAAATGCCACGGCATAATCAAACAGATCATTAACCGAATCCACCCGGATAATGCCGGCCTGATCAAATATCGCGTTGTACACGGCTTCCGCCCCGGCCAGGGAACCGGTATGGGAAGCGGCGGCTGCGGCACCGGCCGCTGTTTTTCCGGATTTTATGACCAGCACCGGCGTGGGGCGATCCCCGGAGGTCATGGCCTTTACTTCCTCAATAAACGTCGGTTGATACCGGAGTTGTTCCATGTAAATCATAATGACATTGGTTTCCGGATCTTTATGATAATACCGCAACAGGTCCAGTTCATCCACATCCGCCTTGTTCCCGATGGATACAAATTTGGAAAATCCGAATCCCCGGTCTGCGGCAAAATCCAGTACCGCGGTGCACAACGCCCCGCTCTGGGAAATAAACGAGATGTTGCCTTTGTTGGGCATCCGCGATGAAAAACTGGCATTCAGCCGGACATTATCACTGGGATTAATGACGCCCAGGCAGTTGGGGCCCACCAGGCGGATACCGGCTTCCCGGCACTTTTCAGCAATATCATCTTCGATTTTGGCGCCTTCTCCACCGACTTCCTTAAACCCCGCCGACACGATCACAATCCCTTTGACTTTTTTTGCGATGCAATCATCCACGGTTTTTAAGGCCAGGCGGGGCGGCAGAATAATCATGGCCAGATCCACCGGATCCGGAATATCAGTAATGGATTTATAGCACCGGACACTTAGCACGGAGCGGGCTTTGGGGTTGACCGGATATAGCGTGCCCTGAAACCGGCCTTTGAGTATATTTTCAAAAATATCATGCCCGACTTTGCCGGGGGTTGACGATGCACCGATCACGGCCACGGATTCCGGTGAAAAAATTGCGTCCAGTCTATCCATTGGTATTATCTCCTTTTTCCCCGTCTGATGTGTGTTCAATCGCGGATTTTAATTCTAAAATTTTATCATAGAGCATATTTTTGGATTCCCCGGTAGCCTTTGAAAATTTTCTGGCAAGCTGCAAAACGCCGGTTTTTTCGTTTTGAAGCTCAGCTTCCACCTGCTGCCGGATATCCTCAAAACAAAACGGTTTTTCAATTTTTTCGCCCGAAACCAGCAGGGTTATTTCTCCTTTGATCGCCTGACGGGCATTTAATTCATTCAGCAGTGCGGAAAATTTTCCGCGTAAAAACTCCTCATATGTCTTGGTCATTTCCCTGGATAACACCGCATACCGGTCCCCGAAAACGTTGATCATGTCTTCGATCACGGGGATGATCCGGCGGGGAGACTCATAAAATATCAAAGTCGAATCCAGATCATCAAGCTTTTTAAGTGCTTCTATGCGTTTTTTTGATTTGGCCGGCAAAAATCCGATAAAACAGAAACGGTCAGACGGCAGGCCGGATGCGGAAAGTGCGGTAATGGCGGCTGAAACACCGGGGATGGGGACAACGGTAATATTTTCATTGATGGCCGCGTTGATCAGGCGATAGCCGGGGTCCGAAACCGTGGGAGTGCCCGCATTTGAAACCAGCGCAACAGATGATCCGGATTTTAGCTTTGCGATAATGCCTTTGGCGCTTTGCTCTTCATTATGTTCATGATATGCGACCAGGCGGGATTTGAGATTAAAATGGGCGAGCAGTTTTTTGGTATGGCGGGTATCTTCGGCGGCAACGAGGGCCACTTTTTCAAATATTTCAAGGGCCCGGAAAGTGATGTCATTCAAGTTGCCGATAGGGGTGGCAACCACATAGAGGGTGCCGGCCAGAAATTTTTGCAGCGACTCATTAGTAGGCGAGTTCAAAGGCATTTTTAATAATCTCGACGCTGGTTTTTTGGTTGGCGGCGGTTATGGTTACCACGTCGAAGCGGGCCTTGCTGTTGCTCTGACCATTTATTTTCAGATAGTACAAGGCGGTTTTTGATATTTTTTCCTGCTTCGCATACGTGATGGCATATTTGGGATGCCCGTATGATGCCGTTCGTCTTGACTTAACTTCCACAAAAACCAATGTGTCCGCATCCCGGGCGATGATGTCGATTTCACCGAAAGGGGAACGGTAATTTCGGCAAAGCACCTGATACCCATTTTTTTTGAGATAACGGGCAGCCAGGTCTTCTCCGGATTTGCCAAATTTTTGTCTTAGATTAAGCACAACTGAAAACATACCACTTTAACAAAAAATATCAAAGCATCTGTTTTAAAATTTTCGATTTTCTGCTTTTTATTGAGAATAAAGATTTGCTACCGGCAATATTCCCTTACACCCTTAAAGCTCCGGCGGTGAATAGGGGATACACCGTGAATGCGAATGGCTTCTTTGTGCGCTTTGGTCGGGTACCCTTTGTGCTTTAAAAAATCAAATTCCGGATACTGGCTGGCATATTGGGCCATGATCCGGTCACGGGTTACCTTGGCGACAATGGATGCGGCTGCAATGGAAATGCTGAGGGCATCTCCTTTGGGAATCGCCTTTTGGGGAAGGACCGACGAAATGGTAAACGTGCCGTCAATGAGCAGATAATCAGGGGCCTGATTCATATTCCGGACGGCAATCGCCATGGACAATAACGCAGCCTGCAGGATATTGATGCGATCAATCTCTGCCGGTTCCACAATGCCGACCCCCACGGCCATGGCATGACAAAGAATTTCGTCAAATAACTTTTCGCGGTTTTTGGGACTGATTTTTTTTGAATCGCGAATTCCGGATACCGGCAACGTATCCGGGAGCATAACAGCCGCCGAGACGACAGGACCGGCCAGGGGGCCTCGTCCGGCCTCATCCAGACCGGCGGGGTTGACAAATCCGGCAACCCGGGCCTGTTTTTCAAACGCCCACATATCAAGAGTCGGTGCCGTGGTCACATTCGATCCTTAAATCACATAACCTATTAAAAATTATATCAATACTTACCGATCAGCCCGCAGAAAAAAACAGATGAGATAAAATGCAGCGCACTTATCTCATCTGATTGTTTCAAATCGATATCCGCAGAAACGACCCGGTCAATAGATTCAGATCAATTGCCGTTTAATTCTGGTCCCGACGCCGTTCCTTGATTCTGGCGGCTTTGCCGCGCAGATTGCGAAGGTAGTAGATCTTGGACCGGCGGACCCGTCCGTGGGTAACAACCTCAATTTTGGAAATACTAGGAGAATGCAGCGGGAATACGCGCTCAACACCGATGCCGTAAGAGACCTTACGTACAATAAAGGACGCATTGGTGGTGCCTTTGCGTTTACTGATCACCACGCCCTGGAATACCTGGATACGTTCTTTTTCACCTTCTCGGATTCTTACATGCACTTTAACCGTATCACCCGGGGAAAAATCCGGGAGATCAAGCCGTAATTGCTCTCTTTCTATCTGTTTAATCTTTTCCATGACAATCCTCTATATTTTTTATTTCAAAATCCATACAAATTCAATGTTTTGCAACCGCTAGAATCTTTCCAATCCCTGTGCTTATAATTTTTAAAACCTATCTTCCCAACAACCGGTCCAGAATAATTGCAACCGCCGACCGGACCGGCAGATGATTGTACTTTGCAGCACCTTTCACCGGTTCAAGAATGAAATCCGATGCGTCTAAAAATTCATCCGTCAATCCCCATGCCGTGCCGAATGCAAGAAGATACGCTTGCGTCGGATCCGTCAGCCGGTGGCGAAAATCCTCAAACTTCAATGTTTTCTGCTTTGGTGCGGCACATGTTACCACCACACGGACATCTGTTCCGGTATCCGCCTTGATGTCAGCCACGGCCTCCTCAAGGGAGGATTTGACCCGGATCAGCGTCAGCGCCGCTTTCCGCTTGGGATTATATGTCCCTCCCCATCCGTCAATCCAGTGAGAAACAATTTTTTCCACCAGGGCACGCTGATCATTGAGCGGTGTTATCACATAAAATGATTCAACGCCATATGTTTTTGCGATTCTGGCAATATCATGCAAATCGAGATTGGTTACCGCCGAGGTAATGATCTCGCCATTTTTATTTTTTACCGGATAATGCAGCAGTGCAACCGAGAGCTTAGGCGGAGATAAGTTGTTCAATATATTGGCACCACTGTTTTAATGCTTTTTTTTCCCTGTTGCCCAGCGTTTTGGCGTCCAGCAAATCCGGGCGCTTGAGCAGCGTCCGGACCAGCGATGATTCCAGGCGCCAGTCGGAAATGGCCCCATGATTTCCCGATAAAAGGATATCCGGCACCGCTTCGTCTTCAAATACCGGCGGCCGGGTATAATGGGCATGCTCCAGCAGATGCTCCGAAAATGAATCTTTTTCCGCTGATTCTTCCGCCCCAAGCGCCCCGGGAAGCAATCGGGTTACTGCATCAATAATAATCATGGCCGCGGGTTCACCGCCGGTGAGCACATAATCACCGATAGAAATTTCCTCATCGATATATTTATAAATCCGTTCATCCACCCCTTCATATCGACCGCAAATAAAAATAAGACCGTCAAGCATGGAAAATTCACTGGCAACCGACTGCTTAAACGGTCTTCCCTGGGGAGACAAAAGTATGGTTCTGCCCGCCGGATTCTGTTTTCTGGCTTCTGCGATCGCACGATGCAGGGGCTCCGGCTTCATTACCATACCGGCACCGCCGCCATAGGGGCGATCATCTGTTATCCGGTGCTTTCCATCAGCAAAGTTCCGGATATCCATCGGGCTGACGGAAACAATGCCGGCTTCAATAGCCCGCCGGATAATCCCGTGCGCGACAAAGGAGTCAAAAATTTCCGGGAAAATCGTCAAAATGCTGAAATCCATCGACGTACGCCCCTTACATCAATCCCTCGGGCAGATCGACATTGATTTTGCCGTAATCCATATCAACATCGCAAACGATGGATGCCGTTACCGGAATGAGTATTTCCTCATCTCCGCGTTTTACAACCAGAACATCATTGCTTCCGGTTTCAAACAGATTCTCAACCTGTCCCAGATACGTTCCGTCAATTCCGTAAACCGACATTCCGACAAGATCACACCAGTACCATGTTCCTTGTTCCGGTTCGGGCAATTGGCTTCGCTGGATCAGCAGTTCGGCACCGGCCAGAGTTTCAGCAACCGTGCGATCCGGTACTTCCTCAAAAGCAATGCGTAAAATATTCTTGTACGGTTGAACATCTCTCACCGTTAACCGGCTTATTTCACCGATGCTGCTTTTGAGTCTGACCTGGGCGCCGGGATGGAACAGATCCATTGATTCGTCAAAAGAATAGACTTTCAGATACCCCTTCATTCCATGGACCCCGATAATTTTGCCGATTAAAAGGGTATCTTCATTTTTACGCATGAAATCTAATCTTCGACGATCTCCAGGACCGTCCGTTTCCGGATCTTTGCAGAAGATGCGCTTAAAAGTGTCCGCATTGCCCGGGCGGTACGACCCTGCTTACCAATAACCTTTCCCAAATCCTCCTTTGCGACTTTCAGCTCCAGGACTGAAGTCTGGTCACCCACAATTTCGGTAACCTTTACCTCTTCCGGATTGTCAACAAGCGATTTTGCGATGTACGTGATCAGGTCTTTCATGGTCCGTCTCCTTCCAAATAGCTGCTGGGAATTAAGGATTAAGAGGTAAAACACTTGTATCAGGATAAGGGTTCACGAAACAACAAGTCGCAATCTTTAGTGAACCCTGATTAAAGACCTTCTTTTTTCAACAGACTGTTCACCGTATCTGACGGGGTTGCGCCCTGGCCGAGCCAGTATTCAATCCTTTCTTTTTTTAACGTCACTTCATTGGGTTCTACCATTGGATTATAGGTACCCACATTTTCCAGGAATCTGCCGTCACGCGGATACCGGCCGTCTGCAACAACAATTCGATAGAACGGTCTTTTTTTCGCACCATGTCTTGCCAATCTGATTTTCACTGCCATATTGTCTCAAGCTCCTTCAAAAAGGCGACATTCCACGGCCCATTCCGCGCATAAAACCGCCCTTGTTGATTTTTTTCATCATTTTTAACACTTGTGTGTAATTTTTCAATAACTTATTTACTTCCTGTACACTGTTTCCACTGCCTTTTGCAATCCTTTTTCGACGGCTGCCGTTAATTATGGTATGGTTCCGCCGCTCGACGCGGGTCATGGAATTGATGATCGCTTCCACACGGACCAGTTCATGATCATCGACCTGCATATTTTTAAGCTGTTTGTTCTTGCTGACACCAGGAATCATCTTAATTAAATCATTTAATGATCCCATTTTCCGGACCTGGGACATCTGGTCCTTAAAATCTTCCAGGGTAAACTCGTTTTTTCGGAGTTTTTTCTCCAGTTCCGCTGCTTTTTTTTCATCCACGGCCCCCTGGGCCTTTTCAATGAAGGACAGCATATCCCCCATTCCCAGAATCCGGGATGCCAGACGATCCGGGTGAAACGGTTCCAGCTCGCTGAGTTTTTCGCCCACACCGATAAATTTGATCGGTTTGCCGGTAATGGCTTTAATGGAAAGCGCGGCCCCGCCCCGGGCATCACCGTCCATCTTGGTCAAAACCACTCCGCCGATGTCAAGGGCCTCGTCAAACGAGCGGGCCATGTTCACGGCATCCTGACCGGTCATTGCGTCCGCCACCAGCAGAATATCCGACGGATGCAGGGCATTTTTAATATTGACCAGTTCCGCCATCAGCGCTTCATCCACATGAAGGCGCCCGGCCGTGTCAAAGATCAGCGTATCACATCCGGCGGCTTTTGCATCCACCACCGCATCCCGGCAGATCTGCACCGGATCCATATCCGTGGTTGATGCAAAAACAGGTGTTGCAATTTCTGCGGCCAACTTTTGCAGCTGATCAATGGCTGCCGGACGATACACATCCACAGGAACCAGGTATGGTTTTCTGCCCTGCTTTCTCAGCAAATTGGCCAGCTTGCCGGCAGTAGTGGTTTTACCCGACCCCTGAAGCCCCACCAGCATAATCGATGCCGGCGACGGGCCGGAAAGATCCAGCGCTTCATGAGCGCTGCCCATCACTTCCGTCAACTCCTCGTTGACGATCTTGATGACCTGCTGTCCCGGCGTCAGACTCGACAATACTTCCTGACCGACTGCCCGTTTTTTGATATCGGCAATCAGATTTTTAACAACTTTATAGTGCGCGTCTGCTTCAAGCAGCGCCATCCGCACTTCTTTTAAGCCGTCTTCAATGTTTTTTTCAGTAAGCTTGCCGTGTCCTTTAAGCTTTTTGAAAACCGTATTGAGTCTGTCGCTTAAATTATCAAACATAAAATCTTAAGCCCTGTAAGTAAATTGTTGAATTTAATATTTCATAAATGTTATGTCAAGTAAAATATATGTATGAACAACCACTTAAACTCGCTATATCTGCCCGGTGTTAAACGAAATAATGTGACCCCGGCCGAACGGACCCATACCAGTCAATGACACAATTTACAGAAAAAATTCCCCAGACACTGCCCGACATCAAAACATTTAACAAGGAAGAACTGACCCGATGGTTTGAAGAAAAAGGCATACAGGCCTACCGGACCTCTCAGGTCATGCGCTGGATCTACCTTAAGCAAGTGGAATCCTTTGATGACATGACGGATCTGTCCATCAAAAACAGGCAGTTATTGACCGAAAACTTTTCCTTTTCAATGCTTGAAACCAGACAGGTGGAGTCGTCAACCGACGGCTCCCAGAAATACCTGTTTGAGCTGCAAGACGGCAATACCATAGAAACCGTTCTCATTCCGGAGAAAACACATTATACCCTGTGTATTTCCACCCAGGTCGGCTGTGCCATGGGATGCCGGTTCTGCATGACCGCAAAATCCGGGCTGATCCGGAACCTCACCCAGGCGGAAATCGTCAACCAGGTGATCAGGGTGTTAAAAGATGTGACCGGCGAAAAAAGGCTCACCAATATTGTTTTAATGGGTATGGGAGAACCCCTGGCCAATTATGAAAATGTCATCCGGGCCATCGGAATCCTCACGGACAATGACAGCGGACTTCAATTTTCCACCCGCCGGGTCACGCTTTCCACCTCCGGCATCATTTCACGGTTCGAAGCGCTCGGCCGGGACACGAAAATTAACCTGGCCATATCACTCAATGCCACCGAAAATCATACCCGCAGCATGCTCATGCCCGTCAACCGGAAATACCCGATAGAAGATCTCATCGACGCATGCGCCCGTTACCAACTCGCCCCGAGAAATAAAATCACCTTTGAATATATCCTGATACAGGGTGTCAACGATTCCACGGCAGATGCCCATCGTCTGGCAAAACTGCTGCGGCCGGTCAAAGCAAAAATCAACCTGATCCCGTTTAATGAACATCCGGGCAGCGAATTCAAGCGCCCGGCAGAATCCGCGACATTAAAATTTCAGGCAGTGCTTCACGAAAAGGGGTACACCGCCATTATCCGTCACAGCAAGGGATTAGATATTTCCGCGGCCTGCGGCCAGTTATCCGCAAAAAAAATCATCAGCTGACGAAACAGTGTCGGCAACCGTTCTTTTGCGGTGCGGAGGGATGATTCGGAATTTCCATGGAATGTCAGGGAATGCTTTGACCGAAATAATGATCAAGCCCTTTATGGAATTAAAAAATCCTGCACTTCATCAATTTTTTTCGGCACCGCCATTACTTCACGCATCCCTTGCGGAGTGCTCACACTCACCGCCACCGGTTCATTTTCCGTGGATTTGCCGTATCCGGCGCAGATAGCTGCGGCCTGCTCCATTTCCGGCTCGTCACAGCCGTTGGGAATCAGCACCAGAGGGCCGGGAACCGATTGTATTTTCAATAAAAAATCATGATCCGGCCGACACAGGCGCTTTAAGTTGTCATTGTCTTTTTTGTTCCGGCCGACAATAATTTTCGTACGCTCATCAAGTCTCAGATGACGGCCGAAAGACAAAAGAGTCATTTCAACTGTTGCCACGTTTTCCTGATGATCCAGGAGATCTTTCAGGCGCTTGGAATACCCGGCGTCTGTCAACAGACATCCGCCAGCCGGCGCGGGGTAATCGGTTATGCCAAATCTTTCCGCCATTTCCATTTGCGGCTTTCGGGACCTTCCGGATAAACCGTACAATTTTTTCCGATCCACCAGTCCCCTTGTTTCCATGGGCGTTTCCGGCAGCACTTTCGCACTTAACGGCCGTAAAATATATCCGTCAAAATCCGAATTTTTTTCCACATACCGCAATGAATTTTTATTCTGGGACATGGGTCGCTGGCCCCTCACTTCACCGGAAAACAAGAAATCACTTCCTGTTTCTTCCAGCATTTCACCGGCAATCTTAAACATCAAGGCATGACAATCCATACAGGGATTCATGTTTTTCCCATAGCCGCATTTGGGATTTTTCAGCATGGGCATGTACCGGTCGGTAATATCCTTGACAATGATCGGAATTGCGTGATTAATTGACGCGTTGCGGGCTTTTTCAGCGGAAAAGAACGGCGTTTCAAATGCCACCCAGATCACATCAATTCCCTGCTCCCGGAGCACCAGAGCCGCCAGAATGCTGTCCAGACCACCTGAGCAGAGCCCCAGACCTTTAACTTTTTTTTTATGCATTGTCATATTCTGTATTATTTAACCGTCTTTATATTTAAAAATTAAATCAATGACTTCAAAAAACAAGACCCGTATCAAAAAAATTCGTCAGATACTAAAGGCCAAATACCCGGATGTCAAGACGCAGTTGCAGCACCGAAACGCATTTCAGCTGCTGATGGCCACAATTCTTTCGGCCCAGTGCACGGACCGTCAGGTCAACGCGGTAACGCCGAAACTTTTTGCCCGGCTGCAAACCCCGAAAGACTTTGCCGATGCCCCCATAAAAACCATCGAAACCCTGATCCATTCCACGGGATTTTATCACAACAAAGCCAAAAACCTGAAAAATTGCGCAAAAACACTGATCGAACTTTACGATGGCGTGGTGCCGGATACCCTGGAAGAACTGGTAAAATTGCCGGGGGTGGGCCGGAAAACCGCCAATGTGGTCCTGGGCGCGGTCTTTGGAATTCCCGGCATCGTGGTGGATACCCACGTGGCAAGAATTTCACACCGCCTGGGACTGACTGAAAACAAAAATCCGGTAAAAATTGAATCGGATCTTATGGCGGTGATTCCAAAAACCGAATGGAATGATTTTTCCCTATGGCTGATTTATTTCGGCCGAGCCGTTTGCAATGCCAGAAAACCCGCCTGCCCGGAGTGCTTTTTAAATCACCTGTGCGCGTATCCTGACAAAACGGAATCAAAATGATGGATTTCGCAAGCCGGCCGGCGCTCATACTGGGGGCCCACTTTTCAATTGCCGGCGGACTGGAACGGGCAATTCTTGAAGCAGCGTCTCGTCAGTGTAACACGTTGCAGCTGTTTACCAAAAATGCCATGACCTGGAAGGAAAAACCCTTAACAGAAAGCGCCATCCAAAAATTTACGGAAATCAAAACCAAAACCGGGATTGATAATATTATCTCCCACGCCTCCTACCTGATTAATATCGCCGGGCCGGACCCCAAAAAGGCCGCCATGTCCTGTTCCGCCTTAAAACAGGAAATTCTCCGATGCCGCCTGCTGGATATTCCCTGTGCAGTGCTCCACCCCGGCGCGCATATGGGCGAAGGGGAAGCAAAAGGCATTGCCCGGATTGCTGAAAACATCAACCGGATATTTGAACAGACCGGCGGCGCAGCAACCCGCCTGCTGCTGGAAACCACTGCCGGCCAGGGAACGAGCATCGGCCACCGCTTTGAACAGCTGGCGGCGGTCATGGACCAGATTGAGGACAAATCCCGTATCGGCGTCTGCATGGATACCTGCCATATATTTGCGGCCGGATACGATATTTCCGATAAATCAGGTTATGAAAAAACCATGGCGGATTTTGATGACATTGTCGGCTTGAATAATCTTCGGGTTCTCCATTTAAACGATGCAAAGAAAGCAGGCGGCACCCGGGTGGACCGGCATGAACATATCGGAGAGGGTTTTATCGGCATCCATGCGTTTGAACTGATCATCAATGATGCCCGCTTGCAAAAAATCCCTAAAATTATTGAAACACCCAAAATAAAAAACACTCAGGATGGCGATACCGTCAATCTGGATTTGCTGCGGAAACTGCAAATTCAATAACCCGCACGGACAGTTCTGATAGAGTATAATTCAATTGCCTATAAAAGCCAAATGAGCGAAAAATGTGAATGCAAAGTTCATATTCAGCAACGATTACCAGAACAACCGACCAGATCCTGACATTTCCGGACATTACTGATATTTAAAAGGCCACTGAAATTTGAAATGGCATAACAAACACTTTATCTTGTGGTTGTTTAATTATTTCTGAATTGCCGCATGGCTATTGCTATATGCACTGTAAGGATGATCTTTGATAGTGAAGAAT
>JAABSL010000298.1 GCA_011390415.1 Desulfobacteraceae bacterium
ACTTGGTCAGTGTCCAGCCAAAACATTCAGCGGCAAAGCTCCAGGCAGATATTTAGATGGATTCTAAACGGAGCTGCTGCGTTAACGTGTCGCGATGAACATACGCGCAGACTCTTCATAGAAAGCGGGGTGAAAAGACCAATCCGCCTTTCTGCCGACTCGGGGTTTTGCATTGAGCCGGATTCGGATGAACGTGCCCGGGAAGTAATTTACCGTGCAGGTTACAAACCCGGCAGCCGGCCATTGGTCGCCTTGGTGCCACGCACTTTAGGCAGACATGGTGATGCCATTACTCACTATCAAGCCAAATCCCCCAATCAGTTCCAAAAGGAAATTGATACATTTGCCCTTTCTGTTGACTGGTTGTGGGAACATGGATACCAACCTATTTTCGTTCCTCATAACCTGCATAAACCAGATGATGACAGGATTGCTTTCAGAAGGATCATCCGAGCTGCCCGCATGGGAAAGTACACCTTACAGATCGATGAAGAAGTCACTCCGCGCCTGGCTCCAGCTATTTATAAACAATGCTCATTTAGTCTGGTCGCTCGAGTACATGCTGCTGTGACCTGCATGGTGGGCAACTGCATACCGATCATGTACGCATTCGATTTGAAGCACACCGGAATCATGGAAACGATGCGCCTGGCAGAAAACTGTTTGAAAGAAGCGGATGCCACGCCAGAAAGAACATATGCATTGCTGGAGCATGTCTCATCGTCAAGTGTTTTGCTGCGGCAATCAGTGGATGCACGACTGTCTGAACTGCGTCATGAATCTAAAATACCGGCACGGCTGGCACTGGAAATTCTGAATCAAACCTGAATAAATGTTAAGAGGTTTTGAATAGTGAAATGGATTTAAACCAGTTGATATGATTTTCACAGGCAAAATCCCGGTATCCTATGAACCATACGATAGCCTGTCATCAAAATCTCACGAAAATTCAGTCATCACTTATTTTCTCATCAACCGCGTGGATCTGTTTTTCCCATGCCTGGTCACAGATTTGTTTACAAATGCTGTATGAAAACCCCCGGCGGCTTAAAAAACCATAAATTTTTTTGTTAAACGCATTTTTGTCATCTGTTTGTATTCGGTTCAGTCGGGGTGCAATCGCCTCCCAGGCAGATTCGGTTTCATCAAAATCGAGCAAAAGATCCTTGATTACATGGTCGTCAATGCCTTTTTGCTTTAATTCGCCGACCAGCGCATACATTCCTTTCGGCTTTAAACGCCGTCGGTTTTCGATCCACAGGCGGGCAAATTCATGATCATTGATGTAGCCATGGGATTCCAGCCTGGACAAGGTACTTTCTATGGCATCCGGTGGGAATTCTTTTCTTATCAGATATGTTTTGATTTCCATGCGACTCCGGGGCCTGAAATTTAAAAAATAAAGCCCCCGGTAGTAAGCGGTGTGATGAGCGTCCGCCTGTTTCAATTTCGCTATGCGGTTTTCGGTGAGTGTATCCCCCGTTTTAATGGATTCGGCAAGTTCCCGACTCAGTGAAAACGCATATTGCTCATCAATGAAGATATTAAAACGATTTTTGTTTTTCTTTTGGATGGCTATGGAAGTGATGACATCCGGCATATCAGATCTTAATTGGGTTATGTCGCGGAATCCAGCGGTGAAAGACCGGGCCGCTGATGCTGCGAAGGGTCTGATGTTTTTTCTTCTAAGGGGTCGCCATGGGCAGCAGGTTGAGCGGCTTCGGTAAATTTAATGTTGGCAAGTTCATTTAATGCCTTTCGGATTTCACGGGTGCCTTCGGTAAAAACCCTGTGCACGGCGGTATATTGCTGTTTGACATTGCGCAGGGAAAATTTCCCATTGGTTTTTTTGAGATACCGGTAGGTCAGGTCCCGGACCGCCAGCCAGCTGTCTTGACGGGTCTGGGTGTCTAAAGAAATCAGCCGGTCAATGTTTTTTAAATAATTCCGATGAAATACTGATTTAAAATACCGCATGGGAACAAGCATCCAGAAAATAAGACAGAGAACAGCGGCGGCACTTCCCGCCCCTATGGCCAGGGGATCATAGAGTCCGCCGAGAAACCCGGCACTGGCACCTGCAAAGACAGCTGCCGCGCCGCCGATCAGGCTGAAAATCAGACCGATCAGCCCGAATCGGAAGCGAAATCCCCGGAGCCGTTTCCGATAACTGTATATGGCTTCCAGAAAGTGATCCAGTCGTTCGGCATGGGTTTCTACAAATGTCGCTAAATTGTCCAGCCGGTAGCGGGGCGCATCTAAAATCGAGTTTTTTAATTTTAACCGCTGGTTTTCCAGATTGTATAAAAAATCCCGTTCTTCGGTACGGATGTTTGAATTTTTAGCGGCCCGCAATGAATAGGTCAGGAGAATGGACGGGATGTCCTTGCGACCTGTAATCTGGGATAAATTCCAGCACAGTGTGCCGTAAACCTGAAGCAGATCGGTTAACGAAGCGCATTCGTCAATCCGGTTTAAGACAAACAGCACCCGGTCTTCAAACGTTCGGGTGGCAATGGTTTCCCTCAGGCTTGTGTGCGATTCCCGGACAGTGCCCGCCTTGTGGGGATCAAATAAAACAAGCACCAGATCCGCAAGCTGGGCCATGTCGCCGATAACCTCCTGGTAATCATAGCCGCGGTCTCGTTCGGTAATGCTGTCCAGCATGCCGGGGGTGTCAATTAACGCCAGGTTTTTTAAAAAAGGGGAGTTGACTTTTTTAAGCCGGAAATGGGCTGAAAATCGCTGGCCGTGTTTTTTGAGTATTTCAAAAGGGTAATCCGGGTCGTTGAGCAAATATTTACCGTCCCGTTCCTGGGTCACGTGCACTTCTGCATTGTCATCTGCGTCGTCGTCGTATGTAATGATCGTAAAAGAATCATCGGTCGGGGCCTGGCCGATGGCCTGGATATCCGCGCCAAGAAATTCATTGATCAGGGTGGATTTTCCTGAAGAGTAATTGCCGAGAATCAGAACCATGGGCCGCCATTTGATGGTGGATTCCAGTGGCACCTCGCTGTAGCCGTATTCTTTGGCCACCGGTGTCAGGTTCTCTTCCACCATGGCCACCATTTCAGCCCGAAGCGAATTTATATAGTTTTCGCGGTACATATATTTCTCCTGTAAACAGCCGGATAATCCTCTGAAATCGAAAGATTGTGATTTTGCCAGTCAAGTGCAGCGGCCGGTGGTCGGTATATCAAAGCGCGACCTGTATTGTTCCTCTCGGGTATATATCCCTAACAAGAATATGCTTAAAGGTCAAGGCAGGTTAGCGCCTGGCTGATTTAAAGCTTTTTGTTCCCCTGACCATTTTTTCACTTTATCGATCAGTTCCTGTGGTTTGACCGGTTTGGCGATATAATCATTCATGCCCGCAGACAGGCATTTTTCCTTATCTTCGGCTAATGCACTGGCCGTCAGCGCAATAATCGGCAGCTGGGGATTAACTGCATCGGTTTCACCGGAGCGTATCTGGCGGGTGGCCTCATAACCGCCCATCCTGGGCATTAAAATATCCATCAGCACCAGATCATAATGATTTTTTCCCAACGCCTGGATGGCTTCGATGCCGTTGTTTGCAATGTCCACCTGGTATCCGTTTTTGGACAGAATTTTTTGTGTCACCATCTGGTTTACCCGGTTATCCTCCACCAGCAGAATGGAAATGTTCTGCTGGTGCGGTTGTGAAGTATAATGACTGGAAACAATCGGGCTTTTGCGCCTGTGTAAGGCACCTGAAACCGGTTGAACGAGTTCGGTCAGGCAGTCATAAAGCTGGTCGCGCTTGACCGGTTTTGTGAGATATCCGGAAAAGTAGCTTCCCCGGCAGGAATCACCACTGGTTCGCCTCCCTTTGTCAGTCATACAAATGATATCAATCGCTTTAAGGCCTGCATCGGCTTTGATTGTTTTGCTGAGACGAATGACCGCGTCTTCGGGCAAATGGGCATCGATGATGACAATGTGAAAGGGATTGCCGCTTTCCCGGGCGGTTTTAAGTTTGTCAATTGCTTCTTTTTCGGTTTCTGCCTGTTCGTGAAAAAGTTCGAATGTTTTTAAAAGTTCGCAGATGACCTGCCGGTGGGTTTCATTGTTTCCGGCAACCAGTATTTTTGTTGACATCAGACTATCCGGCATTTTGTGCGGACTGGCCGGTCGTGAGTCGTCTTTTTCAAAAACCGCGGTAAACCAGAAGGTTGCGCCGTTGCCTTCTTCGGTGTCCACCCCGATGTCACCGTCCATTAATTCCGCGATATTCTTGCTGATGGCAAGTCCCAGACCGGTTCCCCCGTGATTCCAGTTAGTGGAGTCCTCAAGCTGGGAAAAGGATTTAAACAGGCGGTCTATTTTTGATTGCGGAATTCCCGGTCCGGTATCGGTTACGGCAAACGCCACCGTCACATGGGTGAGGCTGTCATTTTGGAGACTTGCGGCAATGGTGACACTGCCGCTTTCAGTAAATTTAATCGCATTTCCGGCAAGATTCAGCAAAACCTGTCTCAGCCTTCCCGGGTCACCTTTCAGAAAAACCGGAATTTCGTGGCTGACGATACAGGCAAAGTCCAGTCCTTTTTCATGTGCTTTAATAGAGAGTAATTCGGTTATTTCTTCTACCGCGGATCTCAGATCAAATACAATGGAATCCAGACTGAATTTCCCGGCCTCGATTTTTGAAAAATCAAGCACATCATTGATAATGGACAGCAAGGCATTGGCACTGCTTTTTATGGTGCCGGCAAACTCGTACTGTTCGGCGGACAGGTCAGTATCCAGCAGCAGGTCGGTCATGCCGATGATGCCGTTCATCGGGGTCCTGATTTCATGGCTCATACTGGCCAGAAATTCACTCTTTGCCTGACTGGCGGCTTCCGCCAGTATTTTGGCTTTGGATAATTGATTCTGGGTATTTAAAATTTCCTTGTTTGCCTGCTCAAGCTCCGAGTTCCTCTGGACCGCATTCTCATAGGTTGAGAACAACAGATCGATAATCTGGTAGGGATTATCCGGAATCTGGTGCGTTTTTCCATTAAAAAAGACCTCAATGGCATCTTGGGGCGCAAGTTTTTTTCGATGTTCCTTATTTTGAATGATCGTCTGTATACGGGCAATCAGGACATTTTCAGTATAGGGTTTGGTGACAAAGCTGTCCGCCCCGCTGGATAACGCGTTAAAAACATCTTCCGTGTCCGAAAGACTGGTCAGCAGCACCAGGGGAACATCCCTTAAATGCGGCCGCGTTTTAATCCGGCGGCACAGGGCATAACCGTCTATGACGGGCATTACGATATCGCTGATGATCATATCCGGGGTGTGGGAATCCAGAAAATCGAGAGCGGATTGTCCATCATGCTTAACGGTTACGGCAAAGCCATTGCGCTCAAGAATCTTTTCCAGTCGCAAAGCCTGCGTAATACTGTCTTCAACAGCCAGAATGTGATAATTTTCTGAAGTATTCATCGATGACAAACCAGCCTTGCCTCTGTTACGGTTTTTCTATGTCCTGTACAACGCTCTCACGCGACACTTTATTTAAAAATGCCGTGATATCATGCGGATTCAGCTGATAGGTCTGTGCGTTCAGCTTGACCGCTTCACCCGGCATACCGAAAACAACGGCGCTGGCTTTATCCTGGACCAGCGTCATCGCGCCCTGGTCCTTCATTTCCTTGAGCCCAACGGCCCCGTCATTGCCCATTCCGGTGAGCAGTACCCCGACGGCGTTTTTTTTGTAGACGGCTGCCACGGAAGAAAATAAATGGGAAATGGGACGCCTGAAATTTTCTGTGGCATTGATTTTGTAAATCCGGAAAAAGCGGGATGGCGTAATATCAATATGATGGTCTTCGGGCGCAAAATATACACAATGATTCATTACAGGCTCGCCGGTTTTGGGGATCTTCAGAGATAAATGGGTGGTTTTGGACAGCCAGTCCACCATGCCTTCGAGAAAACCGGCGGCAATGTGCTGGACCACAACGATGGGGATGGCGAAATGGGTATTCAAATTGGAAAGTATGGTCTGAAGCACCGGCGGTCCGCCGGTGGAAGCACCGATAGCGATTATTTGGGTCGATGGTCCGGTTTCGGGTGCAAATGTTCCGGAAGGGTCAATTCTGGGTTTCAGCGGTCTTTCTTTTTGTTTTAACAACCGGACGACCTTCACCTCAGACATTAATTTAACCGTACGAAGCAGTTTCTCAACCAACGGTTTTGAATCGGGATGTCCGAGTCCCGGTGGTTTTTGAGAGATGGCCACCGCGCCGGCTTTCATGGATTTGAAAATATTTTCCGTCTGTTCCGGTGCCACCAGCGTACTGTGGATAATAATCGGCACCGGGTATTTTTCCATTATGGCCCGTGTGGCTTCATACCCGTTCATGCCGGGCATTTGTATGTCCATGATGATGACATCCGGATGGGCTGTTTTTGCCATTTTAACGGCTTCTTCTCCGTTTTTTGCCTCGCCGGCAAGCTGCAGCCGGGGATCCGAATCAATAATCTGCTTGAGAAATTCGCGGGTTGTCAAGGAATCATCAACAATTAATACGCGGATCATATGGATGTCCCGATGCATTTGTTCCGTCCGAGTTCTTTGGCCTTATAGAGACAGCGGTCGGCGGCTTTGATTAAATCATCGGTGGTGAGATGGGATTTGTCACCTTCCTGATCAATGGCGGCGATTCCGAAGCTGGCGGTTATTGCCAGATCATTTCCTTCAAAAGGGGTCACCAGGCCGGCAATGGTGGAACGAAATCGTTCAGCCGCTGCATGGGCCCCGGTTAAATCAGTTTCAGGAAGCACGAAAATAAATTCTTCGCCCCCGTATCGTGCCATCCAGTCCAGATCTTTTCGCAAGGCATTGTTTAATGCCGTGACAAAAGATTTGAGCACGATGTCGCCGGCCTGGTGGCCGTGTTCGTCATTGACTGTTTTAAAATGGTCGATGTCACAGATGATGATCGCCAGGCGCTGGCTATAGCGGATGGCCCGTTTAAACGCTTTGGGAAGATTTTCATTCAAATAACCCCGGTTGAAAACCTGGGTGAGCGGATCCGTAATCGAAAGCAGGGCGATCTCTTTATTCCGCTGCTTGAGCGAGGACTCCAGGCGGATGATCCGTTCGGCCGTGGTTAACCGGGCAATCAGTTCCGCATCATCCACCGGTTTGGTCAGGTAATCGTCCGCTCCGGCTTCCAGACCCTCGATAATGTCATTTTTGGAATCTTTGGCCGTCAAAAGGATGATATACAGATAGTTGCCGAAATCATGCTTGCGGATGGCCCGGCATAATTCCGATCCATCCATTTCCGGCATGACCCAGTCGGATATCACAATGGAGGTCTGGCTGTTTAAGAGCATATTCATCGCTTCCAGTCCGTTTTGGGCAACGGTGACATGATATCCGTGGCTTTCAAGCATGAGCTGGAATTTTAATGCCTGGGTCCGGCTGTCTTCAACAAGCAATACTTCAAAATCTTTTTTCATTATCCGTTAAATCATTCCTTTTGATATTCCGATATCAGTTTTTCACAATTTGAAACGCGCAATTCAGGTCTGAAATTTAAATGACACAACAAGGGTCTGTTCAAAGACTCAAAACTTACAACAATCTTTCCAATACCTCAAGCAGATTGCTCTGGTCAAACTTGCTTTTTACAATATAGGCGTCTGCTCCTGCCTCAACACCTCTTTCCCGATCTTCGCGGGAATCCAGACTTGTGATCAGAATGACCGGTTTTTCTGAAAGTTGTTTGTTCGCACGGATTTTCCGGGTCAGTTCAAAACCGTTCATTTTGGGCATTTCCACATCCGATATGACCCCGTCAAAGGGTTGTGTCCTGAGCTGCCGGAAGCCGTCCTCGCCATCGATGGCGGTTTTTATCTGATAGCCCGAGGCTTCGAGTATATTTTTCAGCAGTGTTCTGGAGGTAAAAGAATCTTCAACAATTAACAGAGATTTTTGTCTTTCTTTTTGCTTCATATCAATCTTTTTTTCCATGGCCCGGGAGATGGATTTGCCGGAAGCATTTGATATCAGATCATTTACATTCAGAATCGGAACCACCCGGCCGTTTCCGAGAATGGTTGCGCCGCTGATATTGGGAACTCTTTTCAGCTGCTTGCCCAGGCTTTTGACCAGCACTTCCTGTTCGTTGATAACATGATCAACAATGCACGCGATGGTTTTTTCGCCGCTGCCCATAACAACCACCGGCATGGTAAATTTTTTGGCATTCGTATCCGGCAGCGGCTGGTGGGGCAGGCCGAGTATATCCGACAGGCTGATCAAGGAAACCGGACGATTGTTTACAGAAATAACGGATTTGTTTTCAGCGGATTTAATGTCGCCCGGTTCAATCTGAATGGTGTGTTCAATATGTGCCACCGGCAATATGAAATCGTGGCCCGAGGCTGATACGATAACGCCCCTGAATGTGGACAGGGAAACCGGCAGTTCAATTTTAAAGGCAGTGCCATGGCCGTTGTCCGTGGAGATCAAAAACAATCCGCTGAGATTTTCGATATGTTCCTGAACAATGGCCATTCCCAGGCCGCGGCCCGAAATTTCCGTGATTAAGGGACTGGTTGAAATTCCGGACTGTAAAATGAGGGCCGTGGTTTCTTCATCTGACAGTTCTGCTGCCCGGGACGCGGAGATCAGTCCGGCATGGACGGCTTTGTGACGGATTGTTTCCAGGTCAATGCCTTTTCCGTCATCAGAAATAGTGACCTCCACTTTATTGCTTTCCGGCTGAAAAACAGTGATGCGGATTTTACCCCACGGGGGTTTTTGTTTCAACCGGCGCGCATCAGGGGGCTCGATGCCATGATCAATTGCGTTGCGGATCAAATGAATGAGCGGATCTTTCAGGCCTTCGAGAATCCGTTTGTCAATTTCAATTTCTCCGCCGGAAATTTCCAGGTCCACGTCTTTTCCAAGGTCTCTTGAGATATCACGGATCATGCGGGGCAAAATCGCAAACAACGTTGAAAACGGAAGCAGGGAGGTCTTTTTGACTTCATCGAGCAGATCATCCACCATGCCGCCTAAAATCCGGCTGCTGTGAGTCATGGAAGCAGAGAGTTCACTGAGCTGATTGTCGGTATCATTGATCTGATCATGGTTCATGTCGTACAAATCAAAGAACTGATCCAGCAGACTGCTTTGATGAAACTGGCGCCGGATTTCGTAGAGTTCCTTTTTTGATTTTTCAGATAACTTTCTCCATTTACCAATGGATCTGCTGGTATCCTGTATCTGTTCAAGATGCTGATTCAGTATTTGTTTTAATGTAATCAGTTCTTCGGTTTTCAGCAGCAGGGAGTCCAGCTTTGCCGTTGATATGCGGACGGTGTCGGCCAGCCATGTTTTTGCGGCCGGCTGCTGGGAGAATCTGTTTGGCTGCGCTTCTTCCGCGGTTGGGTTGCTTGCCGCCTTTTCGGAAGGCGGCGCAGAAGATTTTTTTTTGCGCAGCGGGCCGTCAGGCGCACGAATGTTTTGCGGCGCTGCCGGCAGCTCTTTTTCCTCTATGTGCCGGTTCTGGGGGGCTGCCCCGTTTTCCGGTTGTTTATAAAGGGATAACTTTTTTGCCAGATCGTGAATGGCCTTTTCCAGTTTTTCACGCTGGGGTTCAGGTGTTGAAAGATATGTTTCAATGCTGCCAACGCTGTCATGAAGGGTGTCAAAAATATCCGGGGTGAAATCAATTGCTGCGTCTTTGAGTTTGGAAAAAAGGCTTTCGATTTCCTGGCAAAGGGTTTCAACGGGAATGATATTCACCGACCGGGCAGCCCCTTTGAGGCTATGGGCTTCCCGGTAGACAATTTCAAGCATTTTGCCGCGGTTTTCCGGATCCGTGCTTTTTTCCAGATCCGTGAGGTTCGAAAACATGCTGGCAATACGTTCTTCCGCTTCGATTTTAAACGCTTCCAGCAGCTGTTGATGTAAGTCCTGGTTATTCATTGAATGTACTCAGAAAAATTAAATTTTATAACTGGACGTAAAGGATTTCATGGTCTGGGCCATCTCTTCCAGGCCCTTGATGGCGTCTTCGAGCTGTTTGACGCCGTCAAGGTTTTGCTGTGTGGCGTCATTTATGCTTTCCATGGCCTGGGAGAGCTGATCCATACCGGATAGCTGCTGCTGATTGGATGCGGTGATCTGCATGGCCGCTTCCGCCGACTCGGTCACGCGGCTGGATAGCCGGTCGATGGCATTGCCGGCCTGTTCGGAAAGTTCCACCGCTTCGGCTACGGTTTTGGTGCCCCGTTCCGTTGCCATGACGGCGGTACTGGTCGCTTTCTGAATGTCTCCCAAAATCGCCCGGACCTGATTGGTCGCCACTTTGGACTGGTTGGCCAGGGTTTTGACTTCCTGGGCCACCACGGCAAATCCTTTTCCATGCTCTCCGGCTTTTGATGCCTCGATGGCGGCATTGACGGAAAGAATATTTGACTGATCGGCAATGTCCGAGACCGTGTTGATGATATCTTCGATGCTTTTGGTCTGACTGCTGAGCTGTACGGTGCTTTCGGCGATATGGTTCATTTCTTCCCGGATTCTTTCAATACCGAGCATGGTGTTTTCGGTTGCCTGTTTGCCGGCAAAGGAGATGCGGGTGGTGGAATCCGCACTCCGGGCAACATATTCCGCTTTTTCGCTGGCTACCTGTGATGTCTGCTTGACCTCTTCTGCCGTGGTGGTGACTTCGCTGATTGAACTTGATGTTTCCGACGCACTGGTGGCCAGCTGTGAGGCGGTTGTGGATATGCGGCTGATGGATGATA
The DNA here is from genome assembly GCA_011390415.1 of Desulfobacteraceae bacterium. Taxonomy (GTDB): domain Bacteria; phylum Desulfobacterota; class Desulfobacteria; order Desulfobacterales; family Desulfosalsimonadaceae; genus SURF-3. The sequence goes on from JAABSL010000298.1 coordinate 10,792, forward strand.
CCAGCAGATTCGTGGAATCCAGAAGATTTTTCATCTGTTTCCGGAATTTTCGGCTGCCGTCATTGAATGTCCTCAGTAAAAGCCCGATTTCATCTGACCGGTCCGGATGGGTTAAGGGTACCTCGGCTGTAAAATCGCCGTCATTGAGCATGACAATCCGGTATGAGAGTTCATTGATGGGTTTGGCGAGCATTCTGGATTGGATAAAGCCCACAATGCCGACCAGAAAAACCAATATGGCCATGCCCCAGTAGGTATTCATCTTTAATTTGTTCAGCAGGGCAAAGGCTTCACTTTGATCCATTTTCGTGATGATTGCCCAGTCAAAATCCGTGCCGATCCATTTTGGCAGATTCAGATGTGAATACGCGCTTAATACCTCAATGCCGCGATAATCTTCTCCCGTTTCCGTGCCGGTTTCATTTTGAAATGCCTGTCGGGCCGTCCGGGTGTTAACTTCTTGTTTTAATATGATATCATTGCCAAGAAACCGGGAGCTTGAGCGCATCAGAAGATCGGCTCCCACCAGGTAGGTATCGCCGGAATCTCCCATTCCGGTCTGCTCGGCGATCAGCAGATTCATTCGGGTAGCATTGATCTGGCAGATCAGTACGGCACTCAATTCACCCGTATCCGCATAGACCGGGGCGCCCATGAAAAGGGCCGGGGCCGCATTCTCCTGATATTTGACAATGTCCGTCATTGTTGGAACCTCGGCGGCGATAATCTTTTCCCACAGCTTTCGGGTTGCCGCTTCGGTTTCAATGGTCATTTCGCTGTCAACATCATATTCGGTGTCTCTGGCGGCGGAATAGAGTGTTTTCCCTTTTTCATTGAGCAATATGATGTCGTTGTATCCAAAGGCTTTCATATAATACTCAAATAGCGAGCTGGTTTCACTGTAGGTTTTATTGTTCAGCATGGTACGGATATGCTGTGTCCTGGACAGCAGGGTAAGGTTTTTCATTCGGTCTTTTAAAAATTCAAGAATCTGAACTTTTTTAATGCTGTTCACGGACGTAATATGATTAAACACTTCTGTTTTCATTGCGTCCTTGGCCAGATAATAGGTCAGTGACCCCATCCCGATCAGCGGGATTAACCCCACGATAAAGAACTGGATGATCAGTTTCGCCATGATGCTTTTGGATATGGACCGGAACATATTGATTTTCCTCCCTGCCGTGTCAGAATAACATATTTGGGTATATTACAGGTTGATGCACATCTTTTCGTCTGTGAGAAGTTTTTCATCGTCAAGAACGACCACGCCGTTTGACGTCACTCCTTTGAGATAATCGGCCCGGATGCCGGTAAGCGTCGGCAGGGAGGCCCGGATATCATTTTTCAATATTTCACCCACTCCTAAGATTTCATCTGCCAGAATCCCGAATTCCATTTGATCGGATGTTAAGATGATCACCTGCGATAAACGGGTATTGCCCTGATCCGGAAGATCAAAAAACACTTTCAGGTCTATCACGGAGATGATCTCACCGCGTAAATTGATAACCCCTTTGATAAAATCCGGTGTCCCGGGAATAAACGTCAGTTCTTTCAACGGATGAATAATTCTGATCCGCTGCAACCTCAGGGCATAGGTTTCATGGGCAATCCGAAATTCAACCACTGAAAATGTGTCCCCGTTTTTATTTTCGTCTGCCCTGGATTGCGCCAGCTTCCGGGCGCGTATCTGCAGTATCTTTTCATTGGCGGATTCGGCGTGAGCGGATTCGGTTTTCATTGTTTAATCGTATAATCGCTTATTTGATTTTCATTGATTTAATGGTTTCAGCCAATCGGCTGGCTGTCATGCCTTCCGAATAGGGCAGGACTTCATCGGGATCTTTTGTTTTCAGCAATGACAAGGCATTTTGCATGCTTTTGCGGCTTTCACCGGGCATGTTTTTTTGAAGCTGCAGCATCCCTAAGGTAAAATGGGCCATGATAAATCCAGCATCCAGGTAAATGGACTGCTTGAGTGATTTAAGCGCATCATCGATTTTGCTGTCTGATTGAAAAATGGTCGATAAAAGATAATATATTTCAGGATTGAGTTTCTCCGTGGCGATTGCTTTTTCGCACCATGATCTGGCTGATTGGAGTTCGTTGATATTGGCATAGGATTTTGCAAGCAGTATCATGGCTTCGGTTTTCATTAAAAAACCGTTATGGTTGTTCTGGTTTTTTAATATAATTTTCAGCAGTTTTTGTATCGAATGGGCGTAATCTCCCCGGTTATAATCGTTGAGCGCTTCCTGATACATGTCATATTTCGGCTTTTCAGGACCGCGGGAAAGCTTGTTGTCTGTGATTCGGCGTGTTTTTCGGGGATCGCCGGCACGTTTTTCGGCAAGAGCGGGTGCAAACTGCCGGAAGCTTGAATTTTTTGGCCGGTGTGATGCCGAAGTCCCATCCCCGGCAATTTTTCGCGGGGGACCTTTTCTGTGATACAGGGCATTGGGAAAACGGACGGGCGAAAATTCAGGCAAACTGACAAATCCCGCCTCTGCGGGACCGGTAATCAGCCATCCGTTATCAATGATTAATTTTGATTGTTTTTGAAGCACCCGGGTTCTGTCGGGTTCGTTAAAATACATCAGGACATTGCAGCACAAAATGACATCAATGGCGTCATGGCAGTTTAACGACCAGCGGTAATCTTCATTCATAAGGTTCAGCTGGCAAAACCGAACCATTTGCCTGATGTGCGGTGCAATCTCAAAATAGTTGCCGGGCATGGGCGTAAAATATTTTTTGATTATTTTTTCAGGGGTTCCCCGCATGGACCAGCTGGAATAAATGCCTTTTTCAGCTTTATTCAGCGCGACGGGATTGATATCCGACGCGATAATGGTAATTTCCCAGTCTTGCAACAGCGCGGCCATCTGATCGATTAATATGGCCAGAGAGTAGGGTTCTTCTCCGGTTGCACAGCCGGCGCTCCAGAAAATAATTTGTTTTGTTTTTCGTTTGGGATATTCGATGATTCCCCGGAGGATATGATCCTGCAGTATCTGAAAAAAATTTTTGTCCCGGAGAAAATAGGTTTCACCAATGGTCAGACGGGTGGTGATGGCATCTAAAATTTTTTTGGAAGGAGCGGTGCAAAGGCTTTGAAAAAGCTGGGCAATGTCCGTATTCAGGTCATTGATTACGAATTTAAGACCTTTATTTAAGGTATTCCATTTTTTTTCAGGAAAATAAAGACCGGTGTGAATCGTTATTAAATGGCTCAGCTCTTTGAGCATATGTTGAGGGATATCTTTGGTCATACAGGCGCTTCGGTCTGTTTCAGCTCATCGGTTATGTGCTTGATTGTCTGCTCGGAAAACAGTGTCGCGATGTCATATATCAAAACTGAAAAATCGTTGTAATGTGAAATCCCGGCCAGAAATTTTTCAATGCCCGGGTAAATATCAACCGACTGGTCGATGGGCTTTTGTTCAAGGGCAACAACATCTTCCACGGCATCGGCAATAAAAGCAATGGTGTATTTTCCAACCCGGGCAATGATGATTCTGTCAGAGACCCGAACCGGTTTTTCCGGCAGATCGAACTGCTTGCGGATATTGACAACCGGGATAAAGGTGCCGCCCACATTCAGCAGGCCGAACAGCAGATCAGGCGCGTCCGGCAAATAGGTCAACTGCACGGATCGGATAATGCTTTTTACGGATTTAACCGATAGTGCATAGTGCTGGTCATCAAGGATAAAAATTATAAAGGTTTTTTGATCCATTAAAGTGTAACAGCCCTGGCCCGTGGATTACATAAAATGAAAAATTTACTAACATTATGTCATTATATGTTTTTTTTCAAGAGAAACATTAGCTTATGGGATTAGCCGGAATCTTTGGTATTGACATCAAAAGGTAAATTTAGGATTTAAGAGAAAGAAATTAAAATATTCAATATGATTCACCAGGTGCCGAATCAGGCTGAACAGGTGTTTGAAAAACGTAATAATTTTTCAACAGCCTGTTTAAAGGGAAGACGGTGAAAATCCGTCGTGGTCCCGCCGCTGTAAGTGAGGACGAACACCGCAGAGTGCCACTGTTTGATGTTGATGAAACGGGAAGGCGCGGTTATTAGGAAGATTCACAAACCAGAAGACCTGCCGGGTGAAAAAAGGCGGTTCGCCGTGGCAGCGAATCAACCGCCGAATGGTTCAATCCATATACAAGGATGAAGAAACCGGGTGCAATCCTTAAGTCATAATGGCTTAAGGATTTTTTTGTTTGAAAGGATGAAATGTTCAGGTGTCAGTATTCAGGCCCGGCTTCCTGAAATTTTACCACGGAAAGACCGGAAATCTTACCAGGGAAAGAAAAGACATTTAATGTGTAAACAAAACAAAAAAATACTGCTGATCGGAGTGACCCTGCTGGTCCTGACTGCGGCAACGGTGCCGGCAGGCGCAAGAATGCTGGTGGACCAGACCGGCCGTACCATAGAGGTCCCGGAATCGCCGCAGCGGGTGGTCTCTCTGGCCCCGAGCATCACGGAAATAGTGTATGATCTTAACCGTGAAGACCGGTTAAAAGGCGCAACCACTTACAGCGATTTTCCGGAAGCCGCTCAAAATCTGCCCAAAGTCGGGTCTTATGTGTATCTGGATCTGGAAAAAATTGTCTCCCTGCAGCCGGATCTGTGTATCGGCATCAAAGACGGCAATCCCAAAGAGATCGTCATGCGTCTTGAATCCTTAGGAATTCCGGTATATGCGGTCGACCCGAGAAGTCTTGACTCCATCCGGATGGCAGTGCTTGAAATCGGCGAGTTGCTGCAGGCGTCTGAAACAGCCCGTCGCGTGGCTGCGGAAATGGCCTTCCGGATTGACCGCGTCCGCGAACTGGCAGAAACAGCGGATCACCGGCCCCGGGTTTTTTTCCAGATCGGGGTTTCACCGATTGTGTCGGCCGGATCAGATACCTTTATTCACGAATTGATCGAGATCGCCGGGGGCATCAATCTCGCGCAAGCCTATGCTTCTTATCCGAGGTTTTCCACTGAAGAGGTGATTGTCGCCGCACCTGATGTCATGATTATCACATCCATGGCCCGGCAAAAAGTGTTTGATCAGGTAAAGTCCAAATGGCAGCAGTGGCCGGGTATTCCGGCGGTGAAAAACAACCGGATTTTTCTGGTGGATTCCGACCTGTTTGACCGCCCGACCCCGCGGCTGATCGACGGACTGGAAACGCTGATCCGGTTGATCCATCCGGAATTAAATTATGTAAAAGACAGGCAGCCCTGAGCTCAGAGGTGTAACACATGTCGCCGGTATTAAAAAAATCAGCTGCGGTTTCTCTTGTGATGACGATTCTTCTCATCTGCGTCATGGCCCTGGGGCTTTGTCTGGGGTCTTCGGGCACCGGCTTCGGATCGATTGCCGAAATCATTGAAAATTTTTCAAATCCGGACTCCCTGTATCACACAATTATCTGGAAAATCCGGTTTCCCCGGGTGGTTATCGCCGCCATGGTGGGTGCCACTTTGTCTCTCGGGGGGCTTGTTTTTCAGGCGTTATTGCGCAATCCCCTGGCTGAACCTTATATCCTGGGGATTTCCGGAGGCTCTGCCATCGGTGCCATTATCGGCATATTATTAAACCTGTCCCGGTTTCCGGGGGTCAGCCTGTTTGCTTTTTTGGGGGGCATGGGCACATTGTTTCTGGTGCTGGTGATTTCAACGGGCAAAACCCTGCTTAAAAAAGAAGCCCTGCTTTTGTCCGGAGTGATGGTCAA
>JAABSL010000299.1 GCA_011390415.1 Desulfobacteraceae bacterium
CCACGGCAAAGGAGGACCCGGTTCGTATATTCGGGCAAAAAACTTCTTCAACAACAGAAGAAATCCGGGTAACCGACTGCCGGGGGGCGGTCGGAATGGCCACTACGATTTTGTGCGCCCCTTTTTGGCGAATGGTTTCCACGCAGGCCAGCATGGTGTAGCCCGAGGCAAGCCCGTCATCGGTGAGGATAACCGTCTTATCCGTCAGGTTTGGAAAGGGTTTGTCCTTGCGGAAAATATGATTTCGTTCCGAAAGATCCGTTTTTACCGTCGCTATTTGTTTTTCGATCTGCGCCTTTGAAAGCTGAAGGTATTTTAACAGCTCATCATTAAAAAACACCTCACCCTCAAGGGTTACAGCGCCAAAACCGGCTTCCGTGTTCCCGGGGATGGGTATTTTCCGGACGATAATGAGATCCAGGCCCAGGCCCAGCCCCTGGGCTACGGCAAGTCCTACCGGCACCCCGCCGGAAGGAATGGCGATCACAAGGGTTTCTTCTGCATTTTCATAATGGGGTCGGAGCATTTTCAAAAGCACATTGCCGGCCTCATCCCGGTCCCGGAAGACGCGGCCCTGGTCGCGCAGGCCGGATAATTCATAAACTTTTGCCGTCATGGAAGCCTCCTTTCTGCAAAAAAAACTTTCTCTCTTTAAAATAATATTTATTTACAAAAGTACAAATCCGGCTGCTTCGGGAAAACCGGGGCTGAATGATCCTGAAAAAGCCCTGTGTTGTCTGGTATAGGTTGGGCTTTTCGGGAGTCATATAGCCACGTTGTCCACATAAGAGGATTCTTCAAATATTCAGACAATTTCACAAATTTGTTCTTAATCATGCCTTGACTTTCAAAATAAATGTAATTACAATGTACAAACTATTAAAAGGAGGCATTTTATGAGGGCACGTGTTATTAAAATTGGAAATTCAAAGGGCTTACGAATCCCAAAGCCTATTCTTGAACAAACAGGAATCATGGATGATGTCGAAATTGAAGTTGAAAAAAATCAAATCATTATCCGGCCCGTTAAAGATGTTCGTGATGGTTGGGATGACGCTTTTAAGTTGATGGGCCAAAAAGGCGATGATGAACTTATCATCGAGGATGAGAAAATTTCACACTCTTGGGATGAAGAAGAATGGCAATGGTAGTGAAACGATTTGACGTTTACCTGATAAGCCTTGATCCGACGGTTGGGTCTGAAATTCAGAAGACCAGACCATGTTTGGTTATTTCACCAGATGAAATGAATCGTCATATTAAAACAGTAATTGTTGCACCTATGACATCAACTGCAAAAGAATACCCAACAAGAGTAACTTGCAAGTTTAGGAAAAAACAGGGCCAGATCGTCCTTGATCAAATAAGAACCTTAGATAAATCAAGACTTATCAAAAAAATTGGTTCAATTGATTCAAAAGCTCAATTAGAAGTGATTTCAACTTTGCAGCGGTTGTTTGCATTTTGATAAAGTGCCTATTCGCTGTCGCGCATTCACTCTGTTTCTTTGCCAAAAAAAATCACACATGGACTTTGCGACAGAAAAAACAATATTCCGCTCGATCAGTAATATCCAATTTTGAATGTCTAAATCTATCGTTGAGGGATTACAGAATAATCCGTGCATCCACAACGCTGATGCCTTTTTGATGCACAATGACCGGATTTAAATCCATTTCCCGAATTTCTTCATAGGACTCAATGACTTCCGAGCATGTCAGCAGCAGTCTTCGCAAGGCCGTTTCATCACAGGGCGGGGTTCCCCGGATGCCTCTGAGAATCGGGTAGGAATGAATTTCCCGGATCATTTTTTTGGCGGAATTGTATGTGATGGGAAGCACGCGAAAGGCCACGTCTTTCAATACCTCCACCATGATCCCCCCGATGCCGAACATGATCACCGGCCCGAACTGATCATCTATTTTGGTGCCGATAATCACTTCCGTGCCGCGCTCTGCCATGGGCGATACCAAAATGCCCCGGATATCCGCATCCGGCTTATAGGCTTTGGCATTTTTCAGGATGTCCGCATAGGCCTTCCGGATCTCTTTTTCCGTGCGGAGATTAACGCGCACCCCCTGGGCATCACTTTTGTGAAGAATGTCCGGCGAGACGATTTTGAGGGCCACCGCACCGGTGATCTGTTTGGCAAATTCCACGGCTTCGGCGGCGGTTTTGGCCAGATGATCCCGGGTCACCGGTGCACCGTGAAAGGCCATCAATTGCTTGGCTTCATGCTCCAGCAGGACACTCCGGCCTTCTTTTCCGGCCCGGTTAATAATTTTAAGGGCTTTGGGATTTCGCTTGACCCCCCGGTTCAATACAAAGCTGGCCTTGGCATGATACGAGGAGAGATAACTTTCATATTCGCCAAGGGCGCCCATGCATTTTGATGCCACATCCAGAGAATCATAGACCGGGATGTTGTAATACCGGAGCAGATGCAGTGGATGAGATTTTTCAGAGCCGTAGAGACTGTGAACAATAATCGGTTTTTTGGTCTTTACCACCAGCTTGCCCAGGCGGTGGGCCGCGTCTTCTTCCATCAGGCCCAGGCTTTTGGAAAACCGGATGCCGTATCCGCCGAACAGCCCGACAACGAGAAGACCGTGGATGTTTTTATCCTTGAGCAGAATTTCCGCACAATCCGCAAAAATCGTGGGGTCTGCGTCCGCCCCACCGGCAATATCAACGGGATTGCTGATAGACGCCGCCTGGGGCAGGATTTTTTCCAGTTTGGCCCGGGTCTTTTCGGAAAGCACCGGCACCTCGATGGAAAGGTCCGTGAGAATATCGGCGGCAATGGTGGCATGTCCGCCGCCATCCGCTAAAATTGCCACCTGGTTTTTCTTTAATGGCGGCAGGGAGGCCAGGGTTTCCGCCACGGGAAACAGCTGGTCTGATTTTTCGATCACAATAATTCCGGCCCGCTTAAAAGCGCTTCTGGCCACTTCGGAAATTCCGGCCAACGCCCCGGTATGAGAACCCGCCGACCGCTGTCCGGTTAATGAGTGCCCGCTTTTGAGCAGCACAATCGGTTTTTTGAGACTTGTCTGATACGCCTGCTGCAAAAATTTACGGCCTTCGCGCATGCCTTCCACATAGATGAGAACCACATTGGTTTTGGGGTCGTTTCTAAAAAAATTCAGGTACTCATGGAATTTAATATCGGCTTCATTGCCCACGCCGATGTAATAGGAAAAGCCTTTCAGGCTTTTTAAGCGCGCTTCGGTAATCAGGGTCAGGGCCATATTGCCGCTCTGGCTGAGCAGGCCGATGCTGCCTTTGGGGGTGTCCTGCAATCCCACCAGGTTGAGGCCGGAAGCCACATTCATCATCCCGGACGTGTTCGGTCCGATGAGGCGGATATTGTTTTTCTGGGCAACGGCAAGCACTTCCTGCTCTAAAGCCTTTCCTTCGGCATTGGTTTCGCCGAACCCCACCGCCAGGATCACGGCCCCTTTGACCCCTTTTTTCCCGCAGTCTTCCAGAATACCGGGCACCATCCGCGCAGGAAGTGCAATCAATGCGATATCCACATCACCTTCGATGTCCGATACCTTTTTATAACACGTAAACCCCAGAATTTTCTTTTCTTTCGGATTAACCGGATAGATCCGGCCTTCATATTTTTCATCAACCAGGGACCGGATGGTTTGCAGACCTCTTTTGGTGGGATCTTTGGACGCGCCCACAATGGCTACGGATTCCGCATTTAAAATGGATTCAAGCGTCATTTGGCTTCCTTTTATTTTTTGCGATTTTCAAAATCCGACAAAGCGCCGGAGCGGTCTTTTGATGAAACACAGGCCAGACAAGCGTCCACTTCAAATGCCATCAGTGTTTCCATATCCTCGCCGTCCGCTGCGCGAATCAGTCCCTGCTTGAGCACTTTGATGGAAACTGCCGAATTTTGCGCAATCTTATCCGCCATGTCCCGGGTCGCTGCCATCAGCTGATCCGCAGGAACCGCACAGTTGACCAGACCGATTTTTTCGGCTGTGCGGCCATCAATATTTTCCGCGGTAAAGAGCAATTCCCGGGCTTTGGCCGGGCCGATCAAATCATGCAAAAGCCGGAAAGAACCGCCGGTGGCGGAAGAAGAGACCCGGGCTTCCGGAGAACCGATGGCCGCGTCTTCGGCGGCGATGCGGATATCACAGGCCAGGGCCAATTCATATCCGGAACCCAGCGCATATCCGTTAACAGCGGCAATGGTGGGTTTTTCAAACCGGATAATCTCAAATGAAACCCGTTGCAGGTATTCCAAATAATCACGATATGCCTCACGGCTGCGGGTTTTGGATTCCTTTAGATCCGCTCCCGTGGAAAAAGCCCGCCCATGCCCCGTAAAAATAAGCACCCGGATGGCATCATCTGAAGCCACGTCTTCCAGCGCGGTTTGAATTTCTTCCCACATCTGTTTGTTCATGGCATTTAAGACCTGGGGCCGGTTCAGGGTGATAATGGCAAGGGGCGCCTGCTTTTCAAAGAGAATGCATTCAAAATCCATAATTCGTCTCCCCGGAATTATGTGGATAAGTTATTATGTTTAATATGAAAGTTCAGGCCCTTTTTGTAAACTGTTTTTTTAAATGCCCCTCAAAGCTGAACCGGGGCTCAAATAAAAAACCCGGCGAATACAAAAATATTGTATCCGCCGGGCTGGTTTTACTTTTTTATAACGCAATCAAATATTATTAGAAATAATATCCGAAGTTGATGTTAAAACGGTATTCCCATTTATCCGTGGGGTTTTGCCCGAACCGGTTGCTTGACCAGACGGAATCGCCGGCATAATCACCATAACCGGCTGCGTTTCCGACAAAGTCGTTGCCGTTTGATAAAACCAGATCGGTATAGATATACCATCCGCCGCTGCCCCAGGCTGCGCCGATGTCTACCAGTTCACTGTCATTAAAACCGTCTTCTTCTTTTACAATGGAACTGTATTCAACATAGGGGATGACATATTCAAGCCAGTCCACCTGAGGGGTTTCCAGAAAATAGCTTAGAGACACCGCCGGAATCCACGCTTCGGCGGCAACCGTGGTCGGAAAATCAAATGCACCCATCTGGACCATGGTATCGATTCCCAAGGGCTGGTCTGCTTCCACATCATATTTATAATATGTCGCCTGGGTGGCAAGGGTAATATTACTGTGTTTAAAAACACCATGAAGCGATGCGGCGTAGTGGCTGCCGTCGTCCTGCGGCCCGTTGCTTTTAAGTTCGCCATACTGCAGAGAAGTACCGAGCGCCGCACTGCCAGAGTCTTTTTCTAAAGTATAGATGGCCCGAAGATTGACCTGGTTGCGTTCTTCATAGCCATTGCCGGTTTCATCAACCACATCATAGGAGTATCGGACACTGTCTTTTGAAAAGTTGGCACCGTTATAGGTTCCTTCATCAGACGCATAATAGGCCAGATCCAGAGCCAGGTTATCAAATGTTTTGGAATATTTGACACCTAAGTCCATATCGTCTGAAAGGCCGACATAGTAATGCTGATCAAAGAAAAAGCTCTGGGAGACGCCGTATGCACCGGGACCGAACGGTACCCGGTTGACCCCGACCTGCACCTGGCTGGCATCTTCAAAATTATATCCCACCCAGCCGGTGTGGAGAAAATGGTAACCGTCATGATTGTTTGCGCCATATCCCGGATAAAAGCGGTATTCGGCTTTTCCGATAAACGAATCTTTTTCAAACCCCACATTGAAACGGAATGTATCCAGCACAAACACGCCGCCGTCATCCTGAGCCCGGGACGCCCGGTCGAGTTCCGGTGTATAGTCCCCGATGACATAGTTGGCCCGGATGGCGCCACCGATGGAAAACGGACCGAGTTCAACGGATGCAAAACTGCCGGTGGCGGGTAACAATAATAAAAAACTGATTAAAAAATAAAAAAGATACTTCATGTTTTTCATAATTTCTGACTCCTTTGCTGCTTAAGTTAATAAAATATAATTTTCTCTGTCCGCTGACAGGAAAACAAAATATTTTTTAAAAAATGTCCGCCATTGCCGCATATAAATTTTACGTCAAAAAGCGTACCTTCTTCAAAGAATCTCACGTTTTCATCAATTTTCCAGAGGTGACATAAAAATCAATTAAAATATATTGTATTCAAACCAATTTTTACCGTAAACGTCAATAATAACTTTTAAAAAGCCTGAAAATTCCCGCGAATAAACTTTTTTGTCAAAATATTTTTATTTGATCAACACTTTTATATAAAATGCAATATATTGATTTTTTTATTAAAATTTTAGAGATAAATTATATCTATTTTTTTTTAATTTGACATCAAAGTATTTTATTGATTAGTATAATTCATTTAATACAAATCAATTAATACAAATAAAAGGCCGAATCGCCGGGTGTCATTTGCCGGGTTTCGGTGTTCCGACGTTTCAAAACTATGGAAGACAAAAAAAACTCAAACCGAAAAACCAGCGATAATGTTCTGATTTCACTAAGAAAAATAATACAGGCCATTGACCTGAATTCCAAACAGCTCGTCAAGCGGGTGGGGCTGACCGGCCCGCAGCTGGTTATTCTGCAGTACATCCATACGGTAAACGAAATTTCCGTCGGCGAAGTGGCGAGAAATGTCAGTTTGAGCCAGGGAACGGTCACCGGCATTCTCGAGCGGATGGAAAAACGGGGGCTGGTTGCCAGACACAGAAGCCTTCGGGATAAACGGCGGGTTATTGTCCGGATTACGGAAGCCGGAAAAACGCTTTTACACAATGCACCCCCGGTGATGCAGGAAAATTTTCTGGGAAAATTCAACACGCTTCAGGAATGGGAAAAGACAATGATACTCAGTGCCCTGCAGCGGCTGGTTTCGATGCTGGATGCCCGTTCGTTAAATGTGGAACCGTTTCTTTCCGCATCCCCGATAGAGATTGAAACCCAAAAAGCGGCGAAGACCTCTTCGCCAAAGACCTAATTGACTGATCGTCAGAATACGTAAGGGTATAATAAAAATGGAGAAAATCGTAGTAGAAAATTTATTCAAGATCTTTGGCGATAATCCCAAAAAGGCTCTGGAAATGATCAAACAGGGTCACGATAAAAATTCCATCCATGAAAAAACAGGCATGACCGTGGGGGTTAATGATGCCTCGTTCAGCATTGAAAGCGGCGAAGTTTTTGTTGTGATGGGCTTGTCCGGCTCCGGGAAATCAACTATTGTCCGGATGCTCAACCGGTTGATCAACCCCACGGCCGGGAAGGTGATTGTGGACGGCAAAGATGTCACCGCCATGAAACAGGATGAACTCGTCAATTTTCGTCTGCACAACATGAGCATGGTGTTTCAGTCTTTTGCCTTAATGCCCCACATGACGGTGGCGGACAACGCGGCATTCGGCCTGCAGCTGGCCAAGGTGGATAAGCAAAAACGCAGGGAACGGGCAATTCAGGCGCTGGCACAGGTAGGGCTTGAGCCCTGGGCGGATTCCTATCCCGGTGAACTTTCCGGCGGGATGCAGCAGCGGGTGGGCCTTGCCCGGGGGCTTGCGGTGGATCCGGATATCCTGCTCATGGACGAAGCTTTTTCCGCCTTGGATCCGCTCATCCGGACGGAAATGCAGGATGAACTCCTGAACCTTCAGGAAAAACACCAGCGCACTATTGTATTTATTTCCCATGATCTGGACGAAGCCCTCCGGATCGGGGACCGGATCGCCATTATGGAAGGCGGTCGGGTGGTTCAGGTGGGCACTCCGGAAGAGATTCTGCAAAACCCGGCAGACGATTATGTCCGGGCGTTTTTCAGAGGCGTGGACCCCACCAATGTCATTTCCGCCGGCGATATTGTCCGCGACACCTATCCCAGAATTCCCAAAACCAAAGCCGGCAGCATGCGCGCAGCTTATGAGATGTTAAGCGGCAGCGATCGTGACCACGCATATGTAGTGGATGCCAATCGACGCTTTTTAGGTATTGTTTCATCTGAAGGCTTGCGGGCAGCCATTGAATCAGGCGAAAAAGACGCCCCCATTGACAAGGCATTTATCAAGGATGTGACGCCGGTCAGAATGGATGACTCCATGCAGGATATTCTGCCCCACGTGGCTTCCCGGAGTTTTCCGGTGCCGGTGGTCGATGAAAACAACATATACAAAGGCGTTGTCTCGAAAAATCGTTTTTTAAGAACCCTGCATAAAACAGAGCAGAAGCGGGCGGTCGAGGCCGAGGAACTGGATGCCCGGGTGGAACAAAAAAAGCTTGATGATGCCGAAGCCCTTGAGTCCGACCAGGCAGAAGCCGTTTAATTTTAAATCTGACCATACGTTTTTTGTATCAATAGAGGAGATGAAACATGTTTGAATATGGTGTGATCCCGCTGGACTTGTGGGTATCCCAATTTGTGAACTGGCTGGTGGACAATTACCGGGATGTTTTTCAGGCCATCAAATGGCCCATTGAACAGACTTTGAACGGAATGGACACCGGCCTGAATACCGTGCATCCGCTGATCATAATCGCGGTGGTGGCCCTTGCCGCCTGGCGGTTTTCCGGAATCGGCCTGGCCATTTTTACCGCTATCTCCATGGTGTTTATCGGCCTGCTCGGTCTGTGGGCGGAAACCATGACGACCCTGGCCATGGTGCTTTCGTCGGTTCTTTTCTGCTGCCTGATGGGCGTTCCGCTGGGCATTCTGGCCGCCCGCAGCAACCGGTTTGATTCCGTACTGCGCCCGGTCCTGGATGCCATGCAGACCACCCCGGCCTTTGTTTATCTGGTTCCCATTGTCATGCTTTTTTCCGTAGGAAATGTGGCCGGTGTTCTGGCAACCATTGTTTTTGCCATGCCCCCCATCATCCGCCTGACCAATCTGGGCATCCGGCAGGTGCATCCGGAACTGGTGGAAGCGGCCCAGGCATTCGGCGCCACGGAATGGCAGGTGCTGGTGCGCGTCCAGATTCCTTTGGCCATGGCGACCATCCTGGCGGGCTTGAACCAGACCATTATGATGGCGCTTTCCATGGTGGTCATCGCAGCGCTCATCGGCGCCGGCGGTCTGGGGTCACCGGTTATTCTCGGCTTAAATACTCTGGATATCGGTCTTGCGGTGATCGGCGGCATCGGTATTGTACTGATGGCCATGGTGCTGGACCGGATCACCCAGTCCATGGCGCAGCGAAAAAAGTAAGCAAAAAAATTCTAATTATCGTGGTGGAATAAATAAAAGTTTAACCATAAGAAAAGGAGGCAACATGAAATCAATTTTTAAAACATTATTTTTACTTTTTATTGGAGTCACATTACTGGCAACCCCTGCCCTGGCAAAAGACAAACCCGGCAAAGGTGTTACCTTAAAACCGGGCCGGGCCACCTGGAACACCGGTTTTTTCCAGGAAGCACTGGTCCGAAAAGGCCTGGAAGAACTGGGGTATAATGTGAAAAAGCCCAAAGACCTGACCAACCCGATTGCCTATAAATCCATCACCCTCGGCGATCTGGACTACTGGACCAACGGATGGTTTCCCATGCACGATGCTCAGCTGCCTGATGATTTTGATGAAAAAGCGGAAAAAGTCGGTTATGTGGCCAAGGCCGGCGGCATGGGGGGATATCTGGTTTCAAAAAGAGACGTTGAAAAATTCAATATTAAGTCCTTGGATGATTTCAAACGGGAAGAAGTCAAAAAAGCCTTTGACAAGGACGGCGACGGCAAAGCCGATCTGACCGCCTGTCCTCCGGGCTGGGGTTGTGAAAAAGTGATTGCGCATCATTTGGATGTCTATGATCTGGAAGATCACATCAACCCGGTCAAGGCCTCCTATGAAGCGGGCATGGCCGCGGCACTGGGCAGCTACAAGAACGGAGAGCCGGTTTTCTTTTATACCTGGACCCCCAACTGGACAGTTTATAAGTTCATGCCCGGCGAAGATGTGATGTGGATCAATGTGCCGGAAATTATTCCTTCTGATGCCCAGAAGGGCGCGGAAGACCGGATGGTAGTTTCCGATGTTAAAGGTGCGGTCTCTGATCCGGTTAAACTCGGGTTTGTGGCTTCCGATATCCGGATTGTGGCCAACAAGGAAATGTTGGATAAAAATCCGGCTGCCAAAAAGTTTTTTGAAGAGTTTTCCCTGTCTTTGGTGGATATCAATAAACAAAACACCAAAATGTATGAAGGCGAAAAATCCCAGCGCTATATTGAAAAGCATGCTGATAAGTGGATTGCCGACAATCAGGACAAGTGGAATGCCTGGCTGGACGCTGCCCGGAAAGCAGCAGAATAAGTAAGTAAGGTTTTAGTTAAACGCCGCATACAGGCTTTTAACGACGCCATTAAAATGAAATATCCGTCCGGGGTTAACCAACCCCGGACGGATATTTTTTTTTGTGATAATTAAAAAGATTACTCTTTTTCTTTGCAACCCGCTTTTTGTTTCTGGTTGTCCACCACAATTTCAAGGGGAGTGGCGGACAAAAAAGGGGCGGCGCTGATGGCAGTGGCATCCATCATGCAAACCAGGCGCTGCAGGGCGGAAAGAATCATGGTCTGTTCCCATTCTTCTTTTTTTTTGAATCTTTTCAAAAAACTTTCCTGCATGACCGGGGGCGCTGTTTCCAGCAGTGCTTTTCCGGATTCCGTTACCTGGACCATGACCCGCCGTTTATCCCGGCGGCCTCTTTGCCGGGTAACCAGACCCCGCTTTTCCATACGCTCGATGACGCCGGTGACCGTTCCCTGGCTCAGGCTGACATTTTTCGCCACCTCTCCCACGGAAATCCGGTCCGAAGATGAAATATACTGCAAAATAACCAGCTGCGGGCCGGTCAGTCCCACCCGCTTGACCAGTTGTTTTGAATTCAGGTCAATGGCCTGAATAATTTTTCTGAGCGCAATCAAAACGTCGTCGCTGATATCGGCATACCGCTGCATGGCATCGTCCATAAAAAAGTTGACGGGGATTTATATTTTCACCTGAATGGCGACTTTTCCATTTTTTATACTAAATCCGGATTTTTAGGCAATAAAATTTTAATTGGCGCGGCCATTTTTTCAAATTTTGAACCGCTCACCCCGGCTTTCCCACCGGACAGGCCATTTCACAGGCCCGGCAATAGTTTACAAAAAAATCCGATTTTTTGAAATCCCCGGAATTGTCTGCGCCGACACGATCATTAAAATTTTTTTTCATCTGGATCTCACAACTTTTCCGCCGGTAGCCGGCGGATGAAAAGCTGTTTTGCGGGCATGCCCGTTGACAGGGTATATCACAGTTTTTGCAGGGAACAAAATCTTTGACCGGACCTGTGCCAAAGATTGCTGTGTCAAGATATATGGCGCGGAGACGAACCCGGGGACCAAAACCTGGTGTGACCAGCAAATTATTCTTGCCGATTACGCCCATGCCGGCCAGGACCGCTGCGTCTTTCAAAAAAATGCCGCCTTTTTCAACATGATAGGGAAGCTCTTGGGGCGTTATGCTGGAATTATTCGCAATCCATTCTTTCAGGGTTTTGGATACGGCCATTAATTCCCGATTGCCCTGAGTCCCTTTGCCATCCCACCAGTCCAGTTTTAAATTGGTTTCAGGATGGGAGAGCCCCAGAACCAGAATGGCCCGTATCTCGTCCGGCCAGTTTTCATCGGAATCGGCCCGGCCGTCATTCAAAAAATATTGATTGTCTGTCCGAAAGGCCCGGTATGACGGTGATTCTCTCAGCTCTTCGGGATCGGCGATGCCGGCTATAACGCCTGGAAAGGATTCGGCTTTTTGAATGAGGTGTTCGGAAAATGGAGATGTTTTCTGCGGATTCATAACGATACCTCCCTGCCTGTTCAAATTTTTCAGGTTCAATCCTGAAAAATCAGTTTACCGGCACCGGCAGGCAAAGCGGGGAGAAGCGGTTCAGCGGTTGCGCAGAAATGCAGAAACAAAAATATCCTGCCGGACGATCAGCCGGCGGTGTACTGTTTTTTGAGTTCGTCCTTTTGCTTGCCGGCATTGATAATCATGCGGTAGGCAATGTAATACTTATAAATATTGCTGACATACTGCACGGTTTCGCGTCCGATCTGCCTGGCAGCCACCACTTCCACGTTTTCAAACCAGACATTCGGATTCAGGTTCATTTTTGCGGCTTTTTGCCGAAGCCGTGCAATTTTTGCCGGACCGGCGTTATAGCTGGCCAGGGTAAAAAATGTTTTGTTCAGCGGGTCCATGGGTTCTTCCGCAAAATATCGGTTTCTGAGAAAGGCCAGATACTTGATCCCCGCATGAATGTTGCCTTCCAGGGTATGAATATCTTCGACGTTGACATTGGGATCAGCGGCCGTGGTGGGCAGGACCTGCATCACGCCGACAGCGCCGGAAGGATTGATCTGTTCCTGATCGATCCGGGATTCCTGGTATGCCAGGGCGGCAATCATCACCCAGTCGAAATTATATTTTCGGGCGTATTTTTTAAACAGGGCCACTGATCCTTCAAACCGGTCAAAAGCATCTTTTTCAATGGGATTGCTCATCCAGCTGCACGGTCCGAGATACCGGTCAAACAGGATGTTTCCCATCAATGTCCCTTTTTTATGGGTTTTTCCGAATTCATTGATCATTTTTTGAAGCCGGGGGCTGTTTTTCCGGATGGCCCAGGCAATCTGCCCGTTTTCCCGCAGCCGGATGTGACTGCAGAAATTGAGATCATTGAATACATCGGACCAGCACTTGGCCTTGTGGGAATCAATCACCGTCATGGGAATAATGCCCACATTCATCATTTCAAGCACATCTTCGTCTTCGAGCAGTTCGTCTAAAATTTCAATGCGGACCGGCCTTAACCTTTTCTTTTTAAACCGCGAATTTAAATGAACCAGGCTTTCATAATAACTGGAAGAGGCACGCACATACACCATTTTTCCGGCAAGGTCTTCTGCGGTTTCGGGTGCTGGTATGTCCGGAGCGGTCACCAGAATTTCCGTGACACCGGAAAGGCCGGGATTTGAAAAATCCACCCGCTTTTGACGCGCCGGTGTGATGGTGAGATTTCCGACGGCAATATCGCCCCGGCCATTGATCAGATCCGGAATCAGCCGATCCCGCTGAGTGGGAATGATCATCACCCGGACCTTGATAATGTCGCGTTTCAGTTCGGTATTAATGTGATCTTCAAATGCTTTGAGCATTTCATAGGAAAATCCCCGCTGATCGATTCCGTCTAAAAAATAATAGGTTTTGCTGTACGGCACCAGCGCCCGGATGATATTTCGGTCGACCATTTTATCAAAATCACCGGTCCATTTTTCGTTTAACACGGCCAGGGTATTTTCGGCAAACGGATGGGCGGAGTCCGGCAGCAGCCGGTTGGCATCGGATTCGGCGGCCGGTCGGGTGGCAATAAAACCGGCCAAAGCCAAAATGATCAGCAAAATGACCGGTATGGTTATTTTTAAGGGATTGAGTGGCATAAAAACGGTTTAAATCTTTTCTCAGGAAAATATTTTTTCCAATATAACCTTTGTCACCATATAGGTCGGCCGGATGCCTTCGACGCCCATTTCCCCGGCCGCCAGGGTCTGCCCGCTGGCCAGGGGATTGTCCGATGCATAGTAGGCATAGCGGACCTTTACGTCTTTGGAGATATGTCCCTTGATGATGGCCGCGCTGATGGCACGCTGATAATGGCCGCCTTCCATTTCCAGGCCGATGGTATTCCAGCCGGACTGAAATTTAAGCAGCAGATCCCTGTTCTGAAGCGAGGTTCCCAGCACCGTAATGAGGGGGCCCGTATAAACATTGACCCCCGGATCAAAGTCCGATTCCGACAAATCATTGTCAAAAATATAATTATCCGATGTGCCTTCGATGACATGGGCATTGGCCAGCATGATATCACCTTTTTGCCCCGT
Source organism: Desulfobacteraceae bacterium (assembly GCA_011390415.1). Lineage (GTDB taxonomy): Bacteria > Desulfobacterota > Desulfobacteria > Desulfobacterales > Desulfosalsimonadaceae > SURF-3. Next base: position 13,883 of record JAABSL010000299.1, read on the forward strand.
CAGGATGCCCGCTTTGCCCATCACCGAGATGGAGCAGACATTTATCGGTTCTTTGTTGTCTTCGTCAAACGGCTCCAGCAGGCGGTCCATGACTTCAAACGCCTGGGCACCGAACGCATAATCCATCACCAGGATGACTGGTTTTTTCTCGCTGATCGCCGCCATGTCCAGCTTCAGATCCGGGTGAACCGACACGCCGTTGATCGCGCCGGTATCAATAATCTGGCAGTCGATATGGGTGCCGGACCGGTCCGGAAGTTCGTAAAGCCCGTTCTTTACGGCAAAACTTAAAACAGCGTCACTCTGATCCCTCAGACATTGAACAAACTGGTAAAGTTCATCGTCTGTTTTGGCGGTCTGATTTTTACAGGAATTGACGCCCGCGTACCCGTAAATCAGATTGACCACACTGTGAAGGTTGGCGCTGATAATGTGCAGGGGCCGGTCCTGAAGGTTCAGTTCGATCAGCTTTTTCTTAATATCTTGTGCCCATTGCTCCCCGTATCGCTGATGGGCGATGATGTTCATCAAAGACGGGGTCAGGTGAACAATGAGAAAATTTTCAAAGTCCTCCTGTTCGGCTTCCACCCGCTTGCCCAGCCGGTAAATAAGAGAGAACAGACCGTTATTGCTGTTATTTTGCCGTTTATTGGTTTCAAGGGATTCATAGGCGGCTTTGGTTTCATGATAAGGACGGCCCACGATAAGGGAGAGATCCCAGATGGCTTCTTCGGCTTCCTTTTGTTTCAGGGAGCCGATACGGGGCATAATTTTTTCCAGCCCTTTCCATTCATTGGGCATTCGTCCGATTTCATCGGTCATCCGGGTGTGGATTTTTTTGGCTTCCAGGTTCAGAAATGAAATATGCGTCAAAATATCATATATTTCGCTCATGCCCCGGGTGATCACAAAACAGATTTCATTATCACTGATCCGGTAACAGGTCCGCCGTCTTTTTAAGGGAATGATTTTTTCAAACGGGCTGTCTTCAAACTGTTCTTCTTCGGTTAAAATAATGCGGGTGCATTCTTCAATACCCCGGGGCAGACGGTCGATGACGTATTCCAAACCCTTGAGTTCCACTACCCGGGGGTCGTTCATGCTGCCGTAGATTTCCGGGCTCAGGGCGATCAGGCAGTCGGCCAACGTTTGCCCCATCTTCCCGGAGGGGCGATAAAATCCTCTCAACGCCATGGCATAGGCAATGGTTTTAAATGACCGGATGGCCACCCGGGCTTTCTGTGCTCTGGTAAGATCCTGCATGAACGGGTTCCTTATTTCAAAAGTTATTTGTCCTCTTTGCACTCAGACGTTTTATAAAAATCCGGAAATTGTTTTTCATAACATTCCGGACACATGCCATGACTGATCATCGCATCCGTGTGCCGGGCAAGGTACTGGTCCATCCGTTGCCAGACCTCCTGGTCGTCTCTTATTTTATGGCAGTACATGCAGACGGGCAAAATGCCCTGGAGCAGCTTCACATGTGCCATGGTCGCTTCAAGTTCCCGAACCCGGTCGGCCAGCTCGGACTTTAGGCGGACCACCCGCTCTCCCACTTTGATGCGGGCTTTGAGTTCTTCTCTGTCAAAATTTTTGATGATAAAATCATCCGCACCGGCATCCAAGGCAGCCACCAGGTTTTTCTTGTCCTCCAGGGACGTAAAAATAATGATATAAAAGAGCTTGCCGTGCGGCAGTTGTCTTGCCTTCCGGCAGACTTCCACCCCGTCCAAGCCGGGCATCAGCCAGTCCAGAATTATCAGACGGGGGGCATCCGGGTTTTTCAGTTCTTCCCAGGCCTGGTTGCCGTCTGACACCGACACCACGTCATAGCCCCATTTTTTTAAATAGGTTTCCAACAGCCGGCGGATGGTCAATCCGTCATCTGCAATCAATACTTCCATGGGCGTTTTTTCTCCGCCGGTTTTTACTGTTAACCGAGAGATTATATCCTCTTCGGTAAATGGATAAAGTGATTATAATAATATATCTGCTGACAATAACAAACAATTTTTCCCGGCGCAAGGCGTTGTCGTCATTTCCGCCGTCTCAAAACCGCATGGCCCGAGGTTTTTTGCCAGCATTGCATTTTTTTCCTGTGATTGCATTATATCTGCCTGCATTTTAAGCATTTGTCAAACAAGCGGGATTCTGGTAATAGCTGAGGACAAATACGATCGGTTATTATGCTTGGCACATCAGAGACAGCAGCTGATCCGTTTTCTTAAATACTTGAAAAACAGGATATGACCGTGACGAATGCACCGGACCGAATCGTTGAACTCGACGAAACTTTCCATTATAATTTAGATAGTTACAAAAAAGAACATTTACGGACGGACGAAGAAGTCGACATCGTGGAGTCCGAAATTTCCTGAAAATTTTAGATGTTCATTTTCTTTGCGTGCCCAAAGAAAAGTAAAGAAAAAAGACGGTCGTGGATTTTATAGAAATACCGCTGCACAAAAAAAATCAGGTTAAGGATATGACCATGAGCTTAATCGCCCGGGCGATATTACTCCGCCAGCAGTTAAAATCCAAAAAGCTGAAACAATGCCCCCGGT
>JAABSL010000300.1 GCA_011390415.1 Desulfobacteraceae bacterium
TTCGAGCGCCAAAAATTTATTATATGAACGAACAGCCGCCTGATATAACGGCCGTTTTGCGTGCAAAGTACTTTATCGGAGGCCAAATATCGGGCGCAGACCCGAAAAATGGATACGCCGGCAAATGATACCCGGAATTCCCGAATACGGAAAAAGGCAACCCCTGCGCAGATGCCCCCCATTTCACTATCGCCGGATACCGCAGCGTTTACCGGATCAAACCCAGCTGCATCAAGTTTTGCTAAATTATCAGATTGTTAACATGATTTTGGATTTGAAACAATGATCAAATCAGAAAAATTTCGTTCTCACAGCAGAAGAGATTTTGTTCAAAAAAATCACGCCGGTTCCGGCTTCTCGTTCCCAAACCGCTCCCACTCAATCCCGGACCGGAAATGCAGATCCCGCTGGGGAAACGGAATTTCAATGCCGTGTTCGGCAAAGGTTTCAAACATGGCAAAATACAGCTTGCTGCGGATGGCCCGGCGGGCGGTTTTGCGCACGTCAATCCAGACCAGCAGCTGAAAATCAATGGAGTTATCGCCATATCCGACAAACCGGATTTCCGGTTTTCGATATACCGTCGCCTCCGGCTCTTTTTCCGCCACGGCCAGCACCATCTCCGCAACTTCCCGGGGGTCGGACGCATAGGACACGCCGAATGACACATCGATCCGGATCATGGGAGACGACAGGGTATAATTGACAATGGTATTGGACATGATATCCGCATTGGGAACGATATATTCAATATTATCCCGTGTCCGGACCTTGGTGGCGCGAAGATCAATGTCGGTGACCGTTCCCATGGTGTCCCCGACTTCCAGCCAGTCTCCCCGCCGGATCTTGCCGCCGAAAATAATGGAAAACCCGGAAATCATGTTGGCGGCAACGCTCTGCAGGGCCAGCCCCAGCCCGATACCCACGGCACCGGCAAACACCATCAGCGCCCGGAGATCAAAGCCCACGATCTTTAAGGAAATAAATACGCCGATAATCAGCATGAAATATTTCAGGAACGTATCAATGGCATATGACGCCCCCGGGGTCACTTTGAGCGACGGATAGACCTTATAGTTCAGATACGAACAGAGCATCCGGCAGGCGTAAAGAAATATCACCAGCAGCAGGGCGGCCTTGGTGATAATCCAGAGGGAAAGCGGTGAATCGCCGATGGAAAATAAGGGAAACGATATGGCCCGCCGGAACGGATCCAGAATTCCCAGCAGATCGGCCATGACAATGACGGTGATAATGACCGAAATATATAACACCAGCCCTTTGAGGGACTGGACAAAGGCGCGGGCATATTCATCCGACTCGTCAATCTTATCCGCCCAATTCTGGAGGCGGCGGATCACCATATAATAGACCACGGAAAACACCACAAACACACCGGCAATGGCCCATGTTTTGGTCAGCAGAGCCCTGGCAAACCGTTCATATCCGAAGCACCACATCAGTCCCGTCAGCAGCGTGAATCCCATAACCGGATAATAATACCGGTCAAATGCTTTCACAAAAGACTGGTATGACTTGCTGGGAAGCTGCGGCAGAAGTGACAGCACCGCTTTTTTCCGGAGCAGAATGAGAAACAGGAAAAGCACAATGGACAAAAAGATCAGAAACCGGAGCAATGCCAGAAAATCCTGGCGCAGCCCGAATGCCTCGGCTCCCCATAAAATGGCAATACCGAACAGGACATACAGAACAATCAGGCGAAAGAGCCGGAAAATCGTATCCCCGTATTCCGTCTGAATAAAAAATATCTTCTGTTTTACAATGCCGTGAATCAGGCTGATCAAAAGGGCCCCGATGGACCACAGGGCCAGCAGCCGGCCGGTCAGCAGAAACCAGGGCGCATCATAGGAGATAAAGGCCTTGATCAGTGAGTACACACCCAACAGAATCAGCGGAATCAGGGCTGCGGTTACCGACAGCAGCGCAAGCATTAAAAACGGATAAAGTTCTTCGGGCAGTTTTTCAAACAGGGGTTTGGCGGTCTGCTCCGCTTTTAAAAGCACCCGCTTGCGGCCGATGAGGCTGTATATAACGGCCACCAGAAAAATCAAAACAACCATCGACCCGGCAAACCCCAGCACCCGGCTCTGCTCCCGGACTTCCGCGATAAAATCCGGCAGCCTGGCAGGCAGTGCCAAAAGCTGGTCATAGGCATATTCCAGGGTGTCGATATCCCAGCCCAGCGGCTTGCGTTCAAACAGGGAGCGGGCCTGGTCTCTTAAATCCGCGGAAACCTGGGCGGCTTCCTGCCTCATGGAATCGCCCAGATTGTCGGGGACTGCAACCGGTGGCGGCGTCTCTGCCGGGGCCGTTGCTTCTGACGGTGCTTCTGCCGGCTGACCGGCGCTTCCGAATGCGGGCTGTCCCGCGGTTACCTGAACAAGACAGACCGCCAGCAAGATAAAAAGAATCCGGATATTTTTCATAGGATTAGTCGTTTGATTAAGGGTTGATGTTTATCAGGGTGCTGATTGCGTTTAAGGCCCTGCACCGTAAACAGGCCCCATGCCGTTTCGAATCGAATAATAATGATAAAATGAGCCGTTGCCGGCACCGGTATCAATTTCAGGCAGTGTCACGGTCTGCCCCAGGCCCTTTATGCGAATGGGCCCGGCTTCCGGCGGCAGCGGCACCCGGATCATGGAAAAGTATGCCGGCAACGTCTGCCAGCAGCGGGTGTCCGGAACTTCCGTCAGAAAAAAGAAGATTCGGATCAGGATTTCCAGGCCGTCATTGTCGATATTGTTTGCAATGGCTTCTTTGGCGACCACCCGGGCGGTTTCTTTGACAAGAATCCGCGCCAGGCGTTCTTTTAACGAGGCTTTTAAGATTTCCCCCACATCCGTTGTGACAATATCCGCGGAACCGGCCAGCGGCCCCACGGACGGGGGCGGCAGATAGGGGCTGCGATCGTCATAGGTGTAAAACGAAAACCGGATGGACGGCGGCACCACAATATTGTGGGGAATTTTTACCGGCGACCGGCCCTGGCCGGCAAACACAATCACCTCACCGGCCGGCCGTTTCCGGCGGTTTAATTCGCTTTCCGAAAGAAACTTTGAAAACCGTTCCGCATCATCGTCAAATCCCAGCCGGTTGGCCAGATCATAAAGTTTGCGGGCCACCGGCGACGGGTCCGGCATCAATTCGGCCAGGTTTTTGTATTCAATATACGCGCCGTTGATCTCATTTAACGCCTCAAAACAGTGGGCAATGAGGGCCCGGGTAAAAAAATCATTTGCGCAGGCTTCCGGACAGGTATCATCATACACCTCCAGGGCCTGCTTGGCTTCAACAAGCGCGCTTTCGTGATTGCCCAGCATGAGAAAATTCATCATCAGGTAAGTGTGAACCAGCAGGCGCTCGGCATATTCTCCTTTATAATCAGTCAGCCATTCGTTGGTAACCAGCGAAGCGGTCTGCTGGCCCGCGCTGATGATATCCTGCTCCCGCATCAGTGCGGCGGCTCTGAGCAAATTATCCGTGCTGCCCTGATAATCCCCGTTGTGGTGCAGGATGGCGCCTTTTTCCATAAAATAGAGCAGCCGGTCGCGGGAGGAGACATCTTCCGGCACGGACAGAACCGCGGCGGCCTGCTCCGGCTGACCGCCATAAAAGGCATCCCGCGCCCGGGTGAGTTTTCCGGACGCACACCCGGATACCGCAATACTCAGCAGGCAAAGCAGGAGACATGCAGATTTGAGTTTATGGACGGAACTGGCGATATTTACCATTATTCTATTTCAATGCCATTAACTTAAGGGGTTTCAATGTAGGGAGGGGTTCACCCCCTCCCGCACAATAGCGACCCATCACGGGAGGGGATAAACCCCTCCCCTACGCATACGGCTTAAGTTAATGACATTACCTTTCACCTTACACCTTCTACCTATCCACTTACCAGCCGATAAACGGTTTGGATGCTTCCCGGACGATTTCCGCGCTGTCGGTCCATTCAATAAGGCCGGTCTGCAGATCCGTCAGTTCCAGGGTCAGGCTGTAATACTGCAGGGTCTTCTTTCTAAGACGCACCTGCTTGGGCTCCTTTTTCTTGATGGACCGCAGGGTGCCGGTCAGCATATATTCCGCCCCCACCTGCCGGGCCCGCTGCAGCCGGGTCTCGGCGCTGACATTGCCGCCATACTGATAATCGGTTTCTGCGGCAATGTCGTCGCGCTGCCGTTTGCTGACAAACCGGGCCTTGCCGGATTCCAGTATTTCCTGGCGGATATCATCGGTGATGCCGCTGGTTTCAATGTGCTCCGAGGTCCGGTTGGCCACCCCGTAAATAATGATCACCGGCCGGTCAAATCGTGCCACCAGGGGCGGCTTATTCACCAGAGATTCCACCAGGTCATTGACAATGGCGTTTTTATCTGAAAAATCATAACTTTCATCATAATGAATGGTTTCATCCGGAGAAATATCCCGGGTGGTGGCGGTACAGCCGATCATCAGGGACATGATCAACGGCATCGACACCCAGAAAACGATTTTTGAAAAAAAATTCCGGCACATTTGCTGCCTCCTTTGCATATTATTCAGGTTAATCAATCAGGTTTTGATAAATCAGAAAATACTGAAAAATTTTACTCATTGCCTGCGATAATATGAAAAAATATATTAATGCGCAAGGCATTCGTTCACATGATAATGTTTGCCTGTATAAAAAATATTTGTTATGAATATAGGCTGTTTAAATTATTCAAATATAATAGGTTAATATAATGACAAAATCATCCAATCCTGACGGCCTTGGCCAGCAATTGTGGAAATTTTTTGCGTCGGTCAAACTTTCCGTAGTTATTCTGTTGTCTCTGGCCGTGACTTCCATTATCGGCACCGTCATTCCCCAGAACCAGAATCCCGTGCTGTATCAGCAGAAATTCGGCGACGTCCTGTTTAAGATTTTCAACGCACTGGATATCTTTGACATGTACCACTCCTGGTGGTTCCGGCTGCTGCTGTTTCTGCTGACCGTCAATATCATCGTCTGCTCTGCAAACCGGCTGAAAGCCACCTGGAAAATCATTTTCCCCAAAAAAACGACTTATAGAGCGGATCGATTTCGTAAAGCCAAAAACCGCTGGACCTGGACGGCTGGAGATTCTCCTGAAAATCTGAAAAACGCCTATGCTCCCTGGCTGGCCAAACGATATTCCCGGTATACGGAGGAGACTTCGGAAAACGGCTATCTCCTTTTCGGCGAAAAAGGCCGCTGGACACGACTGGGGGTTTATGCGGTTCATTTAAGCATTATTTTCATGGTGGCCGGGAGCCTGACCGGTTCCATCTTGGGATTTGACGGGTATGTCAATATCCCGGAAGGCAAGGCCACGGATACCATTTTTCTTCAAAATCAGCAGTCTGAAATTAAACTCGATTTTGAAATCAAATGCAATGATTTCGAATTCACCCTGTATGAAGACTCCGGCATGCCCAAAGAATACCGGTCCAGTCTTGCTATTATCCGGGACAACCAGACGGTTGCAGAAAAAGACATTGTCGTAAATGATCCGTTGCGGTTTGAAGGCATCAATATTTTTCAATCCAGCTACGGCAAAATGCCGGCAACGGAATTAAATGTCACGTTTACCGAAACGGCATCCGGCCTGATATATAATAAGGAAGCGACCATGGGCGCCCCGATCGAGATGCCGGGCAACGCCGGCACCCTGATTGTTGAAGACTTCCGGCCCAACTTTTCTTTCAGGGGCGTCAACCTGACCAACGTTTTTTTATGCCGGCTGATGCCGACGGAAGGTGAGCCCCGGCATATTATGATTCCGGCGGATTTTCCCCGTTTTGATGCCATGCGGCAGGGGGATTTTGTCATCTCCATTGCGGATGCGGATTTTAAATACTACACCGGCCTTCAAGTGACCAAAGACCCCGGCGTACCCCTTGTGTATGCGGGTTTTTTATTCATGATCATCGGGTGTTACATCACCTTTTTCATGTTTCATCAGCAGGTTTATGTGGAGATCACCGCCGCCGGCGGCAAAACAACGGTAACAACAGCGGGGATTTCCGCCAAAAGCAGACCCGGCATGACGGCGGTCACCCGCAGATTGTCCCGTCAGCTCCAAAAACGCGCTTAGTATATAAAAAGGGATCACTATGACAAGTTCAGAAATTTTTTCAATCATCACATTTATATATGGCCTGGCAACATTATTGTATGCCGTTTCGTGGATTTTCAAAAAAGTACTGCCGGGAAAACTGGCGGTTGCGGTGACAGCCGTCGCTGTTGTCGGAAACCTGACCGGCATTATTCTGCGGTGGATCGAATCTTACGAGATGGGCATCGGCCATGCGCCGTTGTCCAACCTCTATGAGTCGCTGATTTTCTTTGCCATGACCATTGCCGTCATTCATCTTTTCATTGAATACCGCTACAAACACCGGTTTATCGGTGTGGTGGCCAGCCCCATTCCGTTTCTGATTATGGCGTATGCGTCCCTGCCAAAGGTCAATGATGCCATACAGCCCCTGATACCGGCGCTGCAGAGCAACTGGCTGATCGCGCATGTTATGACCTGCTTTGTCGGTTATGCCGCCTTTGCCATTGCCTTTGGGGTCAGTCTCATGTTTCTGTTCAAACCGGCCGACAGTCCGGAGGGATCCGGCGTTGTCAGCCGCATACCGGATTTTGATATACTCGACGACCTGACCCACCAGATGGTGATGTTCGGATTTTTGTTTCTGACCATCGGCATTATTACCGGCGCCATCTGGGCCAACCAGGCATGGGGAAGATATTGGGGATGGGACCCGAAAGAGACCTGGTCTCTGATTACCTGGCTGATTTATGCCAGTCTCCTGCACGCCCGCCTGATGCGCGGCTGGCAGGGAAAAAAGATTGCCATATTGTCATGCGTCGGATTCTGCGCAGTGATTTTTACCTATTTCGGCGTGAATCTGCTCCCGGGTCTCCATAGTTATCAATAGGTATCAGCGATTTACATTTTTATTGACAAGTCGGGGCAAACTCGATATCCATTTTTTTTTACTTTGTATCGTTATTAGTAGTAAAGATGGCCGGCTTATGAAGGCCTAAACGGGTATTTACACGACTAACCTCTATAGCTTTGACGGAGTTTACATGAGTAGCACAGACAAAAATCAAACAGTTTCATCAGAGGCTGCCCCGGATTCAGTCACCCCCGAACCGGAAATACATGACAGCCCGCCTTCTACGACATCCGGATGGGCCGTTTTTATGTTTTTCATGATCGGTTTTGTGGGAAGCCTGCTTTCCGGCTGGATCCTGTTCCCGGAGTTACTCTATTCCAAAAAAGAACAACCCATCGACTTCAATCACGCCATCCATCTGGACCTTGTTTATGACGGATGCAACTCCTGCCATTACTTTCGTGATGACGGCACCTTTGCCGGCGTGCCGGGTATGGACAGCTGCGTGGACTGCCATATGGATGTCATGACCGGCGCCCCGGAAGAAGTTAAATTCGTTGATGAATATGTCACTCCGGGCATTGAAGTGCCCTGGCTGATTTATTCCGAACAGCCGGACTGTGTCTTCTTTTCCCATTCCGCCCATGTTATCGGCGCGGACATGTCCTGTGAAAGCTGCCATGGCGATATCGGCACCTCGACCCACCTCCCCGTATACCAGGAAAACCGGCTGACCGGCTACAGCAGAGACATCTGGGGTCACAGTATTTCGCGACTGGGAAAACCGGAACCCGGTGAACCCAAACCCATGAAAATGAACGACTGCGCCGACTGCCATCTGGAAAAAATGGGGCATAAAGGGGCATGCTTTCAGTGCCACAAATAAATCATAATAAAAATGATAATGGTTTTAAATCGTTTTTGATATATCTGCGAGGATGATTCCATGAAAATAGATCGAAGAAGTTTTCTGACATACACAACGGCAGTCGTGCTCGGGGGGGCTGCCGGATCGATGCTGTCACCGGCAACCTGGAAGATAACCGATGATATCGCCATCTGGACACAAAACTGGCCGTGGACCCCGGTTCCGGAAGACGGCGCCGTCAGCTACAAACAAAGCGTCTGCACCCTTTGTTCCGGCAATTGCGGCATCAACGTCCGGCTGATTGACGGCCGTCCCGTAAAAATCGAAGGATTAAAAGACCACCCGGTCAACAAGGGCAGTCTCTGCCCGCAGGGATTTTCCGGTCTGCAATACCTGTACGGCCCTTCCCGGGTGACGGCTCCGCTAAAAAGAGAAGGCAAGCGCGGCGAAGGCAAATGGAAAAAAGTTTCCTGGGACGAGGCGCTGGCAGCAGTGACCGGCAAACTGGCCGAACTCAGGAAGCAAGGCCGGCCGCAATCGGTGGCCTGCATTTCCGGTTCCGACCAGGGCACCATTCCCAATCTCATCGGCCGATTCCTGAATGCATACGGCTCCCCCAACTTTATCTGCGAACCCACTGCCCAGGACGCCATTGAACAGGCGATCTACCTGACCCAGGGCGCACAGGGAGAACCGGTATTTGATATTGAAAACGCGGAATTTATTTTAAGCTTCGGCAGCGGTATTTTAGAAGGCTGGGGGGCGACGGGCCGCATGCTCAATCTTTACGGTGCCGGGAAACCGGCCAGAAAAATCATCCAGGTCGAGCCCCGGCTTTCTGATACAGCGGCCAAAGCCAGCCAGTGGATCGGGATCAACCCCGGCACGGAAACCGCCCTGGCCCTGGGACTGGCCCATGTCATTATCAATGAATCACTGTACGATAAGAATTTTGTTGAAAATCTGGCTTTCGGATTCGACGACTGGACCGATGATAACGGCAAAACCCATGAAGGGTTTGCCGCAATGGTCAAAAATTATGCACCGGCGAAAGTGGCGCAGATTACGGGTATCGATCAGGCAGAAATTGTTTCCCTGGCCCGGAAATTCGCACGGGCCAAACGGCCGATTGCCGTTAATGGCCGGGGACGGGGTTTTCTGCCGGGAAGCATAGATGAAAGCCTGGCCGTGTTATCGCTCAACGCACTGGTGGGCAATATCAACAAGACCGGCGGTGTTTCCGCGATGCCGGACCCCAATTATACCCAATGGCCGGAAGTTAAAATCGATGAGATTGCAGCCAAAGGGATGCAGGAGCCCCGCATTGACGGCGCCGGCAGTGAGCAATTCCCCAACACACGCTATCTGTTAAACCGGCTGCCGGAAACCATCAACACCGCCACCGGCGAATCTCCGGTTCAGGCCCTGCTGGTCACCGATGCCAATCCGTTGTATACAATGCCGGACACGGCGGCAACGAAAAAAGCCTTTGACCGGATTCCGTTTATTGTCAGCTTCTCTCCCTATATGGACGAGACGGCCCGGCATGCGGATTACATTCTGCCGAACCACTCCTATCTGGAAAGACTTCAGGACGCGCCTGCAGCCGCCGGGAATTCCCTTCAGGTCATCAGTCTGGCAAAACCCGTGGTGCGGCCGGTCTATGAGACCCAGCACATCGGAGATACGTTTATCCAGATGGCCAAAGGCCTCGGCGGGTTTGTCAATGAAGCGTTCCCCTGGGCAAGCTATGAAAAATTTCTGAAAAAGACACTGGCGGATCACTGGCGGACATTAAACCGGAAAGGCATTCTTGAATTTGCGCATGATCTTCCGGAACCGCTGGCGTATACGTTTAATACGGTTTCAAGTAAATTCGAATTTTACCCCACGGCCCGCAACAGGGCAAAACAGCAAAAGGGATCTGCCCTGCCCGCTTATGCGCCGGTTCCCATAGAAGGGGATATACAGCGGTTCAAACTGGTCATGACACCTTACGATTCCATCCGGCTGTCCGGCGGTTATGTGGCAAACGCCCCGTTTATGACCAAGACAGTAGAGGATACGGTATTGAAGCAGCAGACATCTTTTGTTGAAATCAATCCGGCCACCGCCCGGGAACTGGGATTAAAAGAAGGCGGCATGGCCCGACTGACGACGCCAAAGGGCGAAGCAGACGTCAAAGTCCACCTCTATGACGGCATCAAGCCCGGCCTGATTGCCATGCCCAGAGGTCTCGGCCATACTGCCTACAGTGACTATCTGGCGGACAAGGGAACCAATGTCAACATGCTGATCGGCGCCATTGAAGATCCGGGTTCCGGTCTGAATATGGCATGGGGCATCCGGGCCAAACTAACCCGAATATAGGCTTAGGTCATAAAGTCGTGTTAAAGATATGATTTAAATTCAACGACGAGGTTTTCATGAAAGAAAATAATAATCACAGTAACGCAAAAAGATACGGGATGGTCATTGACCTGGACAAGTGCACCGGGTGCGGTTCCTGCATGGTTGCCTGTTATTCGGAAAACAATGTGCCGTTTAAAACGGATGAAACCAATAAATTGGACAGCCTCAACTGGATCCGGGTATATAAAATTTCCAATAACAAACCCTATCCGCACTCGGAAGTCTGCTATCTGCCCATGCCCTGTATGCAGTGCGACGGTATCGGCAAACACGGTCACTCCCCGTGCGTCTCGGTTTGTCCGGCAGTGGCCACGGATTATGATTACAGCACCGGCATTGTCAGCCAGATTTACACCCGCTGCTTCGGCTGCCGGTACTGCATGGCTGCCTGTCCCTACCATGCCCGGAAATTCAACTGGTGGGATCCGGTCTGGCCGGCGGATATGGAAAAATACCTGAGCCCGAATGTGTCTGCCCGTATGCGCGGGGTGGTGGAAAAATGTTCATTCTGCTTTCACCGCTACCAGCTGGCCCGGGACAAGGCGTATCTGGAAAAAAGGCAGGAGCTTGCTGAAGATGAATACCAGACGGCCTGCGCACAAGGGTGCCCCACCGGTGCCATTACATTCGGCGATTTAAACAACAAAAGCCACGCGGTTTACAAGTTGAAAAAAAGCCCCACCGCATTCCGTCTGCTGGAACGTCTTGAAACCAATCCCAAGGTTTATTATCTGTCGAGCAAGAGCTGGGTCCGGCGGGCCGGTGACAATTACCTGGCCCACGAAGAAACGGAGAAAATTAATAACAAGGTCAAAGAGCCTTACGAGGCTAAAGAACACCTTTAAATGACAATAGCAAGGAGCAATTAGATGAACGAGACACCATTGATTCCCGCAGGTGTTAAACGATGCTCGAAATGGCAGTTTTCTCTCTGGATGGCCGCTGTAACGGCTGTTCTGTTATGGGGCGTATACGCCATGTTTCTGATCTGGTACAAAGGCCTGAACCAGACCAATATGAATGATGCGTATGGATTTGCACTCTGGATCTGGGCGGATCTCGCGGTCATTGCCCTCGGGGGCGGCGCGTTTTTTTCCGGCTTTCTAACCTATATCATCGGCAAAGACGAGCTGAAAAATATCATTAATTTTGCCGTCATTATCGGGTTTATCTGCTACAGCTCCGCTTTGCTGATTCTGGCCATTGATATCGGCCAGCCGCTGCGGGGATGGTTTATTTTCTGGCATGCCAACGTACATTCGATGCTCACCGAAGTGGCGTTCTGCCTGTCATGTTATTTTGCGGTACTGACCATTGAATTTATTCCGTTGATTCTTGAAAATCCGAAGCTGGCCAAAAAGCCGTTTCTGCACCATTTGAGTCATAACATGCACGGCATTATGGCCGTTTTTGCGGCCACCGGTGTTTTCCTGTCCTTTTTTCATCAGGGCTCGCTGGGCGGCGTGGCCGGGGTTCTCTACGGCCGACCGTTCGCCTTTCGGGAACATATCTTTATCTGGCCGTTTACTTTTTTCCTGTTCACCTGGTCTGCAGCGGCCTGCGGTCCCTGTTTCACGATCCTGGTGACCAAAATCACCGAAAAAATTACCGGGAAAAAACTCGTCGGCGACGCCGCCGTCCGGCTTCTGGCTAAAATTTCCGGATGGATGATCATTACCTATATTATCGCCAAAACCGCTGACACTATTTACTGGGCATATGTTACGGCACCGGGCCTTGGTTTTACGCTGATGGATTTTTATACCAGTTCCACCTATAATATCGGGCTGCTGTTTGCGGAAATAATTGTTTGCGGCTTTGTTCCGGGGCTGATTCTGATCACCAAACGCGGCCGTGAAAGTTCATTTCTGCTGATGACGGCGATTATTTTGGCGGTGATCGGGGTTTCACTCAACCGCTGGGTGATGGTGCTTCAGGTAATGGCGGTTCCGTTATTCTCATTTAACGAATGGTACACCTACATGCCCAGCTGGCAGGAAGTGGCAACCACCGTGCTGCCGGTGGCTTACGGCCTTATCGTGATTTCTCTGGCATATCGTTATTTGCCGGTTTTCCCGCAGGAAAGAGAATTAAACCCGATTGATTAAGTCATATCGGTTAAGGGTTAAGGAGGACAACATATGTTTCCGTTTATTTTTGAGTGGACCTGGGACATCTCCCACATCGTGTTTATGGGGGGACTATGGTATGCGATATCCATTATCGGCGCCGGTTTGACCTTTGCCATTGTCAAATCTCTTTTTGACGTTTATGGCAGCCACGACAGCCATGGCAACGGTCACCACTGATCATTTCAAGGGCCTGTCCCTTTCAAACTGAATCTGTTCCAAAGCGCTGCCCGGCGGCACCATGCCCGGGCAGCGCTTTTCTTTTTACGACGCCTTCAATATGTCGATAAAATAAAATAATTGAACCCAAATGCGCAATCAGCCCACGGATAACCTATGGATGAAATAATTATTAAAGGCGGCCGGCCCCTGACCGGTGAAGTGATTGTCGGGGGTGCCAAAAATGCGGCCCTTCCGATTCTGACGGCTTCCATTCTGGCCAAAGGCAAATTCACCTTTCACAATGCCCCCCGTTTAAAAGACGTTGACAGTATCATGGATCTCTTGTCCACCATGGGCGCGGTGGTGGAAAGAGACGGTCAGACCGTCCACATCGACACCTCGGGCATGAACGATTATGAAGCCCCCTATGAGCACGTCCGGAAAATGCGGGCTTCTATTCTGGTGCTCGGCCCTTTGCTGGCCCGGATGAAAAAGGCAAAAGTCTCTCTGCCCGGCGGCTGTGCCATCGGCGCCCGCCCCATTGATCTTCACTTAAACGGGATGGCCTTGCTGGGAGCCGATATCACCCTGGAGCATGGCTATGTCGAGGCGGCCTGCAAACAGCTCAAGGGGGCTGAGATTTATTTTGACATCCCCACCGTCACGGGCACGGAAAACCTGATGATGGCCGCAACTTTAGCCAAAGGGACCTCGGTCTTACGCAACGCCGCCCGGGAGCCTGAGATTATCGCTCTGGCGGATGTATTGAATCAAATGGGTGCGGATATCAGCGGGGCCGGGACGTCGGTGATTACCATCAAAGGGGTCAAAAAACTCAAACCGGTGACCACGACCATCATTGCCGACCGCATTGAAGCCGGCACCCTGATGGTGGCGGCCGCCCTTACCCGGGGAGATGTTAAAATCAAAAACTGCGATCCGTTTCATTTAAAAGCCGTTATCCACAAGCTTGAAAAAACCGGTGCAGAAGTCCAGGTATTTAAAAAATCCGTCCGGGTGAAAGGGGCTGCGCACATCAACAGTATTGACCTCAAAACCATGCCTTATCCCGGCTTTCCAACCGACATGCAGGCCCAGTTTATGGTCCTGATGTCCGTTGCCAACGGCTTTTCAGTCATCGCGGAAACCATATTCGAAAACCGTTTCATTCATGTCAGTGAACTTTCCCGCATGGGTGCCGACATTACCATTTCCGGCAATCATGCCATGATCAAAGGCGTTCCCGAATTGTCCGGCGCGCCGGTCATGGCCACGGACTTAAGAGCCTCTGCGTCCCTTATTCTGGCGGGGCTTGCGGCAAAAGGAACCACCACCGTCAGCCGGGTGTATCACCTGGACCGGGGCTATGAATTCCTTGAAAAAAAACTGGCCCTTTTGGGCGCAGCCATTAAGCGGGTTCCGGCAAAAACCAAACCCTAAGGGCCGTGGAAAGAAATAATTATCCCGTCTGACTTGTTTGTTGGCCCGTATTCTTTGTTGCGATGAAGTTCATATATCTCGATATGCTCGCTCCATCGCGCCTTGAATACGAACCAAAATCCTTCGCCATCCGGAACAATTATTTCTTTCCATGACCCTAAAACAACCCCATAAAATATCAGCGAATGCCTGAATCATTTAACGGGAAACGCCCACCTTCTTCCAGCGGCAGCTATTACCGCCCGCTCATCCCGTTGCTGATGGCATTTGTCGCAGGCATTTTTTTTGCCAATTTCCTGACAAATCACCCGGCAAACCGGTTTCTGGCGGCCGCGGCTGTGTCAGGGATTTTTTTCCCGGCCGTCATTTTGCTATACCGCGTATTTCGCAACAAAACCGCCGAACTGCTTCCCCTGTTTCTTTTCTTCTGCCTGGGGGCTTATGCGTTAACCCCCTGGCTGTCGTCAGTATCGCATTATCAAAACCATGTCAGCACATACCTCAATGACCGGATGAATTGGAAAATCTCCGGCACCGTCAAAGACCCGGTCATGCATCAGGGCTTTCGCACCGTCTGTTTTCTGGATCATCTCCATCTATCCCGGCAAAATACAGATGACCCGCCAATGGCGGTGCAGGGAAAAATCCGGGTCATCATTTACGGAACTCCGAAAAATATAGACGCCGGCAGCCACCTGATCTTTACCAGCAAGATCCGGCCGTTTCGAAATTTTAAAAACCCGGGCGCATTTGACTATGTCAAATACATGACGTTTCAGGGAACCTGGGGCAATGCCTATACTGCTGCAAATAAAATCACCGTACAGCCGGCTGAGAGCAATTTACAGTACCGACTGATTCAGATCCGCGGCCAAATTTCGCATCACATCGATCAATTTTCCCACGGCGATGCAAACGCCATACTGACCGCCCTGATTACCGGAAACCGGCAAAAAATTTCCGATGCGTTGCGCGATGCCTTCAACCGGGCCGGGATCAGTCATATTCTGGCAATTTCCGGCCTTCATATCGGCATTGTCGCCACTGTAGCTTTTTTCATTTTTACGGCACTACTTTCCCGGTTCGACTTTTTTTTGCGGCATGGCTGGGCCCGAAAAGGAGCTGCCGTCTTATCGCTGTTTCCCGTCCTGGCCTATGGCATCCTGGCCGGCATGTCGCCCTCCACCCAGCGGGCCGTTCTCATGGTGGGGGTCTTTTTGCTGACATTTCTCATTGAACGGGAGCATGACCTGATCAATACCGTTGCCGTCGCCGCATTGATTATCTTAATTATCCATCCGCCGTCTCTGGTATCCATTTCATTTCAGCTGTCGTTTGCCGCCGTCCTGTCCATCATTTTCGGTATGCTGCGAATTCCCCGGCCCAATCAAATTGCCGGCACCCTTTTGGCCTCTTTTGCAAAAACAGCGGGCGCATTTATAATGATATCCGGCCTGGCCATTATCGGCACGGCCCCGTTAACCATGCTTTATTTTAACCAGATCTCCGCGGCAGGCATATTCTCCAACCTGATTTTTGTCCCGTTGATCGGATTTGTGGTCGTACCATGCGGGCTGTTTTCCGTTCTTGTTTTGTTGCCGGTCTGGCCGGAAGCTGCGGGATGGGGATTGAAAATTTGTGATGTGACTCTTACATATGCCATTGAATGGGTATACCGGATTTCAAGTCTGCCCTATGCAGCTGTCAAAACGGTCACCCCTTCCATGATTGAAATCACCTGTTTTTATGTGCTTTTCGGCACGCTTTTATACCTGTTATTTCCTGATTCGAATTCTGTTGGCCCAGCTACTTTCCGAAAAAGAAAACCCCAGCCCCGGAGGGGGGACCCGGCGGATACGACGGCCCCCCTGTTTGCCGGCAAGAATGCCGGTCCGGTGACACGGTATTTTTGGACGCCATTGATTTCAAACACAAGGACGCGCCCTGATGCAGGCAGAATCCGGGGATTTGTCATTTTGGGCATCACATTGATCATACTGGCCGGTGATATTTTATACTGGATACAAAAACGGGGA
>JAABSL010000301.1 GCA_011390415.1 Desulfobacteraceae bacterium
CCGGATTATAAAATCAGACGGCCATATCGGTGAATTCGGGAGCGGGCGGCAGATGAAAAAAGCGCTGCTGGAAATGGAAGGGGTGAAATTCCGCGATGAAGTGCATGTGGTCCAAGACCATTTTTGGGGTTGAAGTTTTTTCCGATTCAGTCAACTATAAGTAACGTATTCAAAGAAGCTTTAACGGTCGGGGATAAACCCCGCGCCTTGATCTCGAAGCCGATCTGAGGTTTTGAAACCGCTTACAGGAGGGTTTTATGCCCTCCCGGAAACATCCTGATATTCGTAACTATATGACATCATACACTTAGGTTTTCAAAAAAACAGGATTCTTTGCTGATGAACACCCCGCGCCGGGACCCCCCTGTCGGAAAAAGAAAATGGATGTCCACCCTCCGCGCCAAGGTGATGTTTATTTTTTTGGCCCTGACACTCGCGCCGGTGCTGATCATCGGCTATTTTTCCTTTCATTTTTCCGAAGAGCTCATCATCAGCATGGTCGTACGCCAGCTTGAAAATGTGGCGGAAGACAAAGCAGCCCTTCTGGAAGGCTGGCTGGCAGAGCGCGTGGCGGACGTGTCCATGGTGGCGGAAACGTCTCTGGTCCGGTCCATGGATCCCGACCGGATCGGGCCGTATCTGGATCTGGTCCGGGAAAAATACGGGGTTTACAAAGAGCTGGTGGTGGTTTCCCAAACCGGTGCCGTTATCAGCGCAAGCCCCCAAAAACCGGAAGAATTTGAAAACCATCCGGATGCCCCCTATCAGGTGCGCGGGGATCTGTTTGTTTCAGACATCACCTATGCATATGATGACAAGGAATCCTCCTTTCTCATCGCCGCCCCGGTCAGCGCATCCGGCGGCACCCTTTCGGGCACGGTTTACGGCAATGTGGGCACGGAAAAAATTATTTCCTTTATTCTTAATGTCTCTTTGGGCGTTACCGGCGAATGCTACCTGGTGGACCAGGACGGACGGTTTCTGGCCCACAAGGACCCGCACCGGATTCTTACTGAAAATATCTCCCAGTCCGACAGCTTTCGCAAAATTTTTGAAAAAAGCGACCGCAAAAACGCATATCTTGATTATCGGGGCATCGAAGTGCTGGGCGCATCCCTGCAGGTCAGCGGCACGGAATGGTATATCGTGGTCGAACAGGACCGGGCCGAGGCTTTTGCCGCCGCGGACAAACTCAAAAACGTGATTTACCTGACCCTGCTTTTGTTCATAGCCAGTGCCCTGATGCTCACGTCCATGATTGCCTATCATATTGTCTCCCCCATCCGGAAGCTCAGTCGATATGCCGGCCGGATTGCAGAATCCCGGTTTGACGTGCCTGTTCAAAAGATTGATCGTAACGATGAAATCGGCATGCTGTTTGATGCGGTGGCAGACATGGCTGACCGGCTTCAGAAACGGCACATCCACCTGAAACAAAAAGTCGGACAGCAGGAAGCAGAACTCAAGGAAACCGATTTGATCCTCCAGAAGACCCGGCTCATGGCCGAGCGTTCGGAAAAATTCGCCGCAATGGGGCAGATGGGGGCAGCCGTTGCCCACGAAATCCGAACCCCGCTGACCTCCATCAAATTATTTCTGGAATCGGTTCAGTCAGAGATTGATATCTCCGCGGAATACGAAGAGGATTTTAATATTGCCATGAACCAGATCGGCCGCATCGAGGCCACCATCAACCGGTTTCTGGATTTCGCCAAACCCCAGGACCTGACGCTTTCGGAAATTGAATTGAAAAGCTTTATCGCTGATCTGCTGATCATGGTTCGGCCCCAGGTCAACCGTCAGGAATGTGTTCTGGAAGTTGACCTTGCCGATGACCTGCCCACAATAACCGGAGACCGGCGCTTGCTGGCCGAGGCCCTGATCAATCTGCTGGTCAATGCGTTAGACGCCATGCCGGTCCGCGGCACCCTGACCGTGGCAGCGGTCCGGGATATTTTTACCGTAACCGGGCGGGACATTCCCTGCGTGCGGATCGATATTGCGGATAACGGCACAGGTATTGCCGACGACCAGACAGAAAATATTTTCAAACCGTTTTTCACCACCAAAGCCGCCGGCACCGGCCTGGGCCTGTCTTTGGTACTCACCACCATCCGAAATCACGGGGGCGTGATCCGGGTGAAAAGCAAAATCAACGAAGGTACGGTGTTTTCGCTTTTTCTGCCTGTAACATCGGATGCACCGCTGGATGAATTGAATGGAAAAGATATTATTAATTGATGATGATGAAGGCCTGCTTCATTTTTTAAGCCGGTTTTTTCTGCGCAAAGGATTTGATGTCACCGCACTGGCCAATGCCCGTACTGCCATTGATGCCATTTCCCGCGAAAATTTCGACCTGGTGATGCTGGATTACAAAATGCCGGAACTCAACGGCCTGGATGCCCTTGATGAAATTAAAAAAATCGATGCCAAAACCCCGGTCATTCTCATGACTGCCTACGGCACCACGGATCTGACCATTGAAGCCATGAAGCGGGGGGCCTATGATTATCTGGTCAAGCCCTTTGATCAAATGGATCTGACCCGCATTGTGGGCGAAGCCCTTGCCGTAAACCGGCAGATGAAGGATGTGGTGGGGTTTCCGGTGGCTGATCCGCCGCCGCCGTCTTTTTCAAAGACCAAAGGCACGCTTCAGATCATCGGCAACAGCCGAAAAATGCAGGAAATTTATAAACTGATCGGCCAGATCGCTGAAAAAGACGTATCCATTTTCATCACCGGTGAAAGCGGTACGGGAAAAGAGCTTGTGGCAAAGGCGATTTATCACCACAGCCGACGCAAGGAAAAGCCGTTTATCGCTGTCAACTGCGCAGCCATTCCGGAAGCGCTTTTTGAGAGCGAACTTTTCGGCCATGAGCGCGGCGCCTTTACCGGTGCCGAACGCACGGTCATCGGCAAAATGGAGCGTTGCGACCGGGGCACCCTGTTTCTCGATGAAATCACGGAAATGTCGCTTCCCCTTCAGGCCAAGCTGCTGCGGGCCATCCAGGAAAAAGAAATCGAACGGGTAGGGGGCAGCGGCACCATTTCAGTAGATGTCCGGATTCTGGCCGCCACCAATAAAGACATTGAAAAAGAAGTGGAAGCCGGCCGGTTCCGCCAGGATCTTTACTGGCGCTTAAAAGTCATTTCACTGCATATTCCCCCCCTGCGGGAACGCGCACAAGACATTCCCCTTCTGGTGGATTATTTTCTGGATCGTTTCTGTACGGAATACAACCTGGCCCAATGCTTTATCAAAGACAGCGCCCTGAAAAAACTGTCTGCCTATTCCTGGCCGGGCAATGTGCGTGAACTTGAAAACTGCGTGCGCCGCGCCGTGCTGCTGTCCGCGGGCAATGTCATCGCAGAAAAAGATCTGATGATTCCGGAAGCAGAAGAAGAAAAACGGCTTTCCGACCTCAGCCGGGAGCAGCTTTTAAACCGGCTGCGGGAAAAACTGGAAAACATTGTTCCGGACATTCTGCGCCTGTCTGATCAGGATATTCATGCCAATATTATTGAACTGGTGGAAGAAACCCTTATCCATGCCGCTCTCCGGGAATGCGGCGACAACCAGGTACAGGCCGCCAAAATGCTCGGCATCAGCAGAAACACCCTCCGGCATCGCTTGAAAAAACAGCAGGACCGGCAGACGGAATAAGAAACCCCGGATTCCGCTGTTTTTGATTTCACTCCCCCCTTGATTCGGATCTGAGAAAAAAATCGGTTCTATTGCGCCCGCTTCATTCAACCCCAAAGCCTGTTCAGAATTTGATTTCTTGTTCAGAATTTATACAGCAACCAGAAATTCTATTAAAATCAATTTGTTGAGATTATTTTAAACCGATTCCCCCCTTTTCTAAAAATCGGGCTGCTTCTTTTCGCTGTCACGGGCCTGCCCCGGCGGCTTATCCGCTTTACTGCATTCTGAAATATCTTATTAAAAATCAAATAGTTAAAAAACTAAGCCCCAATTGACCTTTTCTGGCATGTCCGTTGCAGTCTTTAAATGCAAAATACGGATCAATTTTTCCGTCTATTAAATGGATTTTTAAAAGGAGGTTATCACATGCAGAAGAATCTGAAATGTGAATCAGCAGGATCCGGAGCAGCCGCACCGTTTCAGCCGCGAATGGTGAAAATGGACTATGAGGGTGTTCTGACTTCCGAAAGAATGAATGAGATCATGGATGTGTGCGCACGCAACAATCCCATTTACGAGCAGGTTTCCAGTTACAGTGTGGCCCTGTATGCGTTAGGGTTTTTCGACTGCCCGGATTTCATGTCGTTTCAGGATATATCCGGCGATGAAGCCGCTGAAATTTTATCAGCGGAGTTTTCGGAAATTGAGTTCGACGAGATCCCGGAAGATTATCACATTGCCGAATCAAAGGAACGATATCTGCTGGTAATCGGTGATCCGTCGTTTCCGAAGCATTTTGCGGTGATAGCGGACAAAAACGGGAGTCGGCCCTATTTTTCCAAACTGCCGCTTTTTGGCGCCGGCTACGACAGCATGGACGAGTTGATAAATGAATTTGCCGGTATCGACGGTGTGACACCCGATGATTTTCACATTTATCGGAAAAACTGGTATGGCCAGATTCCACCGTCGTCCAAAGGCAAAATTTATATTGTTAAAGATTAATTAATTCTCAATTGGTAAATTCGAAGGAGGCGAATGCATGTCAGTTATTACGAACGTCATTGACAAAGTCAAACAAGTGGACCCCGGCCAGAATGAATTTCATCAGGCCGTGATTGAGGTCCTGGAAACCCTGGAGCCGACTGCAGAACGGCATCCGGAATTTGTAAAAGCCGGCATTTACGAAAGAATCGTAGAGCCGGAGCGCGCCGTTATGTTCCGGGTGCCGTGGGTAGATGACAAGGGCGAAGTTATGGTCAACCGGGGATTCCGGGTCCAGTTCAACAATGCCATCGGACCGTTTAAAGGCGGCATTCGGTTTCATCCGTCGGTCAATCTTTCCATTATCAAATTTCTGGGATTCGAACAGATTTTCAAAAATGCCCTGACCACCCTGCCCATGGGGGGCGGAAAAGGCGGATCGGATTTTGATCCCAAAGGCAAGTCCGACGGCGAAATCATGCGATTTTGTCAGGCGTTCATGCGGGAACTGTATCGTCACATCGGCCCGGAAACAGACGTCCCGGCAGGCGACATCGGCGTGGGCGGCCGGGAAATCGGTTATATGTTCGGATATTACAAAAAAATCAGAAATGAACATACCGGTGTTTTGACCGGAAAAAGTCTCGAATACGGCGGCAGCCTGATCCGGCCGGAAGCCACGGGCTACGGCACGGTCTATTTTGCCGCTGAAATGCTGGCCACCCGCGGCCTTGATTTCAAAAACCAGCTGGTGGCGGTGAGCGGTTCCGGCAATGTGGCCCAGTATGCCATTGAAAAAGTCAATGAAATGGGCGGCCGGGTAATTTCCGTATGCGACTCCGGCGCCACCATCATTGATGAGCAGGGCATTGATAACGATAAATGCTGCTATCTGATGGAACTTAAAAACGTCAAACGGGGCCGGGTCAAAGAATACGCGGATAAATACGAGTCCGTGTGCGTGGAAGGAAAAAATGTCTGGGATGTGATCCGGGAACAGGGCATCAAGGTGGACATCGCCCTGCCCTGCGCCACCCAGAATGAACTGGACAAAGAAAACGCCGAAGCTTTAGTAAAAAACGGCTGTATGTGCGTGGCAGAAGGCGCCAATATGCCGTCTACTCCGGAAGCCGTTCGGATTTTTCAGGACAACAACGTCCTCTATGGTCCGGGAAAAGCGGCCAATGCCGGCGGCGTGGCCACTTCCGGCCTGGAAATGAGCCAGAACAGCTCAAAGCTTTCATGGACCCGGGAAGAAGTGGACAACCGGCTCCAGATCATCATGAAAAGCATTCACAGATCCTGCATTGATGCATCGGAAGCCTACGGCAGGAAAGGCGATTACGTCATGGGCGCCAATATCGCCGGGTTCACCAAGGTGGCCAAAGCCATGCTGGCGTATGGGGTTGTATAGCAGGTGAAAGTGGAAGTTGAGATGTCGGGTGTCCGGTTTTGAAAATAAATTTCATAAAATCGGGGCTTTAAATCCGGATCTTACAAAAAAGCCGGCAAGTCATTTTTACTGATTTGCAATCTATCTAAAAAGCCCGGAAGTGCTTCACTTCCGGGCTTTTTATGTCTTTTTTGAAACCCAGCCTTTATCGGTGCCTTGAGCAATTAACCCTCAGCCGGCGGTGCGGAAAATTACTCATGCAGCACGGCCAGAATGACGGCTTTTCCTTTTTTGGCCGCAATGATGTGCGGGGTGGTGGAAAGATAATACACACTGTCTCCGGGTTCTAAGTCAAACTCGTCTTCATCGATCTTTACATACACGGCGCCTTCGATCACATAAATAAATTCTTCGCCTTCGTGAACGGACATTTCCTGATCCGGATTTTCCTCAAGGGTCACCATCAGGGCTTCCATATGCCGGCCTTTGACTTCGGGCGCCATGCTGTAATAGGTGTAAAGCTGTCTGCCTTTTGCCGAAGAAGACCGGGAAACCACTTTCCGGTCATTTTTCCGGGTGACGGAATAGAGTTTATCCCCGACCCCGGACACCAGACGACTGAAAGCGCTTTCAAGGGCTTTGGACAATTTTACCAGCGTACCGAGCTGCGGCTGGATATCATTGCTTTCAATTTTTTTCAAAAGATCCACATCAAAGCCGGTCATATGGGATAATTCCTCAAAAGAAATCTCTCTGGCTTCCCTTAACCCCCTGATGCGATCCCCTATGGCTTCAACACTGATCTGGTCTGTTGCCGTGATATCGCCGGTCAGCATTTCATAGCGATCCGATTCGCCCCCTGATGTCTGATCTTTAATTTTCATGCCGGTCTCCTGTTTGCAAATTTAATTTAATCCTTGTTGAGCGTTTCAAATCTTGAAAAAATTATTTTTATATTAAATTAAGGATGTTAATCGATTTTTAGTTTCAAAATTTTAAACCCTTCGGGATTGCCAATCTTTACGTTAAGGATAAGTTTAACAAAAAGAATGAAGCAGGTCAAACATTTGATTGCAGGCCGTATTTCTAAGATAATCACCTGAAATATTTTGTCATTTGTCATTTAACGGGCTTGTCATCAAAAATTTACCGCATCGGGATTAAAATTTTTCTTTTTTCCGGATCTTTCTGCTGCCGGTAAAAAATCGCCATATGGCCGATCATGCCCACCATTTCAGACAATGTCTCTTTTTCAATAATTTCTGCGACCTCTTTTTTCTGGTCTTTTTCCTTAAACTCATTGAATTTCAATTTAATGAGTTCATGGGCGTCAAGGGCTTCATCCATGGCCTTGATTAACGTTGCGGAAACGCCCTTCTGCCCGACAAAAACCAGCGGCTTTTTGTCGTGTGCAAGCCCCCTGAGATATTTCTTCTGAAACCCTTTGAGTTTCTCCACATTTCCTCCATTTCCGTATATCTTATTAATTTATTTTTATCAGCAAAATCATTGTATTACATACACGAGCAGCTATTTTTGATATCTCGCAGCCACGGTATAAAATGCCTAAATTATATTTGCAGCATAAAAGAAAAATATGTTAAAATCAGTCCAGCATTATGCTTCCGATTGAAACACTCAACACACATTCCGCAACAGATAACGCACTTTCTGGGCTCTTGAACCGCATACGCTTATAATTGCTCATATTAGACAACGATATTAAAATTAAATATAAACAGCAACGGATTTAATCACCACTGAACCGGACTGGGTGAATGATCTATTTTTTCATTTATATATGCCGAATCCGGTTCGCAACGAATAAGGATAAAAACCATGGGAAAAAAGCAAACTTCAGGTACCCGGGGAATCAAACGATCGGGAAAAGACCGCAGAAAAATAATTGCTTTTGAATATTTTTTCAACCCGGAAAAAGAAAGAAGAAAAAATATCAGGGACCGCCGGCGGGAACAGAACCCCCCGAAAATCAATCTTTTTTAAACCTTGAGCAGGATACTCAGGTCCTTATTTTTCACCAGCGCCGGGCCACTCTCGATTTTTCCGGCTTCAGACCGGCACTTCACAAGCTCATTGACATTGGACCGTGATGCCGCATACAATGCGGCAAACGAATTCTGAAAGGACAATCCATGAAATGGTTTGAAAGTGTTGAAAATGTGACTCAAAAGCTTGAAAGTGTCGATTACATCCCGTCCCGGGAAATTGCCACGGTGGTATATCTGGCCACCGCCACCCAGAAACCCATCCTGGTGGAAGGTCCGGCCGGGGCCGGAAAAACGGAGCTGGCCCGGGCCATTGCCCGTTGCCTGAACCTTCGAAAGATCCGCCTGCAATGCTACGAAGGCCTGGACGAAGCAAGGGCCCTGTACGAATGGGAATACGCCAAACAGCTCCTTTACACCCAGATGATCAAGGAAAAAATCAATGACCTGATTTCTTCGTCATCATCTATTTCCGAAGCCGTGGAAAAGATCGCGGAGCAGGAAAATGCCTTTTTTTCCGAACGATTTCTGCTGGCGCGCCCCCTGCTCCAGGCCATTACCTCCGATGAACCGGTGGTGCTGTTAATCGATGAAATCGACAAATCCGATCCGGAATTTGAAGCATTTCTGCTGGAACTGCTCGGAGATTTTCAGGTATCCATTCCGGAACTCGGCATCTGGAAGGCCAATCATATTCCCATTGTGGTTCTCACATCCAACAACTACCGGGACATGAGCGACGCCTTAAAGCGCCGGTGCCTCCACCTGTATATTGATTACCCGGAAAAAGACCTGGAAAAACGAATTGTTAAGCTTAAAATTCCCGGAATCGAAACCCGGCTTGCCGACCAGCTGGTGGAAGCCATTAATAAAATCCGGGACATGGACCTGAAAAAGCGCCCCTGTATTTCCGAAACCATTGACTGGGCAAAAGCACTGATGGTGCTGCAAGTCAACGATCTGTCTCCGGAGGTGCTGTCCGACACCATCAATGTGATCTGCAAATATCAGGTGGATACGAAGATGGTGCGGGGAAGCATGGACAAGGTTTTTAAATAAAAAAATGCTCAATCTTGTTTTAAATTTTGTATCGGCCTGCCGGACGTCCGATCTGCGGGTTTCCACCGCCGAAGTCATCGATGCCGTGGGCCAGCTGGAACTTGTGGATCTGATGGATGAAGACCAGTTCCGGTCCGCATTGCGCGCCAACTTTGCCAAAAGCCGGAGAGAGCAGAGAGATTTTGACAGGCTCTATAATCTTTTTTTTCATGACATGTGCCCGGATACGGAGCTTGATGCCGACACCGCCGGCAAGGCCCAAATGCGCAAAGCCCTTGACCGGATGCGCGAAGAAGCCGGTGACGATGAACTCAGCCAGGCGATATTCGACTTTCTGGGCGGCGACCCGATCCCGTATTTAAAAGAAATCCAGCGGCTGGAAACCCAGGCGGAAGAAGCGTCCAAAGCCTTAAAATCCAACCTCAGCCAGTTGTCTTCCCGCCTGGAAGTCATGCTCCGCATCAACCAGACCCGAAACCGGCTGATTCAGTTCCAGGGAAGCAATCAGGCCGAAGGGCCGCGCGGGAACAATCAGGGGATGGCCTCCCACCTGCTCCAGCGTTTGGAAGTGGCCAACCGGATGCTCACCCAGGATACAAGCCCCTACAATGACGGACTCAAGCAGGTCAATACCTATGACAAGCAGTATTCCGGCCTGGGAGAACGGCCCTTTTCCAACCTGACCGAGATGGAAATCGAACAGATGCGGACGGTGATTGATCAGCTGGTCCGC
Source organism: Desulfobacteraceae bacterium (assembly GCA_011390415.1). GTDB lineage: Bacteria > Desulfobacterota > Desulfobacteria > Desulfobacterales > Desulfosalsimonadaceae > SURF-3. Next base: position 9,825 of record JAABSL010000301.1, read on the forward strand.
AAAATGAAAGACATCATGAGCCGCCGGTATGCATCACGCAACAAGGGCAAACTGGATGTCAAAAAAACCCTGCGCACAGCCCAGCGCTATCTGGGCGTTCCCATTGAAATCAGCTACCGCCAGCGCCCCCTTCGAAAATCCAAAATCGTCACCCTGTGCGATGTTTCCGGATCGGTCTGGTCGGCGGCCCGGTTCATGCTCAACATGATTTATTCCATGCAGGACTGTTTTTCCGATGTGAAAAGTTTTGCGTTTGTGGCCGGCCCCACCAACATCACGGATATTTTTGAAAAACATGAAGTCAACAAAGCCATTGAAAAAGTTATCACGGATACGGACATCAACTTTGACGCGCACACGGATTACGGGGAAATGCTCACCCAGTTTCACCGGGACCACCTCAATCTGCTGACCAAAAAGACCACCCTGATTATTGTGGGCGATGCCCGGAGCAACTACCACAATCCCTGCGAACTGCTCCTGGATGTCATGCGGTCCAAATGCCGCCGGGTCATCTGGCTCAACCCGGAGCCGGAACAGTTCTGGGGAACCGGAGACAGCGAGATGAGCACATACAAGGCTTACTGCCACGAAGTCCGGCCCTGCCGAAACTTAAATCAGCTGATTTATTTCATCGAAGACCTGGTCTTTTAAATTTACAGCGGATATGCCAGATAAAAAGGACAATCACCGTTATTTCTTCACTCAGATGACCCCGTTTATCGGGTGGCTGCGGTCTTATAATGCAACAATGCTTCAAGGAGACACCCTGGCCGGTCTCACCGTGGCCGTGATTCTCATCCCCCAGGCCATGGCCTACGCCATGCTCGCAGGTCTGCCCCCGGTATACGGGCTGTACGCCGCTGCCGTCACCCCGATGATCGGCGGGCTCTGGGGAAGCCTGCGGCAGCTGGCCACCGGCCCCATTGCCATTACAAGCCTGCTGGTTCTTACCACCCTGTCCGCTTATGAAGTTCCCGGAAGCCCCGAATACATCGAACTGGCACTGCTGCTTTCATTGATTGTCGGAATAATTTATCTGGTGATCGGCCTTTTGCGGCTGGGGCAGGTCATGTCGTTTATCTCTCATTCGGCGGTCCAGGGATTTACTGCCGCAGCGGCCCTGATTATCATCGCCTCACAGCTGCCCCACCTGCTGGGCATTGATGTCAACGGCAATGAATATATTTTTTTGATGCTGCTGGAAATCGGCGCCGGCATCAATGGGGCGCATTGGCTGACTTCCGGAATCGGCATGCTTTGTTTTATTTTTATCTACACGGTTAAAAAATACCGGCCGGCCTTTCCGTCGTCTCTGACGGCACTTGCCGCTGCCACTCTGGGGGTTGTTTTTTTCAGGCTGGAGCAGGCCGGAGTGGCTGTGGTCGGCAAGAGCCCGGGCGGTCTTCCCGGCTTTCATATACCCATGATGGATCTTGAGATTATCAGTTCACTGCTCGGCCCGGCCGTGGTGATCGCAATGGTCAGCTTCGCCGAAACCTACAGCATCGGCAAAGCCATTTCCGCTGAAACCAGACAAAAAATTAATGTGGACCAGGAATTTATCGGCCAGGGTCTGGCCAACCTGGTGGGCAGTTTTTTCCAGTGCTACCCGGTCGGCGGTTCTTTTTCCCGCACCGCCGTCAACCATTCCGCCGGCGCAAAAACCGGAATTTCAAGTGTTATCTCCAGCTTGATTGTCGTGGTGACCTTATTGTTTTTAACTTCCCTGCTGACCTATATTCCCCGGGCCGGGCTGGCCGCCGTGGTCATCAGTGCCGTCTTAACCCTTTTTCACCCGTCCCGGATTTTCAAACTGTGGAGAATGAACCGGGATGACGGGATTGTGGCGGTAACGGTTTTCGTTCTGGCCTTACTGACCAAACCGGATTATGCCCTGCTGATCGGGGTGATGATTTCAATGATATTTTTTTTCTGGAAAACCATGCATCCGCGAATTGTGGAAATCACCAAAGATCCGGAATTCAATCTTTTCGTCAACAGTGATACCACCGGCAAGCCGGGCTGCCCCCAGATTCTTCAGCTTCGATCGGACAATGTTATTTTTTTTGCCAATGCGGAATATACGGTAGAGCACATCTTAGAACGGGTGGAGGCGGTTACGACACCGCTCAAATTTTTACTCATGGACTTTCAGGCCGTCGGGTTTATTGACCTTACCGGCATTGACGAACTCCGGCGCCTCAAAGACGACCTGGGCATCAAAGGAATCCGGCTGGCTCTTTTCAACGTGCATCAGCCGGTGATAAAAACATTTCTTTCTTCCGGTTTTGAAGATGGTATGATAACAGACGGTATGATCAAGGCAACGGGACTGATTTCCCGGCAGGGAAAAGCCCTGTCTGAACTGTTCAAAGAAATTGACCATGAATACTGTCGCAATACCTGCCCCTATAAACTGTTTTATGAATGTGCTACGGTAAAATAGATGAAACCGGACAAAGACAAACGAAAACGGCTGCGCATTGCTTTTGAAGCACAGGTCAAGCTATGGTTTGAAACCATTGACGTGACTTTAAATGCCAGAATGAAAAATATCAGCATCAATGGTATTTTTGTGGAAACCGATAACTTTATTCCGGTAAATACCCCCTGCCGGATCGAGGTGATTATCACCGCCCCCCACAGCAGACTGACCATTGAAACCAGCGGATTTGTTTCCCGCCATGATCCTACCGGCCTGGGGGTAAAATTTGAAAACAATATGGAGTGGTTTGCTTTTTTCCCCATATTTGAACATTACGGAAAAGGCCCTTCCAGATCCTCCGATTCAACCGGCAAGTCACAGTCTTAGGGTCGTGAGGCGTTTGATTTTTCTGCCTTTTCGGGCACTCGCTGAACGGACCATCACTCCGGCAATAAAGCAAGGCAGATAACCGGAAATTTTAATTTTCAGGAATCAATGCCTTGACATCTGTATTTTAATATTTACAGTTAAGAAACTTTTTAACTGTAAATAAAAGGAGATTCTAATGCAAAAAGTAGCAAAAGACATGTTTGTCAGTGTTGAATATACCGGCACACTTGAAAACGGTGAAGTATTTGATACAAGCCAGGGACGCCAGCCTTTAGAAATTCAGATGGGTGCCGGACAACTGATTAAAGGGTTTGAAGATGCCCTTGACGGCATGGCCTTAAAAGAGAAAAAAACCTTTACGCTGGAACCTGAAGACGCCTACGGGCAAAGGGATGAAAGCCTGACACGGGATTTTCCCCGGGCGGATGTGCCGCCGGAAATGAACCCCCAGGTCGGCCAGACAGTCGGGCTTCATGACGGCCAGGGCCAGCAGATTCCGGCAACCATCGTGGATGTAACCGATGAAAGTGTAACGGTTGACTTGAACCATCCCATGGCCGGAAAAGCCCTGACCTTTGATATCGAAGTGGTCAGCATCAGCGAAACACCGACCCAGGCCCCGGAATGCGAATCAGACTGCGGTTGCGACTGTTCCTCCGGATGCGCATAGGCAATTAACAGGTTCGAGTCGGGCAATAACATACCGGCCTGAACATCGAACCGGAACAAACGGTCAGTTAGCTTAAAAAAAAAGGAACAAAGGTCATCACAGCCTCTGTTCCTTTTTTTATGGTCCCTTTGACTTTTTCTTCTTTTATTAATAAGGATGACAATGTCAAAAAATTACAATTACACTCAAAAATGCATCCTGCCGATATGAAAAACGAGCCGGTTATTGACGTTCGAAACGTCCATAAATCCTTTAAAAATGTCTATGCGGTCAAAGGAATTGATTTTAAGATATTTAAAGGACAGTCCGTGGCGCTGCTCGGCCCGAACGGCGCCGGTAAAACAACGTTGATGGAAATGATCGAAGGGATTCAAAAACCCGACACCGGCGATATTTTTATCAACGGCAGAAAATGGAAAGGCAATGAAAGGGACTTACACCGGATCATCGGCCTTTCCCTCCAGGAAACCCGTTTTATTGACCGGCTGACCGTCACCGAGACGCTTAAACTGTTTGCCGCCTTTTACGAACTGGGACAGGCGCGTGTGGATGAAATCACCCGCATCATCGGTCTGGATGAAAAAACCCGATCCTATGTGGTCAATCTTTCCGGCGGCCAGCGGCAACGGCTGGCTTTAGGCATTGCCCTGCTCAACAATCCCCAGATTCTGCTGCTGGACGAACCCACCACCGGCCTGGACCCCAATGCAAGACGCGAAATCTGGTCCATTCTCGGCAGCCTTAAAAAGCACTCCCAGACATCGCTGGTGCTGACCACCCATTATATGGAAGAAGCAGAGCGGCTCTGCGAGCGCATCATCATTATCGACAAGGGCCAGATTCTCAAACAGGGCACTCTGGCGCAGCTGGTGGAAGAAAATAACGGCGATAAAGTGATCGAATTTGCCATAGAGGAATCCGGCACTGCCATTCACCGGCAGCGCCTGGAGTCGGAATTTCAGATTGTCTGGGATGATAACGGCGACAAGGGATTTATCACGTTGAGCCGGATCGAAAATCAATTGCCGGAATTTTTAAATGTTCTGAACAGAAACAATCTCAGACTCCGGCACCTGGAATGCCGGCGGAAAACATTGGATGATGTGTTTACTTCGATGACGGGAAGGCGCCTCAGTGAATAAAGCGGACAGATGGATTCACCAAAAGCAGCTGATTCAGCTGATATCAGCGCATTTTAAGGAAGTGACCCGCCAGCCCGCAGTCATTTTCTGGGGAATTATTTTTCCCATTCTCATGGCCCTGGGACTGGGCATTGCATTTACCCGACAGCCCGATATTGTCCGCCATGTGGCGGTCATTGAGGAAAACGCGGATAAAAGCGCAGAAATTGCGGAAAATGAAAAAACCGAATCCCTGATTGACCATTTTCTTGAAACGCATGCTTCAAAAACAGCGGGTTCCGATGGCAGGCCGCCGCAATATAAAATTACCCTCACGGATGAAAAGCTCGGAAATACGACGTTTATTTTTACAAAAACCGACTGGCGTCATGCCATGGTCCGCTTAAAACGCGGCAATATCGGTATCATCATGGATGAGAAAAACGGCCGGATTCAATATCATTTTGATCCTTCCAACACGGATGCCCATTTTTCCTATCTGAAACTGTCGAAAATTTTCAATCCAAACAGCGCGCCATATGAAGTAACGTCAGATCAAGAAACCCCGGACCAAAAATCAGTCAGCGTCCGGCCCTTGACGGTTCCCGGCACCCGATACATCGATTTTCTGGTGCCCGGACTCATGGCCATGGGAATTATGATGTCCTGTATGTGGGGGATGAGTTACGGCATGATCGACAAGCGCGCCAAAAAGCTGCTGCGCCGGATGGTGGCCACGCCCATGAAAAAATCCTATTTTCTCATTTCCCTGATGACGGTCCGCATCGCCATGAATCTGATTGAATGCACCCTGCTTTTTTTTGTGGCCTGGCTGGTTTTCAACATCACCATTCAGGGCAGTGTGGCCGGCCTGCTGGCGATTTTTCTGGCCGGCAATATTGCATTCGGCGGCATTGCTATTTTTATTTCCTGCCGGACGGACAATACGGAAATCGGAAACGGTCTGGTCAATGCCGTGGTCATGCCCATGATGGTGCTTTCCGGTGTTTTTTTCAGCTATCATAATTTTCCGGACTGGAGCATCCCGTTTATTCAAAAACTGCCGCTGACGCTGCTGACGGACGGATTAAGAAGTATTTTTATTGAAGGAGCCGGGTTTGCCGGCGTCATGTTCCCCACAGCGGTTCTTTTATCCATCGGGATTTGCTTTTTTTCGGTGGGATTAAGGTTCTTCAGATGGCATTAACTGAAACACCGGGAGAAACCATGCCGGAAACCGCGCTCAAAAAACATTTCGGGTTCACCGCCTTTCTAAAGGGACAAAAAGAGGTTGTTTCAAAAATACTGGACGGCCGGTCCGCCGGGGCTATTTTTCCGACCGGGGCCGGAAAATCCATCTGCTATCAGCTGCCGGCCCTGATGCTCCCGGAAATGACCCTGGTGGTGTCTCCGCTGCTGTCTTTGATGAAAGACCAGCTTGATTTTCTGATCGCCCATCAGATTCCGGCCGCCCGCCTGGATTCCACCCTGGACCGGGAGGCTACCCAAA
>JAABSL010000302.1 GCA_011390415.1 Desulfobacteraceae bacterium
ATGGTACGTCTACGACACAAAATGATATCTCGGAGACAGTGGCCATCAAAACGCTTTTTGGCGATTATGCGTATGAGATTCCGGTCAGCTCGATTAAATCCTGCATCGGGCATCTGGTATGCGGTGCCGGCGCCGTTGAGGCTGTTATTACCGCCATGACGGTTAAAGAAGATAAAATTCCCCCGACCATCAATTATGAACATAAGGATCCTCAGTGCGACCTTGATTATGTACCGAACAAGATGCGGGAAAAGACAGTAAATTACGCACTTTCCAATTCTTTTGGTTTCGGGGGGCAGAGCACCTGTCTGGTTATCAACAAGTATACGGGTTGAGATGCGGTTTCAGCTGTTTGACAGAATAATTAACTTTGAGAAGGGCAAATCCATTGCCGGCGTAAAGAATGTTTCCCTGGAGTCCGGCAATGTTGTCTCCGCAGACAACAGCCTTTTCTACCCTCCCGCTTTGTCGATTGAAGCAATGGCCCAGCTGGGCGGATGGTGTATCAGCGCATCGCGGGATTTTTCCCTGTTGGTGGTATTGGGGATGATTACAGGTGCAGACGTACTTCACGACATAATAATTGGTGATTCATTAATTCTGAAAGTGAATCTGGTGGAACTGATGCCGCAGAGCGCGGTGGTAAGGGCAGAGGCCTGGAAAGAAGGGGCCTGTGCCCTGAGAATCGACAAGATTGTTTATGGAATGTTTATGATACAGGAACAGCGGTTTGCTGATGAGCAGCATAAAATATTTCAGTCTCTTCTGAAGAGTAAAGCCGAAAAGCGAGACGTTAAGTAATGAAAAAAAGAAGAGTCGTCATCACCGGCGCCGGTCTGATAACGCCTGCCGGCCTGACCCTTGAAGAAAATTGGGAGGCAATGGCAAACGGACGGACGGCGATCAGCAGGATGGCGGATTTTGACACATCATCCTTTCCTGTGAAACTGTGCGGAAAGGTCAAAGGATTTGACCCGAATAAATATATCGGGAATCGGAAAAACTTAAGATTCATGATGAAAGATGTTCAGTACTGCCTGGCAGCAGTCCGGCTGGCCTGCGAAGACGGCAATATAGAGCCTGGGGCGGTTGATCCCAAAGAGATCGGTTTATATGTGGGCAGCGGGGAGTCGGAGGTCAGATATGATCGATTCTTCCGGGCCGTGGGCCAGTCATTAAATGAAGACGGGAGCATCAGTTACCGGAAGTTCGGATCTTTGGGGTCCCGGGCCATTTACCCCTCATTCATGCTTCTGGACCTGGGTAATAACGGCCTGTGTTATTCTTCCATTGAACACGGTTTTATGGGCATAAGCTGTAATTTCTCATGCGGCGCCTCGTCCGGGTTTGCCATCGGAGAAGCATTTAAGGCGGTGCAGACAGGCGAGGCGGATATGGTGATTGCCGGGGGGCATGACTCTCTTGTCTCGTGTTTTGAGAATTATTTTCATTATGCAGCAACAGGCATGGTCACCAAAGAGCAGGACCCGGAAAAAGGCATGAAACCCTATAGCGCTGAACGAGATGGTTTTGTCCTGTCTGAAGGGGCGGGTTTCGTGGTTTTGGAGGAACTGGAGCATGCCCGCAGGAGAAGCGCCGCTATCAGAGGCGAGGTGGTCGGGTATAGCTGCAATTGTGACACCCATGATGATCTGCTGACCCCGGATCCTGAAGGAGAAGGGGTATTCTATGCCATGCGAGCCGCCGTAAAAGATGCCGGTGCGGATATTTCCCGGATCGATTATATAAATTCCGAAAGCAATGCCACCCCGGCAGGAGATGTGGCCGAGACAAGGGCCATTAAGCGGCTTTTCGGGAAAAGGTCTTATGAAATTCCGGTCAGCAGTGTAAAGCCGGTTATCGGGAATCCGGGAGCCGCAGCGAGCGCTGTTGATTTTGTTGTCAGCCTGCTGGCCATGGAAAAAGGCGTCATACCGCCGACACGCAACTTCACGGGGAAAGACCCGGAGTGCGACCTGGATTATGTGCCGGGCGTCTCCCGCAGAAAGCAGATGGCGTATGTCATGTCGGTAAACAAGGGATGGGGCGGGCAGAATTGTGTTTTTGTCTTAAAACAGTTCACGCAATAATGGCGTCGTTTGCCACACGATAACCTGATATAAATGTATCAGAATATGATTGTTTAAAACGGGAGATAAATGGAACGACAGGAGATATTTGAAAAAGTAAGGGCGATCATCGCCAGGGTGTTGGATGAAGATGAAAATGAGATCGAGATTGATTCCTCTTTGATTGACGACCTGGGGATTGAGTCCGTCGACCTGGTGGACATCAGCGCAAAGATTGAAGAGGTCTTTGATATTGAAATCGCTGAAGGAGAATTGTGGAATCTGACAAGCCTTTTTAGTGAAGACGGGATGATCAAGAATGAAAAAATAACTGCCCGCGGTGCAAAAGAGCTGAAAAAGTGTTTTGGTGAGAGCTTGGGCAGTATTGAGCCGGGAACGTGCCTGATTGACATATTCAGTGAGATCAGGGTTTCATTTATTGTGGATTATCTGGAAAAGAAACTGAAATAAAAGGTATTGGAAATGTTCAGTTTTGTCTATATGAAAGTTCTTGAAAGCACACCCAGAAGATATGACCGGGGAATCAACTTCTTCTCAATGGGCCGGGTAGATGCGATAAAACGGCGGATAACCGATGAGTATATTCAAAACGGGGATGCCGTACTGGATATCGGGTGCGGCACCGGAACCCTTGCGGTCATGATGGCAAAGAAAGGGGCCAGGGTAAGGGGGATCGATATTGCAAAACCGATGCTGGCAGTGGCCGCAGAAAAAATAGATGAGATGGGCGTAAGAGAACGTGTTGAACTGATGGAAACCAGTATTGTGGGGCTGGCAAGGCATTTTAAAGATGAAAGCATGGATAAAATTGTTTCCACACTGGTGTTCAGCGAACTCTCAAGCGATGAACGACGATATGCGCTTGCGGAAAGCAGCCGAATCCTGAAAAAAGACGGTCTGTTGATCATTGCCGATGAAGTCCGGCCGGAATCGTTTGCCAAACGGCTTTTGTATTTTATGGTCAGGTGGCCGGTAGCCATCATCACATTTCTGTTTGTCCAGAAATTTTTTCGCTCGGTTGCAGATTTAAAGGAAGACATAAACAGGGCGGGGTTTAAGATTGTATCAAATCAGAGACAGTTTTTGGGCGCTTTTGAAACCATTGTTGCCAAGAGGGTGAATCATGCCGGGAGTTAGCGAGGGGTTTAAGACATTTTTAGGGCTTGCATTCAGGTTGTTTCCGGTCCGGGCGGAGACAGGATTGCGGGTTTTTGGAAATCCGGATGAAAACAGCCCGGTCTTTGTCACGTCCAACTATGATCTGACCGTCAAAAGGGTGGCTAAGCATTTAAAGCACCTGGACTGCTACCTCCTTGTAGCACAATCTTCCGGCGTCAATGTCTGGTGTGCGTCCGCAGCCGAGGGTTTTACAGAGCATTCTGTTATTTCAGCCATAGAGACAAGCGGCATTGCAAAAAAAGTAAAACACAGAAGACTCATTCTCCCCGCACTTTCAGGGCCTGGCATAAATACCGGGATCATTGAGAAAGAAACCGGATGGCACTGTCAATTCGGCCCGGTGTATGCCAGAGACATACCGGAATATCTCAAAAACGGTTTTCAAAAGACCGATGAGATGCAACGGGTTAAATACGATCTTGCCGATCGATTGGATGTTGCAATTGGATGCACGCTTCCGTTTTATTTTTTAATTCTGGCGTTTCTGTTGATCTTCAAGCGGGAGTGGCTGTTTGAGTTTCATGTGATCAGCTTCCCGTTGTTTTTTTTCATTCACGGCTTTCAGCCGTATCTTCCCGGCAAATATGGGTGGGGAAAAATCCTTTCGGTTGAAATCGGGATTGCAGCTGTTTTTTTGATTTATCTGCTGTTGTCTTCGGGCGGAAACGCCTATGTCAACGGCCTTTTTACCTGGGCGCTGATTGTGACGTTTCTGATGGGAATCGATTTTGCCGGATTCTCCCCGAATATGAAAGGGGAAGCGGATGAACTGCTGATACGCATGGGAATCCGGAAACTGTGGATTTTTGCCCTCAAAGGCACTGAAAAAGGGGCGTTCATGGTCGGGGCAAAGGCAATTCGTCTGGATCAGTCTAAATGTATCGGCTGCGGGCTGTGTTTTGAAATTTGTCCCATGGGGCTTTACAGCAGGGATGATGACATAAAGTCCTATCGGGTGGACGCCGGTCGCTGCACCGCGTGTAAAGCGTGTGTCGTTCAGTGTGCCACCGGTGCCATTTCTCTGGTGGAATCAGGATAACATAGGGAAAGGGGGTAAACGCAGATGAAAGATGCAGACACAGGTTCAAAGGAAGAGAAAAAGGAATATAATGAGGCATCCGTCTTTGCCAGATACGGCATCCGGTCTCTGTCTAAATCAACGACCGACCGGAGAAAGGTGACCAAAGAATCCGTTGCCTTCTGCTGCAGTAAGGCGTCGCTGGATGAAAGAGATATTAATCAGTGCACGCAATGTGTCATCTAATTGTCTGGAGGAGAGATGGCTAAAGATCTTTCACAGGTAAAAGAGATTAAAGAGACAGCCGCTTTGAACGGATTGCATGCGAGCAGGCACACGATGGTGCTGGATGTCAACCAGGCCGGGCGTGAGCATGAGAAGATCCTCTACAACCCGCTGGCCGGCTCGGTGCATATCGTCAATTCATCTGTCGTCGGCATACTGGATGCGATCCGGAACAAACAGGGCCTGGGTGCCGCAGACAATGGGTTACTGCAGTTTCTTCTGGATGAAGGGTATGTTTACACAGACCAGGCCGCAGAAACGCAGAAGGAGCGGGTGGAATATGAGAAGTACCGGATGCGTGTCCAGGACGGGGCGTTTCAGCTTATTTTAACAACCACCTTGAAGTGTAACCTGAGCTGCACGTATTGCTATCAGGACGCTGCCGGCATGCACCGGCCCAATCAGATGATGACCCCTGAGATGTTTGAGAATATCGATGCGTTTGTGGATAAGTACACAAAAGACCGGCATGAGAAACGTTTTTATTATCTCCTTTATGGCGGAGAACCGCTCCTGCCCGGTGAAAAAGACAGGGAAATTATCGAGCGGGTTGCAGCAGAGTGCAGGATGTTTGACATTCCGCTGGCTGCGGTGACAAACGGGGTCCACCTGTATGAGTATTGTGATGTGTTCAAAGGCCTTAAAATCGGGGAGTTTCAGGTAACCGTTGACGGCCCTCCGGAAATACACAACGCGCGAAAGCGGGCATTGGACGGTCAGGGTTCCTACGAACGGATAATGAAAGGAATTGAACGGAGCATTGAATACGGATTTCCAATCAATTTCAAGATTGTCATCGACCGGACAAATATTGATTATGTCCCGGAACTGGCCGAGATAATTGACCGCAAAGGCTGGCTGGATCTGCCGGAAGACAAATTCAAGATTCAGCTGGCGGAAAACGCCGCCTTAAGCTGCCTCGGGAAAGCGGCCGAGAAAGACAATTATATGCGGCCGGTGGAAATCCTGAGAACCCTTTCTGAAAAGGCCAAAACCCATTCATCCATGAATAAAATGTTCCGGCCATTCTGTATGGGGATTCGGGTCTTGTATACGGCGGGCATGCCGCCTCACCCGCGGTTCGGTGCCTGTTCCGCCGGCGTTTTGCAGCTGGCGTTCGGCCCGGACGGATATGTCTATCCGTGCATGGTTTACCTGGGATTTCCGGAACACAGCATCGGTTCCTATTTTCCAACGGTTTCGATAAACGAGGAAGAACTGCGACGATATGAAGATTTGTTTACCCGGCATACGGTAGAGTGCGAAACCTGTGACCTTAAATATTCCTGCGGCGGAAGATGCATCCCTTCCGTTGAAAAACTTAATACCGCCAAGTGCCCGGATGTAAAAGAACTGGTGCAGTTCGGCTTTGACTATTACCTGCCGATGATAGAGGAAAGATGGCTCAGCGAAAAGGCAAAGGAAAAACCGCAATGATTTTATTAAACGTAAAACTGTGCTGAAATTGTGCCCGTTGAGGTCAAAAAGGCTTGATCCTCCTTTCGGCTGCAGAAGGAGCGGGCCATGTCCGCGATCTTTTCCGTAATCGCCCGCCCGGGCGCGCGGGTTTGCGTCTCGCCTCCGGCACAACTTGAAATAAAAAAAAGGCCGGCTGTTATCAGCCGGCCTTTTTTAGTCTTAATTTAAAACGCGATCCCCTGGACCATGTTTTTTATTTTTGCATATCTCAACTTTGATCTGTCAGATTATTAGAAACCTCCCCAGGTTTTCATGAGGTTGCGAACTTCTTTTTCCAGATCTTCACTCCAGATCGTTTTCCATTCTCCGTTTTTTTTGGCCTGCAGTTTTTCTACTGTGATGGCATTGTGTTTTTCATTTTTCGTCCCGATGACCCGGACCGGCTCATTCACATACCTGACCATTATGTCTTTGCTAAGATTCGGCAGCAGGAACCATGCGTCCTTGCCTGTGTAGAGGACAAAATTGTCTTCAACTGCGATATACGGATCTTCCAGTCCGCTGGGGCAGACTTTTCCGTGAAGTGCACAGGTCAGACCCTGAATTGATCCGTCCCACTGACCACTAAAAGCCATGGCGGGAACACAAAGAACCATCAGTAGAGCAAATATTATTGTTTTCATGGCAACTCCTTTCTTGTCGCGTTCGCAAACGCTTTAATTAAAATGGTTAAACATGACGCCAGATATCAAAGGGAAAATACCCGGTTAGTTGCCAGATTGCATCCGATAAATCATTTCATGATCCTAATTCCGATGCCTGACGCCTTTTAAACAAGTTAGGCATCAATAGATTTGTTGTCAAATGTCGCTACCCTGAATTTTTTCAGTTCAGAAACTTTCCCTGATATATAGGGCATTAATGTTATGAAATTAAAATCACGTTCAACAGTTGAGCCGGGTTCAATTTTTTTAATTGCCTTCATTTTATTCAATCTTTATTTTTTTCAATTGGTTAGTTGGAAGTCAGGCGGTTAAACTTAACGGGAAGGTAAAGATGCTCTTGACAAAAGCGGTTCTGAAAATACAGAATAATTTTTCCGGATTCCGGGATTTGTTTTTCAGGACATGGGTTGATTGATTGTTTAACGATTTTAATATTTTGTATTTAAAATAGTTTTTGGAATCTGTTGTTTCGCACAAAATTAAAAAGATGAAAGGAATGCACCATGGCACAGCAAATTGCAGACCGCAGGGATGTGGATTTTGTATTGTACGAGCAACTGGGATTGGAAGAGATCGCCAAGCACCCGCGTTACAAGGGCATGAACCGCAAAATGTTTGATATGATCATTACCGAGGCGCGGAATTTTGCCATCAAGGAAATCTTGCCGGTAAACGAGGAAGGGGACAAAGTCGGCTTAAAGTTTGAAAACAACCAGGTGACGGTTCCCGAATGTTTCCACCGGCCGTATAAACTGCTTTGCGAAGGCGAATGGATCGCCATGACCGAAGATCCGGAAATCGGCGGCCAGGGCCTTCCGCACATGATTGCCCAGGTGGCGGCGGAATATATCGTGGGGGCGGATTTTTCCTTTGGTGCGTTCGGATTCGCCACCCATGGCGCGGCCAAAATGATTGAAATTTTTGGCACTGAAAAGCAGAAGGAACTGTACCTGGGCAAAATGTATTCCGGTCAGTGGGGCGGCACCATGGTGCTGACCGAACCGGAAGCCGGGTCCGATGTGGGTGCGCTGACCACCAAGGCGGTAAAAAATGATGACGGCACCTACACTATTTCCGGAAACAAAATTTTTATCACCTGCGGCGAGCATGATCTGACGGAAAATATCATTCATCCGGTGCTGGCCAGAATTGAAGGGGCGCCTGCGGGAACCAAGGGCATCTCATTGTTTATCGTTCCCAAAATCTGGGTCAATGACGACGGCACACTCGGCGAACCCAATGACGTGGTGTGTACGGCAATTGAAGAAAAACTGGGCCTGCACGCAAGTCCCACCTGCCAGCTGAATTTCGGCGGCAAAGACGGCTGCCGCGGCGTTCTGCTGGGGGAAGAAAACAAGGGCATGCGGGTGATGTTTCACATGATGAACGAAGCCCGTCTGGGTGTGGGCGCGCTGGGGCTGTTTAACGCGTCCTGCGCGTATCTGTATGCGGTTAATTATGCCAAAGAGAGAATTCAGGGCCGGGACCTGGCCGATATGCTGAACAAGGATGCGCAGCCGGTGAACATCATCCGGCATCCGGATGTCCGCCGGATGCTGATGTGGATGAAAACCCATACCGAAGGGATGCGCAGTTTTGTTTACTATGTGGCCTCTTTGTTTGACAAAATGGAATGCGCGGACAGTGAAGAAGAAAAAACCAAAATTGATGATTTTATCGGCCTGCTGACCCCGATCATTAAATCCTATTGCACGGACCGGGGGTTTGAGGCCACGGTCCAGGCCATGCAGGTCTATGGCGGTTACGGCTACACGGCGGATTACCCCGTGGAGCGCCTGATGCGCGATTCCAAAATCAATTCCATCTATGAAGGCACCAACGGCATTCAGGCCATGGATCTGCTGGGCCGCAAAATGGGCATGAAAAAAGGCGCAATTTTTATGGAGTTTCTGGGAGAAATTCAGAAAACCGTGGCCCAGGCCAAAGAAACAAAAGGACTGGAAAGTCTGGCGGAGCAGCTGGAAACCGCGATCAACCGGCTGGGCGGCGTTGCCATGCACATGGGAAAAACCGCCATGAGCCCGGATTTCAAGGTGGCCTTTTCCCATGCCATGACATTTCTGGATGTGATGGGGGATGTGATCATGGCCTGGATGCTCCTGTGGCGGGCCAATGTTGCAGCGCCCAAACTGGAAGACCTGGTGGGTGACCTGGACGGCGATGCCCGGCTTGAAAAATTAAATAAAAATAAAAATGCCGCTTTTTATGAAGGCCAGGTAAAATCCGCTGAATATTTTATTCAGGCGATCCTGCCGGTCACTTTGGGTAAAATGACGGCCATTGAAGCGAGCAGCAAGGCGATTATCGAAATACCGGAAGTCGCTTTCGGCGGGTAACTTTTTTTAGCTGATTCAGGCATTGCCCGGATAACTGGATAAACAGAATCAGCAGATGGCTTTATTAAAAATGGGTCCGGCAACAGAACTTGCCGGGCCCTTTTTATTTTTTGGGCCGGATCCGCTGATAGCCGACCGGCAGGACAAGGGAACGGCAATCCTTTTGGCTTTTGCTTTCAAATGCGCAAAATTTCTGTTAATATTTTTTATGGATACATAAAGTCAAACCCGTCTGCTGAGGTAAGATAAGAAAGGTTCATTTTTCAGGAAAAGCTGATTTTCGTCGGAATTATATCTGTTTAAAAAATCGGGAGGAATCGCTGTGGGTATTAAAAGGGTATGGTTTACGTGGGTGTTGTTAACGGTCATATCGGTGGGCGGATTGTGCGTTTTTCCGGCGTCTGTAATCAGCGGCCCTCCGATAATTTCTGAAGGTACGCAATTGCCGGGTTTTAAAATGGATATGACGTTGGGTCCCGAGATGAGGCAATATCTCGGCCTGGAGGCCGGCCCGGCGTTTACGTTAAACCAGATTCAAGCCAAGCTGGTGGTGATTGAAATTTTCAGCGCACTTTGCAAGGAATGCCACAAAAATGCACCCGGGGTGAACAAGCTGTATCATATCATTTCAAATGATTCGGAGTTGAATCCTCACGTAAAGATGCTCGGCATCGCTGTCGGCAACGACACCAAACTGGCGGATGCGTATAGTAAAACATATAAGGTAAAATTTCCGGTGGTTGCGGACCCGGAAGAGAAGATCAACATGCAACTCGGCAATGTGGCGACGCCGAGCATCATTGTCGCGGATAATAAAGGCACGGTTTTGTACTTTCATGAAGGCATCATGGAAGATATGGACCAGATACTTGACGTTCTGCGGGCATTTTACGCGCAATAACGGCTTTCGTCCGATACATGAATCTTTACTCCTTCTTCAAGGCCCCATGAATAAATGACATCGCGCCGCGCCAAAACCAAAAAAGATATTGATCACCCGATCTTAAAAAAACTGCCGGCAGAGATCCGGAACGAAATTCTCCGGCGGGCGGAAACCCGGACGGTTCCCGCCGGCAGCATGGTTTGCCGGCAGGGCGGACCGGGGGATAGCTTTTTTATGATAAGATCCGGAACTGTCCGGATTTACAGAACAACAGAGGAAGACATCGAAATGGAACTGGCGGTTTTGGGACCTGGGGGCAGTTTCGGCGAAATGGCGCTGCTGACCGGGTCTCCCCGCACTGCAAATGCCGTGGTAATTGAAGATGCCGAACTTACATCGCTTTCCAAAGAACAGTTTGACAAAATCCTTAAAACTTACCCGGCAGTTTCGCTGACCCTGATCCGGCAAATGGCGACCTGGCTGATTGACAAGGACCAGATTATTGAAAGAGAACTCCGCCGCCAATATGTACCGCCGAAGTTATCTATTCTCGATTTTGCTGTCATTATTTTCTTGAGCTCCCTCTGTGCGCTGATTTTTAATCACTCCAATCCCGGCGGGATCAAGCTTTTGCCGGACATCAGTTTAAATTCCAATATCGGCAGGGTTTCACCCTCGGCCGCGCAAATGGAACTGGAAAAGAATACCGCACAATTTGTCGATGCCATGCCGTCAAATTTTTACGATCAGGAGCATATCCCGGGAGCGATTAATATTCCGCAGTCGGTATTTGAAATCATGTATATGATGGGGCTCAGTGATGTGGATCCGTCTCAAAAAATAATTGTTTACGGCCGGACGATCAGCCGGCTGTATGATGTTCGGCTGGCCAACAAGCTGTACTCGCGAGGGCATAAAAACATCCATATTTTAGAAGGCGGATTGCCGCTGTGGAAAGAGAAGGGATATCCGGTCGCGCCATGAATCAATTCCGGGGTTTTGCAAAAAAAATTCTGACCAGCGAATATTTGTCTCTCGTATTAAGAGTTTACGTCGGGATAGTGTTTATTTATGCCAGCATGAGCAAGATTGCCTATCCGCCTCAGTTTGCCGAAGCGGTTGCCGCATACCAGCTGATTCCGTATTGGGGAGTGAATCTGGTGGCCGTGCTGCTTCCCTGGATCGAGCTGTTCTGCGGGCTGTTTCTCATTATCGGTTTAAGGACCCGGGCGGCGGCATTTATGGTCGGCTCTCTGCTGATCATGTTTATCTTTTTTATCCTGATCAACATGTTCCGCGGCATCGAGATCGGCTGCGGATGCTTTGATACCACCGGCGAAGAGATCGGCTGGCGGCGGGTCATTGAGGATTTTATCTGGCTGTTAATGACCATACAGGTTTTTTTCTATGACCGGATCTACCTGTTCAGCAGGCGGTCATTTAAGCCGGTCAGAAGAGTCCCGCTATAATGATAGCGCACAGGAGAATTCGTTTTGAAGCATAGAAGAATAAACGCATGGTTTGTGGCATGTCTTTCTGTGTCCGTTCTTTTCGCCTGCAATTCAACGGACCGTTATATCGGAACCTATCAGGCAATTGACACCATCGGGGAGACCCGCAAGGAAAATGTAATTGAATTAATGGAAAACGGGCAAGGTTCCTGGAGCTGCCGGGATGGGGGTGAAGTCTTGTTTACCTGGTATGTCAAGGGCAATGAGTTGAGAATCAATACCAAAGAAGGCGGCATCATAGTGGGGAAATTGGAAAACAAATCCTTTACGGTCGCGCTTCCCGGACAGAAGACGCTAACCTTTTTTCAAATTCCTGCCGAAGAATGAGCCCTGTGCTGTCTGATTTAGGACCCGCCCCTGATCGGGGAGTCGGATCTCAGAGAAGGGGTTTTTTGACCGGGTATGCGCTATTTGCCATAACCCCCGTTCTCTTTGGCGGTCTCTTTTTCAGCGGACGGGTTCAGGCTGTTGATGACCACCTCGATATGGGCGGTGCAGAAATCCTTGAACGCGGCGGCGGCGGCTTGCGGCTGCTGCCGGATAATAAAATCGTAGCCGTTGCGAAGGTGGGAAACTACGGTTTTAAGCTGGTCCGGCATGGAGGTGATGGAGGCCCACTGAACCCTTTCCGCGGTGGGCATGAGTTCGGTGGCGATCCTTTCGATCATGGGGTTTCCGGCAATTTTTAACACTTTATGGGCCATGTGGGTGACATTGGTGATGTAAAGTTCAAAATTATTGCCGGTAATGCTCTCCTCCATTCTGGTCATCAGTTTTTCAAGGTCGGCCACATCATCCGGTGTCACATTTTCCGCGGCCTTTGCAAATACAAACTGGTAAATGACATTGGCGGTTTCGTAGAGATGCAGTATCCGGTCCTGGGAAAGAGCGGTTACCTCATAATTTCCCTTCGGGGTCCGGTCCACCAGCCAGATCTGTTCGAGCATGCGCAGGGCATCCCGGACCGGGCTGCGGCTGACGCCCAGTTCCTTGGAAATCTGGGTTTCATAAATCTGTTCCCCCGGTTTTAAGTCATTATGAACAATTTTTTTACCGATCAGTTGAAAGATCTGGTCGGATAAATTGTTTTTAGACAACTGGTCCATTTATATTCTCCTGATTAGCCGGCTGTAAAGCCGTGTTCAGACAGCTATTGGTAATGCCATGGCAATGGCCCCTGAAGGGCATTCGGCTTCGCACGCGCCGCAGCCGGTACATTTTTTTTCATCCCTGATCACCGGAAACCGGCGGAATCCGCGGGCACTGTTTCTGATTTCAAGGTCAATGGCGCCGGTCGGGCAGATGTCGGCGCACATGGTGCAGGCGATGCAAATTTCCCTGTCAAAACGGGGAGCTGTCTTTTGTTTGATTTTGTTCATCTGCATATTTCCTGAAAAATAAAAATCATCCGCTGCTCCTGATACCGGGCCTTTCCTGAATCAGAAGAGCGCTTTTCCCACATTGAAGATCATCTGTCCGCATCCTGGAAGCGTTTCCATACGGTTTTTAAGCGGGTGATTTCCTTTTGGGTATGTTCGCTGATCAGTTTATGAAGAAATACCGGTTTTAAATGGGTTTCTTCGCGTTTGATTTGCGACGTTATCCGGTCTCCGTACAGGGATTCATCCATGTAGCGGATGTCAATTGCTTCCGGCCGAAACTGGGTGATGATGTCTTCGGGCACGCTTTCAAGGGCCCACACAATATAAATGGAATTATTCACATGGGTATTAAAATCGAGATCATGCATCCGGATGTTAAAAATCCGTTCCGAGTCCGGATCGCTTATTTCGGGAACGGATTCGATATCATCGGTTACGGGATGCGAGCAGCCTGATATCATCTCCGGCGGCAGGCTCTTGCTGAGCCTTGCCGGTTTTTTGGTTTTAAGATTAACCACAATCCAGGTGCTTTTTCCAAGAATCAGCAGCGATCCCTTGTCATCATAAATTTCAAACTGCCGCAGTTCATAGAGGTCTTTGTACGGATACCGCCAGGTTCTGACAGTTATGGAATCATTCCATTTCGGGTACCGGGTGATGGTGATATGATATTTGATGACCACCCAGGCAAAGCCGGTTTCAAACAGGTCATACGCAGAGGCTTTCATGAGACCGCAGTGGCGGCTCATGATGTCCTGAAAATAGTTAAATGCGCTGACCGGCTTGATAAAGCCGTTGACACCGGTTTCAGCATAGCGGACCCGTATGGTTTCTTCGTGGATATTCATAAACGGATATCGTTTTTGCTGAGTTTTTCTGATGGCCGGCCCGTGTCCGGGCTCCAGTTAAACTGCTGCCAGTAGTTTTCCATCATTTTATCAATATTGACTGTCCGGTATTTATTGGCGCCGCTGGTCAGCGGCGGCCGGCCCACGGCCCGGAGGTTCGGCTTTGCGGACTTCGGATCAATGCCGTGCCTCATATTAAAGGTATGTTTCAGGGTCTGGAGCCGTTTGCCGATTTCCATGTAGGCTTCAGGCGTCTTCTCCCAGCCGGTGACTGCATTGAGCCACTCAAACAGGGGAAACCGGTCGGCCCCGATCTGCGCACCGAAGGCGCAGCCGCCGGCCCCGTTCAAGACATTCATAAACTTGCTGCAGGCCGCCGCCTCAATGGCTTTTTTTTCTGTAACCGCATACTTGCTTTTTTTGCGGTACATCAGCCAGGGCCGGGGCAGGGATTTGTCTTTTGTCCAGAGCCGGAACATTTCATAATACATCTGGGACCCGATGGTATGTCTGCCGGGGGTGGCCTCCACGGCGTAATGGACGGCAAACCCCGGATCAAACCGGCTGTCATGCATGGGCAGCTCCTGGCCGCCGGCATGCATGGCATAAGGGTCGGAGTTTTTGCCGATTCTTTCGGCGGCTTTTTTAACACCGTCCGCCAGGATATCACCGATGCCGTCCCGGGCAATCATTTTATCCAGTAATGACAGCATCGCGCCGGTGTTTCCCCAGGTCAGCTCGAGTCCGTCGGTGTCTTCTTTGGTCAGGATGCCGCGCTCATAGCATTCAATGGCAAAAGCAATGGTTCCCCCCGCGGAAATAGTGTCCATGCCGGCCCGGTTTAAGATATCGTTCATGGTAAAAATGCTGTCCAGATTGTCATTGAGGCACAGTCCGCTCAAGGCCATGACTGATTCATACTCCGGCTTATGGGCTTCCCTGCCGGGAAATTTGCCTTTGCAGATACCGCCGCATCCCAAGGGGCAGGAATAGCAGTGGTATTTTGATATTTCGCTTTCAAGGATCGTATCCGGGTTGATGGCGTCTGATTTGTCTTTTGTAAAATCCAGATTCGATCCGCCCCAGTTTTTGATGGGGGCGTCACCGAGCTCCGTGGAATACTGGTTAAGGGCAATGGTTCCCCATTTACGGAGCATGAATTTCCAGAGCATGCCGTCCATGGCGGTCTGAACCGGCAGAAACCGCAGGAATGCCGCCAGTATCCGAAGTCCGTTTCCGGAAAGAAACCAGGGCTGAAACTGCACCCACTTGTTGCATTTGTCGGAAAGTTCGCGGATTTTATAGCGGTTTCGCGCTTCGATCTTTTTTGCGCTGTCCAGGACGACTGCTTTCAGGCGCTTGGATCCCATGACCGCCCCGAGTCCGGACCGGGCGGCCATCCGGCCCAGGTCATTACTGATGCCGGATATGCATGAGAGTTTTTCGCCGGCCGGCCCGATACAGGCCACTTTGGGTTTGCGCTTGTCGGTCAGTTCGGAAATCAGCATTTCCTCGGTCTCAATGGCGTCTTTTCCCCACAGAAGGCCTGCGTCCTTCAGCTCGGGCCTGCCGTTTTTTATGTACAGATACACCGGTTTGTCACTGATGCCCTTAAAAAAGATGCCGTCGTAACCGCAGCGCTTGATGGCCGGTGAAAAATTTCCGCCGCAGTTGGCTTCCCCGTATCCACCGGTGAGCGGGGATTTGCCCATGACCATCCAGCGGCCGGTGAACAGGCTGCCGGTGCCCGTAAGAAGCCCGGACACAAAGCCCAGCACATTGTCGGGTCCTAATGGATCGGCGTCCGCGGGAATGCTGTTGTAGAGGATAAATCCCCCCAGGCCGGAGCCGGAGAGGAATTTTTCATACACGGTGTCCGGTATCTGCTGTACCTCGAAAGTTTTGTCGGACAGGTTAACCATCAGTATTTTGCCCATGTAACCATGTGCCATGAAATTCTCCTCTTTTCTTGCAGGGTCATTCAAATTCCGGTGCCGATCAACTGGCAAATTTTTTTGGATCAAAATATCATTCTTTTAATAATAACACAACTTCCCGCTGATATCTGATTATTCAAATATCTTCATATCGTTCAATCTCAGACTCATATGTTTTACGGGAATCGATCGTTGACGGCAAATTATGCCGATCTCTGCCCGTTGCGCCTGGCAAAGACCGCGGCTCCAAGGGCGCCGATAATCTGTGGATCCACCGGGAGCGCAGTGACGTCCATGTTAATTTTTTTTGAGAGAGACTTGATAAGTCCCTGGTTTTTGGCGCACCCGCCGGTGACGGTCACCAAAGGACGCATGCCGATGCGTTTGAGCAGCGAAAAACAGCGCTTGGAAACCGCCGTCTTGATACCGGCGGCAACATCCTCGGGCGGGTTTTTTTTGGCCAGCAGGCTGATGACTTCGCTTTCGGCGAATACGCTGCACTGGGCCGTAACCGGTATGATTTTTTTTGCATTTAAGGAAAGCAGGGAAAACTGGTCCAGGTCCATCCGGAATATCCGGCTCATGGCCTCAAGAAATCGCCCGGTGCCGGCGGCGCACTTGTCGTTCATGGCAAACTCCAGAACCGATCCGTCATCGGCGATGGCAATGGTTTTCACATCCTGGCCGCCGATATCCACGATGGTTTTGATATCGGGGTTGCAGAAAAAGGTGCCCATGGCATGGCAGCTGATCTCCGAGACGTTTTCATTGGCAAACGCCACTTCGTTGCGTCCGTAACCTGTGCCCACAATGCGGGCAAGGTTTTTGTAGCTTCCAAGGTCTGCGATCTGACCACACGCCTGCTCAAGGGCTTTTACCGAGGTTATTTCCGGATCAATCTCGCTCGGAACAATAGACGTGCTGACGATGGTGCCGTTTTCATCCAGAATAACGGCTTTGCCGGTGGTTGATCCCACATCACAGCCGCCAAAGTATTTTCGGGTCATTTCCTCTAATTCCTTTCAGATTCTTTTATTGTGCCGCAGGTGAGGCCTGTCGGGGTTTCATGACGGTTTCCATAAAATCATCCACCTGCTTCATCATGCCTTCATGCGAAACGATTCGGGGGTCAAGCAGATCATAATCGAGGATCAGAAGAGGGATCTTCATTTCACGGCATTTTTCCCGGAGGATGCCGTTCATGGCCTGCCCGCCTTTACACCCCACATGGTTGGCGATCCAGACCATATCAAGATCGAACTGCTTGTAACATCGGAAAATATCGTCCAGGTAATTTTCGGCAGGCCCCCTTGTGTGACGCACCATGGGGCCGTCCATGATGATTTTCGACAGCCCTGTCAGCATGGTTTCGGGTGTGGATGTGTCAATGAGATTATGATGGTTGTAGCTCATGCTGTCCATGATGAGCGTGATGCCGTGAGCGCGTTCCATCCGGTTGAAAATATCCGGGAATTGGGGAAAAGGCGGATTCCAGAGCACGGCCCGATATTTTTCGTTTTCCACGGCAGGGATTTTTGCGTCCAGATTCTTCTTCGCCAGTTCCACCAGTCGCTCATAGTGCCTTATGCTCACCTTGTTTCCGGGAAACCAGTGAAAAAGAAACAGATGACTCAGCCAGATGGCCTCAGAGGCAAGGGGTGCGGGCGAAACCCGCATCATGTCCCACAGCTCGAGTTCCAACTCCATCATGCGGTTGCGTTTCTCGCAGATCTCCCGGAGTTTTTCCCAATCCATGCGGCCGGGCGTATGTTTTTCAAGAAATGCGATCATGCCCTTTAAGTCTTCCACAAAGAGTTTTTCCGCCCGTTCGTTGTGGAAATGATAGGGCACGTCCACGCGGTAGGTGGGGACATCAAATTGTTTTTCGATGTAGGTATAGGATGCCATGCCTGCGTCACAGGGCATATTGGAACTGACCATGGCGCATCCCCTGGGCTGCTGGTTCTTGATAACCATGCCGACGGCGGACTTGACAAAGCTGCAGGAGTCCGGGTTCATTCCGGCGTTCTCCGCTTCGTCGATGAAACCCAGGCATGCCTCGGAATTTAAAAACGGCAGCAGGATGCCCATGCCCTCCACAAGCCATACATTCAGGCCCATGGCCATGGCGATCTCGGGCGGGACCAGATCCTCATTAATGAGCAAGCGTTCCGGCTGATAAATGACTTCTTCCAGTTTTTCCACCAGCAAAACGGCGATGGCATGGATCACAAGGGCGGTGGACTCGAGATAGGCCCCTTTGCGACCTTTTGTGAGCCGTCGCAGCAGTTTTGTTGCGTTGAGAAACCACAG
This sequence comes from Desulfobacteraceae bacterium, assembly GCA_011390415.1. Classification (GTDB taxonomy): domain Bacteria; phylum Desulfobacterota; class Desulfobacteria; order Desulfobacterales; family Desulfosalsimonadaceae; genus SURF-3. The sequence goes on from JAABSL010000302.1 coordinate 17,948, forward strand.
TATCCAGGGATATTGAATAAATAAACGGATAACGGCGATGGGTCCTTTTTTAAAAAGCATCCTGATGACGAGCTTGAAGATGTTGCCCCAGATGAACGCCCAGTATTTTGTGTAGATGAAGGCGTCATTAATGCTTTTTGTTTCAAAAAAATATCCGATTAAGGAGTAATGAAAAAAGTCCTTTGCCAGACCCGGCAACCTCTCGCCAAAATGTCTTGCGTTTGCGAATGCATCTTTCATTGTTGTTTCAATCCTCCTGCCTGCACATTACTTGCCCATACTTTCGATGAACGCCTGAACCCGTGTCCGCAACTGGCCTTCCCCGCCCAAACTGTATTCCCGTTCCAGTTTCAGCACCGGAATTCCTTCTTTCCGGAGTGCATCCACCAGGGGCATGGAGTCCACGCCCCAGAGGTCGCAGAATTTGATGATTTCAATGACAACACCGTCCACCTGGTATTCTTTTACCGTGTCGATGATTGTTTTCAGCCGCCGGTCAAAGTCCTCCATCATTCTCGGGCAAAGTGTTTTTTTGAAGGTATGCTCGGCAAGGGTTTTGATGGGATCACCGTTCTTTTTCGTCTCTATTTCTATGGGCGTAAATCCGGGAATCGATCCGGTACAGAAAAGGTCTGCCACCACCAGGCCACCCTGGGACTCGATGACCCTGATAAAATCAGGATCATGAAGATGTGACCCGACCACCATGAGCCGTGCGCGGAAATCGCCAACAGCCGCCCGCTGCTCAATCTCTTTGCGGAAATCGAGAACTTTTGGAAGAATCAGGTTTTTGGGTGAAGCCAAAGATGCCATGATCAACTTGTGAAATTCGGTTCCGGTAATGAGCGGGACTGCTCTTTTTCGCAGGTCGCCAATGGATTGGATGACTTCTGCGAAGGTGTTCCATTCGGCAATTGCCTTATTAAGGGCCGCATCAGACATATCCACGCCGAAATGATCCGAAAGCCTGGCCGCAAGCATCCGGAGTTCCTCTGCCTGCCAGGCAATAGTGGCTTCGGTCACTTTGCGGGGCACGTCAAGGACATGACTGAATGCAGGCTTTTGGAGATATTCCAGGTTGTCAATAAGTCGCTGCATATGATTGCAGGAGGGCACAAACACCCATCCCTGTATCAGATCGAACCGGTCATCTATGGCAAACTCCAGGAGACTGCGCGCATAGGTGCAGATAAAGTTGGAAAGATAGATATCAGCAATTTCAGTGCCGGCGATACCGGGGGCATGCAGGCGCACCGGAAAAAGTTTGTCCGTCATAAGAAAGGCTTCCGGCACGAATGAACAGGAATATCCGATGGGTATGCGCCCGTCGGACACCGCCTGTTCCACCAGTTCATTCTGCGGGCTTTCCAGAAGTTCCTGGAATATGTTCATTCTTGTCTCCCTTTTTTTTGATATGCTTTAACCGGTTAATGGGAAATACCCATTGCCCGCAAACAGTTTTCCACCGCAGCGACGGCCGGCGAATCGTCAATTTCCAGAATACTTCTTCCCTCAATGTCAAACGACCGGATGGTGTCATCTTCGGGAATCCATCCCAGGCAATTCAGTTCCGGCGGGATTAACAGTTTTTCTCTTTCTTCCGGACCTCTCAGGCGGTTTAAAATCAGGCCCGCCTTTTCATAGTCAATGGCGGAATCAGATACTTCCTTAATGGTCCGCACCACATTGATCCCCTTGCGCGATGCATCGGACACCAGTATCAGGTGGGTGACTTTTTCCATGACCCGCCGGTTCACCTGTTCAATGCCGGCTTCGCCGTCGATGACAACATAATCAAAATTTTCGCTCATTCCCGCGATCAGGTCTTTTAAAATGTGATTGACCTGGCAGTAGCATCCTTCTTTTTCCGGCCGTCCGATGGCGAGAAACGCGATGTTCTTGTGCTCTTCCAGAGCGGAAAACATTTCATAATCCAGCATGGAAAGCATCTGGGCTTTATCGGTTGAGTGTCCGGATTCCACCCGCCGGATCAGTTCATTGCGGATGTCGTCCACGGTTTTTGAAACATCAATGCCCAGGGCGGTGGATAAACCGACAGCCGGATCGGCGTCAATGGCCAGCACTTTGGTGTCCGGGTTGGATGACAGGATTTTGACAATGGTGGCGGAAAGCGATGTTTTGCCGACCCCGCCTTTGCCGCACATGGCAAGAACTGCTGTTTTTCCGTTTTTCGAATCAGGCATTGTCTGCAGTCTCCCTGGATTTTAATGAGTCTCTCATGGATCTGAGTTCTTCCACATCGCCGCAGACATCGTTATATTCGCAGGTGTCGCAGTCAAAGGACATTTCTTCCGCCATTTTATTCATGGCACTGATCAAATGGCCGACACTGTTTGAAACGGCCTGCATTTCAAGGACATCTTCTTTACTTGAGGTAATGAAAATGGTTTCCACAGACCGGACATAGGGCATTTTCGAAAACTGATCAATTAATGCGCCGCCGAGATGCTGAAAGGAAAAACCGTTGCTGACAGCTTCTTTACTGACCCGGCTCCATTCTCTTTGCTGCTGGGAAACCCCGCGCATCATATAGCCTTTCAGATGAATGTCGTAGCGCAATAATTCCATTTCCCGGTACCGGTCATAGGTATTCTCTTCATTAAAATCAGCAGCATCAACGATGACAATTTTGCCGAAAGAAACCTGTTTGCCCTGAAGTTGAGGTAAATCCTGGCCCACAACAGTAATCCGGCCGTTTTTGATTTCTGCCGGATCATTCACCCACATCAAAAATGAGGTGGACCCGTCTTTGGGGTTGCCAAGCTCAACTGCCGTATCCTGACCCAGCACCAGGTTTCTGTCTTTTTCAGAGGGCCAGTCGCATCCGTCGGCGTTTGAAAACTCTGAAACACAACCCTGGCTTTTTTTCTGGTCAAGGAATGTCCTGATTTCAGAATATTGTTTGTCAAAAAGTCCCATGAGGAATGTTTGTTCTTTTTAAATTTTTTAAATGATATGGGCGAGCAGGTCGGGTTTCTTATTCGACACCAAAATTGTCAGATTCCATGAAATTGTCGGGAAAGAATCCCGACCTGCAATGGGTAGGCCCGGTTTCCTGCCCCGCCATTGGCTATAATCCGATGACCTTTTGCCCCGTATGCAGCGCCCTTTGCATCTTGCCTTTTTTCTGCTTCATGATTTCTTCGTAAAGTGTATCCATGTCCCTGGGAGGGGCAATCTGGATTCTTTTTTTGGCTAAAGTCAGCGCGCCGGATTTGCAGGATGCCACACACACACCGCAGCCAATGCACCGGTTCAGATCAATGCCTGTTGCGTTCACTCTTTTACCATCTTCTGCCTGCTGCATATGTATGGCTTCTGTTTTGCACTTCTTTCCGCATTTTCCGCACCCTGTGCATTTATCTGCCTCTAATACAGCATGGTAATTATTGTTAACAAATTCTGAGGGTTTTGCCAGCAGGCTGATCCCTTCAAGACACGCACAGCAGCATCCGCAGCAGCTGCAGACAAATTGCGCCTCCTGACTGTTTGACGGCATCAACACCAGGCCGTCTTTTTCATTTTGTGCCAGAATCTCAAAGGCTTCTTCTTTTTCGATGGCGCGGCCAAAGCCGTTGCGTGAATACATATCAGCAAAGTCGGCAAAACCGATACAGACTTCCCTTCTGTCTGTTTCTTCGCAGTGCCGTCCGATGGAATCTTTGCCTTTTCGGCAGACACATTCGGCCAGGCTGATCCGGCCATCGTTTTGAAGCACCAGTTCCCGGACTTCATCATAGGTGGCAATGTTTAATGCCGGAGTGACACTTTTTTCCACAGGTATTACCCGCATCTGGGGCAGGGCCGTGGAAAGAAACTCCATGGCAAATGACTGGTACATGTATTTGCGGGCATCCATATAGAAATTGGCAGTCATTGTGGGCACTTTCATTTCAAAGATGCCCACGGCAAATGTATGCAGGGCATACTGTTTTTTCCCATTCACCATTTTTACAAAAATGGCGCCGTGTTTTTCCATGTTGTCGAGCATATCCTGCACAGCTGTCTCGGAATAACCGGTTCCGTTACCATTTACTTTGCTGTAAATGTTTTCAAAGGACTGAAATTTATAATCCAGGTGAAGGGCCAGCGATGCTTCGTTGACCGTAAATACTTCCCTTAATATCCGTCGCTCCACACCGGACGCGGTCGCAGGAAATCCCACAGGTTGCGCGTCTAAATGCTTTTGCAGCTTTTTGTATACTTTATGGGAGTCGGCAAAAATTTTCATGCCGTCTTTTAGCTTGCTTTTCAGTTGCTTCATCAGTGGATTTCCTTCTCTTCAGCTTATTTTAGACTCTTAAAACCGGAGTCGCTGTTTTCTTCTTACCCCGCTTTTTTCATTTCCCTGGCCTTTTCCTCAGCATACAGGGCGGCACCCAAAGCGCCCATGATCTGAGGGTCAACGCCATTTAATGCTTTTATTTCCAAACCCAGAGCTTCGGAAAGGGCATTGAACACGCCGGAGTTTTTCGCCACGCCGCCGGTCATCACCACATCGGTTTTCACATCTATGCTTCTGGCCAAAGAGGCTACCCGCTTAGCCAGGGAATGGTGCAGCGCATTCAGGATGTCCGCGGTTTCCTTGCCCTCATTGACCAGCGAAACCACCTCGGTTTCGGCAAAAATGACGCACTGGTTGGAAATAGACAGTTTTTCCGTTGATTGGGCGGAAAGGGAGCCCAGTTCTTCAAGCGGCACCTCCAGCGCTTCGGCCATGACCTCGAGAAATCTGCCGGTTCCGGACGCGCACTTGTCGTTATAGATGTAGCGGGCCACATTGCCGTTATCGTCCATGCGGGTGGCCTTGGCATCCTGGCCGCCGATGTCAATGATCATCCGCACTGAGGGCATGGTCTGCCAGGCACCCTTGGCATGGCAGGAAATTTCAGATTCCACATCGTCGACAAAGGGAATCTGTTCCCGGCCGTAACCGGTTCCCACCACGTATCCGATATCATCCATCGTCAGTCCGGCTTTGTCTAAAGCCATCTGCATGACTTCTGTCGCTGATTCGGACGGTCTTGTCCTGGCCCGCATGACCGCATCAGATAATACTTTACCGTTTTCCATAATTACGGCTTTGGCGGTCAGGGAGCCGATGTCGCAGCCTGCTACTATCATTGTTATTCTCCTCTTCAAATAGTCCTAAGACAAGAGTCTTGATCCGTCGATGGCAAATTAAAAAGCTCCAAGTTCAAGGCGTGCAAATCTCGAAGAATGAGGCGTACTTTTTGTACGTTGAATGATGAGAGATGCAGCACAACGCAGAAAGTGAGTTTTTTAAGAAGCCATTTTTTCCATCGATAAAAGCGCCGCCCCTATGGCCCCCGCAATCTGGGGGTCGGCTTTTCGGGCCCGTTTAATCCGTTTGCCGATCAGTTTTTCCAGGGTCGACACCACCCCGATATTTTTGGCCACCCCGCCGGTCATCAAAATATCGCCTTCCGGCTTGAGCGCGTTTACCAGGATGGCCACCCGCCCGGCCATGGCGGTATTAATGCCTGCGCCGATATCTTCAATGGGGACCCCGGAATTGATGTATTTAATGACATCCGCCTGGGCCCAGACCGTGCAGGTGGAAGCCAGCGTTATCGGATCTTTGGCTTTGGCGGAAAGTTTGCCCAGTTCATCAATGTCTACATTTAAAACCTTTGCCATGACTTCTAAAAAACGTCCGGTCCCGGAAGCGCATTTATCATTGGTGGAAAACCGGCCGATATTTCCATCCTTGTCAATTCTCATGGTTTTGCAGTCCTGGCCGCCGATATCGATCACGGTTTCAGCCGTCGGCATCATCCAGCGGGCTCCTTTTCCGTGACATTTGATTTCTGAAACCAACTCATCGACAAACTCGATTTTTTCCCGACCGTAACCGGTGCCGATACAGTATTTGATGTCTTCTCTGGAGATGCCGGCATCCGCAAGCGCCCCTGCCAGGGCGGCATCCGCCGAATCCTTGGGCCGCGGTTTTGATTTAATGATATGACTGCCGATAATTTTTCCGTTTTTCATGATGACGGCTTTTGAGGTGAGGGAACCGACATCAAATCCTGCAACGATATTCATAACAACCCCCTGATTTTGAAAAATTCGTCCAGACGTTCCCGTGTTGCTTCCCATGATTCCACCCGATCGTCGAATGCATCATCATACATAATGTGAGTGGGATATCCGTGCTTTTCCATGTCCCTGGCAAACGGCTTGACCATGCCCCATGTGTTTCTGCATCCCGGTGTGCCGTTATATACGACACAGTCTGCGTCATACATTTTTGCACAAACCAGTGATTCCTCCAGCCACATGCCCTTTTTGTCATAGGGTCCCCGGATGGACCGGACCATGGGCAGCCGGGCATTCATCTGGGCAATGGTGTCCAGCATGGCATCCGGCGAAGAGGTATCGATGCCGTAGGCAGACCCCGGCATATCTTCGACGTATTTATTGTTGTCCCTGAAATTGCGGGTCAGGATGGAACCCACATGGGCGATTCCCCGATCTTCCAAAAAATGGTTAAAATTTACGTCCAGCGTATAATGATCAATGTAGCACATAAACATCCGCAGCTTTTCTTCTCCGTTTTTCAGGCCTGAAATACCGGCGGCGGCGTTGGCTTTTGCTGATTTAACCATGGATTCCAAAAGTTCCGTATACTCCCTGCGCCCCGAGAAACAAAAGCGGCCGGCGTAGAGCACGAGGTTGAACATCGGCGGCACGGGAGTGGGTTTTAACATGAGCATGTCTTCAAGGTCGGCGATCATGGCGTCCTGTTTGTCAACTTCAGCCAGCGCTTCTGCCAGGCGGTCATAATCAAGTTTTTTGCCGGTATGCTGCTCCGCAAATTTGATCATCTCCTTGTAATCATCAATGTGATATTTCTGGCTGCGGTCGTCGCCAATGCTGGAGGGGTAGTTCAGCTGGAAAAAAGGTTTGTTCAAATATTCGGATGCAAAGGCAAACGCATTGGCATTGGTATCACAAACACCGGGTGTGTCACAGATCACAAGATCTATTTTTTCAGAAAGTCCCCCGAGAATTGCACCCAGCGCCCCGCGCTGGGAGGAGCAGGATGTTTCCGGCATGCCGACTTCACAGCAAAAATCCATATAATCAAACATGCCCCTTTTCCAGATCATGGCGCCGATGGCGGTTAGCATTTCAAACGTTACCGGCACGATATCCATCGCGTAGAGGATCACCGGGGAGTTGCAAAACGTCGTGGCACAGATCTTTTTCCCCTGTTCTTTGGCGGTCAGTATGTTTTCGTAATACCGGGACATCATTTTAAGGGCCTGAACACCGGGATCACCGGCATCGATAAATGTTTTGGCGATATTTTTATAATAGGGGATATACCGATACGTAAGCTCGGTTTCTTTTTTCGTACCCATGGGTACATGAGCGGCGGCTTTGAGCGTTTTTCCCATGAGCCAGTCGTAGTTGTATTCTTTTATCTCGGGTCTCATGATCAATTCCTTTTTGGGTTGAAGGCTGAAAGCAGAAGTATGGTCTCAAATTCCTGTTGTGCGTTGAGTGGTTTTTATCGTCATGCTTGAATTGTTTTAGATAATATCGCAAAAAAAATTCAGGCTCATACCTTATGCTTTACGCCTTTAATTATGCACTCACAGATACCTCTGCAGACATTGCCGATGCAGCAGCCCTTTTTTCGCTGCTTTCCATCCGCTCCAGAAATGCGTTGATTCTCATTTTCATCCGCCCGATATCAATATGCGGGCCGTATTCCCGTTCAATTCGGAGGCAGGGGATGCCCATGGCTTCAAGGTCTCTTTCAAACAAGGCGTTCTCAGCACCATGCAGGTCGCAGAAGCGAATGTTCTGCATGATCACACCCTGGGCCTGCGACCGGACAATTCTTTCTTTGAGCATGGCCAGGCGTTCTTTATATTTGCCGTACATCCGGGGACAGACGGATGCCCCGAGATAATGTTCGGCCAGAGCAGCAACGGGATCACCGTCTTCTTTAATCTCATTGCCTTCATAACGGATACCGAAGCAGAGGTTTTCACCCACAATAATTGCCTTACCGGTATTTTCGATTAATTCGAACAAATCAATCTCGTCGCTGATGCTGCCAACCAGCATGACCCGGTGCTTATCTTTGCTTAAAGACGTTTTTCTTTTTTTAAGTGCGGTGGCCCATTTTTTCAGTTCTTTGGTATATTCATCACGGGGCATGACGGTACCGGCAACCGTTGCGGCAAAAACATCCGTGCCGGAAACCACCACATCGTCCCTGGTGCGCAGGTTTTCAATTTCAGCCAGCAGCCGCCGGCCTTTGTTGAATTCGCTGATGGCAGCGCTGATTTTGTCATTGGTAATTTTTACCTTGAAATGACTTTCGATGCTTCTGATCAGCTCCTTGATCTCTTCAACATACCATGCCATGCCGTGGTTTTCAGATTTGTGCGGCACATCAAAGTAATAAAAGTAATCCGGCACAATCCCATTAATATCTTCTCCTGCTTTCCGCCAGCATTCATCCAGTCGCCGCATCCCGTCGCATCCGGGAGTGATGATCGCGCCATCCAGGAAAGAAAATTTACCCTTGCCGGCCAGCTGCAGAATGCATTTGGGAAAGCTGCAGATAAACGGCCCGAAATAAGTGTCTCCGACTTCCATGCCATCGGTTTCGATTCCTCTTAACCGATAGGGCAGGATGTCGGCGGCATGGAATATTTCAGCTGGCGCGTAAGAACAGGTGTAGCCGACCACCGGTTTGCCTTCTTTTTTCCATTGTGTAATTGAGTCGAATTCCACCTGGTTTGCGGCATCATGAAAAACATTCATTTTTTACACCTCCTCTGCAGCAAATAATGAACGGAGAGCCTCTCTTGCCCGGGCTGCGTCTTCTTCATATTCATCGTCCGCCGGCTTAATTACATCGCAAATCCATGTAACCAGCCCCGGAACAACGGCCCGTGCCGCTGGCTTAAATTCCTCGCTCACCCCGTTAAATAATCGCCGGGCCGCTTCAGCCAGTTCATAGTCGTCAATGGCGTTGACCATCTGGGCCGCGAAATCGGTAAACAGCGCCGGTTTCTCGTCACCGATGCGGTTGATTATTCTAAGCGTGTTGTTTAAAACTTCGCCCATTTCCTGGACATCATAGGCGTCAAGATGCTGGGCAAAGGATTTTGCCATTTCCTCGTCATCTTCCGCATCCCATTGCGCCAGCCGGTGATTTAATGACTTTAAGCGGATATTGGTCACTTCAGGACCCATGATCATGGATAAATGCTTAAAGTTGGGTCTGTTATTTACCGATGCGGCGACTGTCTGGCCGATGGTGGCTTTGGTTTCAGCCAGGGCAATTTTTGCTTTCCACAAGGTGATGGGGTCGGTTTTGTCGACGATTTCTTCGATCATCTGTGACAGGACTTTGGGCAGTTGGGGTGCGCCGGGTTCGCCCAGCAGGGCGCTGCCGGTATGTACTTTTCGAACAATTTCCGTGAGCTGGTTGATCACACCCGCAACTGAATCGCTGTTGATTTCCCGGGCAAAAGAGAGAATCACATCGGTGAGCATATCCGGCGGGAGTTCGTTTAATTTGCCTACGGAAATATCTACGGTGTCTGTAATGAGATTGGCCAGGGACGGCAGCAGGGACAACAGCATGACCATTTTTGCCGGGTACTGCCAGAGAACATTGTTTACCATGGTTACAAAGGCGCGTCCGTCTTCAGCGGAATTGTCAAACATTTCCCTGATTTCACCAAAATCAACCGATTCCACCCATTTTTGAAATCCGGGTTCTAAGGCGTTGGCAAAAAATTTTGGATCCGCTTTGTGGATATCATTGATAATCCGGCAGCTCTGGGTGATGATTTCCCCGGTCTGGCCGGTGGCAACTTTGGCAATGACGTCACCAAAAACCTCTTTTTTTTCTGCAGCGGGCATTTCCTCGATGGTTTTGGTGAGGGAGACAATAATTTCAAAAAGGCCGTTAATAATATCCGGCAGCGGTTCCCCGATATTTCTGATAAATTCGTCGTCTTCAAACAAAAGCGAAAGTTCTTTTTCTTCAAAAATATCACGGGGTCGGGCAAGAAGCCGGTTGAGCAGCTTCCCCACCATTCTCATGAAGAATTTTCCAATTCTGCTGTCTTTGGCTAAAACGTTTAATACATCCGGAAGAATGTTGCTTAGGGTTTGCCGGACTTCGCGTGTATGGAGGATCTTTGCAATCGCCGTGTTTTTTCCCATTTCCCCGGCCAGGTCAATTTCTGAAAGTTTGTGAATGCCGAGCGGAAGACCTGATCTTGAATGGCGTCTTTTCATGACTGTTCCTTTTGTTTAAAAATAGTCGACGTTCAATCCTCCCCTCCCGACCGGAGACGAAGACCTATGTATCAGAGTATCAGTTTGCGGCGGCTGCCATGGGGGTTTTATCGGATTCTTTCTCAGAAGCGGCCACCCCTGATTCTTCTTTCAGAGCCTGCTTTTGCCCCGTCAGATGTTTGGCCAGCCGTTTACCCAGGGCGATAATCGAGGTTGTCGGCGGCAGTCCCCATTCCTGAGGCATCACGGAACAGTCACACACATAGAGGTTGTCAAATTTGGTTTTCAGGTTGCTGTCCACCTGTTCGCCGATTTTAACGGTACCGCCCGGATGCGCAGCCACTTTCCAGCTTCGGTAGATATCAGTGGCGCCGGCATTGGTGAGGATGCGTTTGGCATGCTCGGACCCTTTGTCCAGTTTTTGCTTGTCTTCTTTTGTCAGGGGTTTGTTTACCCAGCCGTTGTTTGAAACGGCTCCGCCCAGATCATCTCTTACCTTAATCATAATGGGAAGGGTGTCTGCATAGGAAAATGCCTGTTTGACTTTAAATACTTCCAGGTCAAAAGCAATTTTCATTATCTGGGGCATGTTAAAGTCGGTCATGACAATACCGTCTTCCTCAAAATGAACCCCCGCACTCATGGGAACGGATTTACCGCTGCCAAGCCCCTTGATTTTTCCGTATACAAAAACCAGCGGGTCAAAAAAGAAATCATACCCGGCGCTTCGCATACCGCTTTCGCGGAGAATCAGCGGGGAACCGATACCGCCGGCGGCAATAATGGTATCGGGTGCATATGCCCGATAGATTTCTTTGTTGTGTTTGTACTCAACACCTACGGCTTTTTTATTTTCAATGATAACTTTGGTAACCTTTGCCCGGGGAATAATCTTTGCGCCGTTTTCAAGGGCTTTATCCACAAAGTGCCGCGCGTCCCATTTGGCGCCGTAAGGGCATCCGTACATACACCGCTGGCAGTTGAGCTTACACTTTGACGGATAGATGAATTTGTTCAGTTTGTGGGCGTCATACCCAAGGTCAACAGCACTTTTCAAAAAGGCATTCGGGCCTGCGCCCATGAGTTCATCGGGCAACGGTGCCATGGGAAGGTCGGCTTTCATTTCCCCCACTTCGGCTGAAATATCCACGCCGTAATTTTTGAACATGTCCACCGGCGGATCAAAAGCAGTGCCGCAGAAAATCATCGAACTGCCGCCGGCTGTAATTGCCCGGACAACCGGAAGCGCCTGCTTTGTCATGACAACACTTTTTCCGGGAACAAATGCACGGGGAAACGCCGAAAAAAAAGTGCCTTTTTCAGGATCATTATCTCCCCATTCAAGGATGAGAACCTTTTTACCGCTCAGCGACAGGTCCTTTGCAACGGTTGCGCCGCCGGGCCCACTGCCCACCACGATGGCATCAAAATCGGATTTGGGTGTCTGCATGACTTTTTTCTCCCTTCTATTAATGATGGTGAATCCGTTATCTCTGGTTTTTGAAATCCAAAAAAACAGCCGGCCAATGTTTCCGATCAGGAGGAGAGCAGTGAGTGTAAAACAGGGACAATTTCGTTAAACACTGTTTTGAAGTCGACCGTCGACCGTCGACTTTAAATTTAAAGATTTGGCACCTTTAAGTCAAGATATTTTTTTATAAGAGTATGTACTTGAATTTTTTGACTAAAAATGCTTATGCGGGGGGATAAGTTGGATGAATTGAAAAAAACTGATCACAGGGGCCAGGCGAGTTTTCCTGAAAACCTCCTCACCCTGTGACTGTTTACAATTTGTCACACACAACTGTCGAGGGTATCGATGGCTTTCAGATAATCTTCCGACCGGTTCAGGTAAAACGCCAACGGTTTTGAAAAATTGCGCCCGGCAATACCGTCAATGAACATCTGGCTGATTTCCCGCTCCATGGTTAAAACCGATTGGGCCTTGATTAAAATCCGGCGTTCATCCGGTTCCATCCGGCACAACAGATTGGCAAATGCCGTGCGGGACCGGGGCTGATACATCCAGAAATAAAGCAGATCCAGCGCGTTGATAATTAAAACCATAATCTGGTCCCGGACTTCCTGATTTTCGGTTTTGAGCCATTTTGCCGGCTGATCGAGGATTTCATAGGCATCGATTTCCGGAAACAGAATTTCCAGTCGGGCGTAACAGTCCAGAAACTGATCCAGTTTCTGGCGGTAATCTCTTAACCGGTTTTTGACATTATTAATCCGGTCAACCGACCCTTCGATAAAGCCGGCCACACAATCCGACGCCGCCTTGGAGATCACTGCGGCCCAGCTCTGGAGAATTCCGGCCACGTTTGCCGCACCGAAAAGGCCGAGCACGGCACCGACGATCACATTAAACGAAAAAGCCACGGGAATGGAAATCACACTCCGGAAAAAATTGCCGTAGGCGGCCTGTTTGGGCAGGCCCCGAAACAGATTGTGGCTGGTCAGGTAAATTCCGTTGACCAGGGCCATGATGGCATACAGCAGCACCGGATGCGTGGCGGTGTTAATTTCCAGACCGCGATCCAGCAATACGGTTTTGACCAGATAATCGAGCAGGGGCACTGAAAAACCCGTATAAAACAATGAATCCGACAACCGGTCCCAGCTTACAAAATCATTCCATTTCATCAGTGAAGACCGCCGGATGCCGCCGCCACCCATAACGGATTGCACGATATTGCGCAGGCCGGTAATCCCGAACCAGATAAAGGCCCCGAAGTACATCAGCACCCACCAGTTATGGGTCAGCAGAAAAGTCAGAAACGCCGGGACAAATCCGATGCCGACCTTGATCAGGTTCTGCAGCAAGGGGTGAACATAATGCCATGAATAACGGATCTTTTCGGATTCCGGCGGCACAAGTCTCAGGTGGTTGGTATTGTCACCGTGATGACCGCCCATGGTGACGATGTTGCCGTGATCCACCATTCGGGTTGAATTTTCCCGGGCAACCCATTCCTGGCGGCAGGGAATCCCGGCAAACCGGAATCCCGGAATTTTCCGTATCCTGCTTAAAAAATTTTCAAACCGGCCTCTGGCATCATGGGCAAAAGAATAAATAAGCCGCAAAGAGGTATCAATGTGAAACGGAATAATGAGCCGGGAGGAACCGGCTTCATTTTCAATTTTTTTCTGCACATGGCCGGGCAGAGAATCCATGACCACCAGCCCCATGCCGAACAGCCGATCGATATGGCCGGTGGAATCACTCCCCACCCTCGGTTTTAAGGGCTTGACCCGATACATATTTTTCAGGGTCTCGATGTCGGCCAGTATTTTCTTAAATTTAGGCACCCGGGACCGCGCCAACGGGTCTTCCGCGGACTGCAGCCGGTCGATGATTTCTAAAATTATCTGTTTGAGTCCGATTACATTTCCCTCATTGAGGGTCTGCTGCAGTCGGTGAATGGCCGGGATATGATCCATTTTGCAGTCGGAATAATCCTTAAGATTGAAAATTTCCAGTCGGGAAATCCGCCCGTTACAGTCATAGAGCAGCTCCAGGACATCTTCTGCTTTCCGGTCGGTCAGATTCAGGGTAATCCGGTACCCGGAATGCAAATCCGCCAGCCGGTCAATGGTTTCGCAGGGGGACAGCTGCATCAGCAGGGGAATCGGTTGGATCGTGCAGGATTTGCGGATATCCGGAATCAGCGGGTTTTGTTCAGGCTTTAAGAACCGTTCATGCAGGGTATCCACCGTCATCAGGTTCATCTTAACAACCTGTGATTCCATGTGTTCCTGCTCTTCGGCATCTGCCTGGTCATATTGGTTTCGCAGACCGCTGAGTTTTTCATTTAACAGCGGCATCAGCCGGGAATGAATAAATTTGGCCAGATGAAGGGTGGAAGCCTGTCCCATGCCCACAAACTGATAAAAACGTTCCGGGTCCAGCCGGGGCAGGTCGATTGCCAGTTCCCGGTTAATGGTCAGCCGGTGATGGTCGTTGAAGGCATCAAAAATTTCCATCACATACTGCTGCTGATGGTCGGAAACCGCCCGGCCGTTGTTCATAAAGTCCCGAACCGGTTCTTCGTTTAGAAACCGAAGGAAATCCCTGGAATCGGTAAACCCTCTCGGGACCCAGATAATCTGGGCAAATCCGCCGTAAAAAGAAGCGGAAAATTCAATGCCGATACGCACCATAATCCCCATGGTGGCCGCGGCTTCCATCAGCTCCGCGGCGGTTTCCGGGCGGATAAAATTATAATAGATGACGCGCAGGCGCCGGATACCTTTGATCCAGGCATCCATGATCAGATGAGTGGCGGATTTCCGGCCTTTGGTATTGGCATCATGAACATGATCATCAAAGGCCAGCTGATTCCATTCTTCCGGCATTTCCAGCAGGTGATACCGTTCCAGATAATTCCGCACAATTCTGGGTTTTCCGGACGCGACAATGGAAAAATCCCGGGCCAGTTTCAGCTGGCGCGGGTAATCGCCATGTGCCCGAATCAGCTCTTTCATTATTTCCAAAAGCACCCGGGCCGTGTTCTTCTTGAGTCCCTGGTCCGCGCTGCACAGTACTTCATCCCTGAGGGCGCGAAGGGCATTCAACCGATTTTCGATCTGCCCCCGCTCAAGGGAAGCCAGGAGGTGGATGACGGCATAGGCAATCCGAAGCCCCTTGGATTCGGCCATTTCCTTGATGCCCCGGGGGTGAAAATAATGAAAAAACCGTCGCTGGTCGCTGAGTTGAGATGCATCACCGGAGATCATCTCGTTGACCATTGCCAGCAGGCTGTGGTCACGCTTGTCAAAGAATAGTTTCGAGAAGGCAGATGTTGCTTGCTGATCCAAAAAATTGATCTCCTGAGTATCCGTATAGCCGGCTGTCCGCATGCATCCGGACGAGTAACTTGCCAAATTTTTAAAATATTATCAAAGCCGCCACAGTCTTGTCCATAAAAATCAAATTTAAATGCGGTCAGCCTGCGTAAAAAGGATGCATGCTTGAAAATCAAAAAGCTTTAAGGTATGATTTATTAATTTTTTTTTCAAAAATGTGACGCCTGCCAGGAACCTTTTAAACAAACAGGATCCCTGATTCCAATGACTTCTTTTTACGTTGACAAAGACAATAAAGCGACCATTGTATGCCCGGGATGCGGAAAATCCAAAGTCATTGATGCCTCCCGATTTATGAGGGCCGATGGACCGGTTAAAATAAAATTAAAATTCAAATGCGGATATTGTGCCCAAAAACAGAAAAAAACGGAGTTGGCAGGAAACAACGTCAACCCCATCCATATCATTACCCTTGAAAGAAGAAAATTTTACAGAAAAAAAGTAAATCTGCCCGGGACATTTATTGACCCGCGGGGGAAAAAAGCCGGCATTCAAATCATTGACCTGTCACGGACAGGACTGAAATTTAAGCTTGATTTTCCATGGCCGGTGAGGTGTGAAGATACGATTTCAGTCGAATTCCATCTGGACAATGCAGCCAAAACGCTCATTAAAAAAAAGGCACAAGTTAAAAAGATCAATGGCTTGCTGGTCAGCGCTGAATTTTTTTCCATGAACACCTTTAGTGAATCGGATAAAGCCATCGGGTTTTATCTGATGAATTAGACACGCCTGTTGTAAACTCTCTTTTTTGACGGCTTCGTAAAACGCTCAGTTTAGATCCAAAACCGGCCGGTTGCGCACATTTGATTTTTTCTTGATTAAACCTCCAAGAAGTGTGACAACCGGTTTCAAAAAATGTGTCATCTTCGTTCAATGTGAGCAGTTCAAATTTTGGAAAAATTATTTTTATATTAAAATGGTAACCTGATTATGGGAATTGAAATATTCTTTATTGCTGTCGGCATTTTAATTTTTTTTGCCATTGCGGATTTAATTGTCGGTGTTTCCAATGATGCGGTCAACTTTCTGAATTCTTCTATCGGTTCCAAAGTTGCGCCCTTTAAAGTGATCATGGTGATCGCGAGCGTTGGTATCCTTGCGGGCGTGACTTTTTCCAGCGGAATGATGGAAGTGGCCCGAAAAGGTATTTTCCATCCCCAGTTTTTTACCATGCCCGAGCTGATGATGATTTTTGTCGCCGTCATGGCAACGGACATTTTGCTGCTGGATCTGTTCAACACCCACGGGCTTCCCACTTCCACCACGGTCTCAATTGTGTTTGAACTGCTGGGGGCGGCGGTTGCCATTTCCGTGATGAAAATAATGCAGGCCGACGGCAATGCAATGTCCCTGGGCGAATATATTAATACCGGCAAAGCACTGGTTATTGTATTCGGGATTCTGTTGTCCATTATTGTGGCGTTTTTCAGCGGCGCCATTGTTCAGTTTATCTCCCGTCTGATTTTTACCTTTGACTATCAGAAAAGGCTCAAGCGGTACGGCGCCATCTGGGGCGGGGTGGCCATGTCGGTCATTACCTTTTTTATCCTGGTCAAAGGATCAAAGGGCGCTTCCTTTATGACGGAAGAAGCCGCCGCATGGATCATGACCCACACCCTGCTGATCATGTTTTACATTTTTGCGGTTTCAGCGGTTGTTTTTCAGATTTTACTGACCTTTTTTAACGTCAATATCCTTAAGCCCATTGTGCTGGTGGGCACGTTTGCCCTTGCCATGGCATTTGCCGCCAATGACCTGGTCAATTTTATCGGGGTTCCCATGGCGGGCCTGCATGCATATACCACGGCCATCGCGTCGGCGGATCCATTGAATATCACAATGGGGGCCCTGAGCCAGCAGGTGAAATCCCGGACCGGTTTGCTCCTTATTGCCGGCATGATAATGGTCGTCACCCTGTGGCTGTCCAAGAAAGCAAAAACCGTTACGGAAACCGAAATCAGCCTGGGACAGCAGGAGGAAGGCATTGAACGGTTCGAATCCATCTGGATTTCCCGCTCCATTATGAATATGGCGGATTCGGTGTTTGGTTCAGTAAAAACGTTTTTCCCGGAAAACCTCAAACGGTTTGTCTCCCGCCGGCTGAAGCCCCGCAACCCCGATACCGTGATGCGTCAGTCGGATCAGCCGTCATTTGACCTGATCCGGGCGTCCGTCAACCTGATGGTGGCCAGCGCGGTGGTTTCGTATGCAACCTCCCTGAAACTGCCGCTTTCCACCACCTATGTCACCTTCATGGTGGCCATGGGCAGTTCTTTTTCCGATCAGGCCTGGGGTCGTGAAAGCGCGGTTTACCGGATTACCGGCGTGCTGACCGTGATCGGCGGCTGGTTTATGACGGCTTTTATTGCATTTGTCACCGCCTTTGTTTTTGCCTGGGTGATTTCCCGTTTTGAAGTGATCGGTGCGGTTGTTCTTTTTGTCCTGGCCGGTTATATTATCTGGAAAAACAAGCAGAAGCACGAGCATCGGGAAAAAGAAAAAGAAGAAATTAAGATTTTTAATATGAAAAAAATCACGGATTCCCAGATGGCGATTATGAACACATTTGAGCATATGGCCCATCTTCTCAAAGAAATCCGGGAATCCTTTGACGTGGCATTTGATGCCCTGTTTGAAGAAAATCTTGAACAGCTGGCCCGGGAACGAAAAAAAGTGAAACATATCCAGCTGGGGGCAAATGTTATTATGGCAAATATTTTCAAGGTGTTGAGACTGCAGCAAAAAAGAGACGCCCGGATTTCATTTAAATACGCCCAGACCATCCGCCGGCTTCAGAAGCTTTCCGACGGTCACCGGGATACGGTGGCGCGGGCATATCTGCATGTGGGCAACAAGCACTCAGGGCTTCTGGACAGCCAGATAGAAGACCTTAAAAAAATTAAAATCTGCATGCTGGATATTCTCTTAAAAGTCGAAACATCATTTAAAAACCGGCAAATCAGGGATTATCAGAACATTGTGGATCAGTATTGTTATATGAGAAAACTGGCCGATCACTTTAATCTGGATCAGATTGAAAGGATCCGGAGCGAAGCGTCCAAAACCCGCCTGAGCATCCTTTTTTATGCCATTGTGGGCAATTGCCTGATGATGGCGAAACAAAACATTAAACTGCTTGAAATTTTTAATGAATCATTCAAGTTTGACAAGGAATTATCCAATTCATACGTCAAGCTTGATTCCCAGTAGACAGACAGGGTACCCATTGACGATTTTAGATAAAACGCCATTATCCAGATGGTGGGCGGAAGCCAAAGAAAATTACAATCCGGATGAAATCATCAAATTTCTGGTAAGCAATAAAGACAAACTGGAAGAATCCTTTGCCCGGATTGACGGAAAAAAACGGCTGTACAATGCGGTTGACAGGATATTTTCACTTTTTTCAAGACTGGCGGAAGCAGCGGACAGAATTTCGGAAAAAGTCCAGCGGTATCTGGTACGGTTTTCCTGGTTCAGGGGGTTTATTGAAAAAGCCAGAGGCTGGAAAAACCATCTGAATTTTAAAGAATTAATCGGATTTGTCCGGACAAAATTATATTCCCTCCGGCACGCACCGCACAATGAAAAAGCCATCAAAATGCTGGAAGAAATCGTGGAGTTTGCCGCAAACCACGGACTGGATGTCAATACGCTTTTACCGGATGCCCGGCAAAAACTGGTTGAAAAAAAAAACCAGCTGCTTCAGCACAAGTTTTTCGAAGAATTTTCCAAAACCCGCTTGGAACAGTTGCTGGCCATACCGTTTTCGTTTGACCGATGTATTTTCCCGGTATTGCCGGATTCCGCATTCTGGCACAAATTTTTTGAATTTGCGGAAAAAAGAAAAGTGATTGATCTCATTCTCGTCAATGCGGATGGCGGAAAAGTCTCTTTTAAAAAAGGATCGGCCGCATCGGTCGCTGCTTCGGATACCGTTCAAACACTGCGCAGGCTTTTAAAAATAAAAAATAGCGGCCGCCGCATTTTTTTTGTGGGGCATCATGAAGGATATCTGGGACCGTATTTTGTTCGAAGTGTCATCCGAAAGCTGGGTTTTCATAGTTTGACCCAAAACTGCAATACGGTTGTCGGGCCGCGCATGTTTTCCAATGTGGTTTTAAGAAACGGCGCCGCCAATGTGGGCAATCTTTTTATTACCGTCCCGTCTCAAAAAACAACCGCGATAAAGACATCCGGGCTTGCCGAAGAATTACGAAAAACCGCCAAACGCACGCAGTTTTTGATCAAATTACCCGAAGCCGGACTCTATCTGATTAAAAAGCTTGATTATGAAAATTTTATGAACGTCATCGTGCACGGCACCCCCAAGGAAATGGAGCAGCACACGGCTTTGCTGGACGAGAAAACCAAAAAGGAACTGACCGATTTTCTGGCATCTGAAAATTTTGCCGATGCCATGAAGGATTTTTCCAGAGAAGACTATGCACTTTTCAAAAAGATTATGAAAGAATGTTTTCTCATATTCCCGGAAGGATCGCGCTCATACACGGACCCGGATGGCGCCGTCGTTCTGAAATACGTTAATCCTAAATATTTACAGGCCTATATGCGCCCCGGAGATGTTATTGCGCCGGTAAGCCTGGTCGGCGGTTCCGATCTGGCCCGCGGATGGCGTCTGCGTTCCGCCAGACTGGGGATTTCCCTGGGAGACCCTATTGAGGTGACTGCGCAAGTGCTTGATAATTATGAAGAAGAAGGCATCCGTGTCATGCGCGACATTGCCCGGCTCCCCAACATCAAACCGGTTCGGTTTAAAGAAGAAATCCAGTTTAAAAAAGCGGTAAATGATAGCATGTAAAAGGAGTTGGCCGGAATCAGTCTTTGATGCCGATGGGACTGAAAAAAGCCCATCCCTTCTGGGGGCTGTCGTCTATATGGCCTGTGACCGCTGCATATCCGAACCACTTTTCAACTCCGAGCAGATTGGCGGTCTGATCCTTTTTAAATACCCGGATATCCATATATAAGTTTTTTTCGCTGCTGCTCACAGACATGTGAACCGGATATTTCTTTCCTTTATTTCCGCTTTTCGCCCATTTATGCACCAGATACTCAAACGATGAAATCTTTTCCACGTTGCCGTCCGGACCCGATATCAGTATATATTCATATTTTTCAGGCATCAACGGGGTGCCGTCTTTTGAAAGCATGATATCGTTGACAATAATATCATATCCGGAATCCAAATGCGCCACCAGAAAATCACCGGATTCATAAACCTTTTCTCCCCAGAAATGCTGGAAAAAACCCTTTCCGGATGTGCGCAAATCATATCCTTTCTTCAAAACCGCTTGGATATCCATTTGCGGAAACAGATACCAGTCAAATGTTTTTTCCGTCATCTCATCCGGATTGACATAATCAAAACAAAGGGGGGCTTTTTGGGGAAAAAAGGTCAGCCGGGTGGACACATCCTTAAAACCGGCATATGTCAGAAAGGTGTTTTTTCCGGCATTGTAGCGGAAAAAACTGTCATGGTATTTTTCGTTTAATTCCTTGTCGCAATGGATCACCTTTTCGATGGGCGGGATAAAAATATTATTTTCATAGGAATACTCGCCGGTGGAGGTGTCCAGCCAGAAAATATGGGCAAAATTTCCTTTAAGAAAATAAAGGGAGCCGGCGCAGAAAAACATGCCCATGTACAATGCGCCGTCTTTTTCCGGCAAGTCTAATTGGGAGTGAAATGACCAGGTTTCAATTTTTTCATCATGCTTACCCGCCGGATAGGATGCGGTTTCTGAATATGAAAGCCGCGGGCTGATGACCAGAATAATTAGCGTGACGATTAAACCCATCAATGCCCGGCAACCGGCGACAGGCTTTTTGCGCATCCTCAGGACCTTTTGTTCATTTTTTTAATAATGCACTGCTGCAATTCCGACATATCAATGGCGGTAAATTTAATGCCCACGCCATTTTCTGCCGCATGAACCGTCTCGCCATAGGCTTTGACGGAAAGATCGGAGGATCCGGATTCCGGATCAAAATTAATGGTGATTTCCGCTTTGGATGAAACCGGAACCGGTTCATTCGTATTTACAAACATGCCTCCGGTGGACAGATTCGCAACAATTCCTTTGATATTAATGGTTTTGCGGGAACCATCGCTGAAAGGATCATTGACCTTGATGGTTGCTTCCGTATCCTGCCATACCTGTTTGCGGCTAAATTGCCGATGGTTTTCCTCACTCATAATTTATCATCCGCCTTTCTTTTTTGAATCAAATCTCATCAACCCGAACCATGTTCCGGAAAAAACAAATTCTGTAAACCACGCCGTGTGCCGGATATGAATCGCATCAAAAAATAATTTTTATCACGTTAGTATAAAATTCCAGAAACATCAAACTTAAGTTGCGCGTTTCAGGTTTTGGAAAAAATATTTTATGTTATATTGCACACCCTTTGACAATCGGCCCGTTCAAGGTCAAATAAAGCCAGCCTATTCAAAAGTCCGGCCCGGACGGAAATTCAGGGCTGAAATCTTATGATTGCGTATCGGGTTAATTTAAAATACCCTTTGGACCAATCCGCCGGACCCATGTGATCAGTTACAAAATTTTAATCAAATGGCCGGCCTTTATAAAAAACTGTTACAATCAGATCGAGGACAGAAAATGAAACAAAATCCGCTTGTGTTGATATTGCTTTTTATCGGTATGCTATTTTTTTACGGATGTGCCGGAAAACACGTAAAGGTGCAGGCAGATGAAAGCCTGGCGCTTTGTTCGTGTTTTCCGCTGCCCAATTGTGTTTCCAGCAATGCCTGGCTTTTTTATAACAATGTTTCGCCGTTTGAGCTGGCTGTTGACCGCAAAACGGCCTGGCCGGTGGTCAAACAGGCGGTGGCCGGTATTCCCAGGGCAAAAATTGTGGAAGAAGACTCACGCTATATTCACGCCAAATGCTACAGCCGGGTATTTCACTTTGTGGACAACCTTGAACTCCTGATGCACCCGGATGAGGAGTTCATATCCGTCAGATCCTCGTCCTTTATTGCGATTTTTGACTTTGGCGTCAATCACTGGCGGGTTCACACGCTTCGCAAGGAGCTGATTGAAAAAGGCGTGATCAGAGAATAATGTCAACTGCCGGCCTTGCTTCCGAACAGCACAGGGATGCCCAAAATCATCGGTTTTTACTTTTCAATGCATTTGTTTTTGTATATGATAGGCGCCGGACCAGATGGGGTCTGTATTAGATTTGACGAAATCTTAAAAACAGTGCCTTGCCGGAAGCATGCGGCCTATCCGGGTCAGCAGATTTTAAAAAGCCATCAAGACCGATGAAACAAAACGGAGATTTTTCATGACCATTACAGACAAAGCAGCTGATGCGAAAAAAGCGTCCATCCGACTGGCCGCCATGCCCACCGATATAAAAAACAATGCCTTAAAAGCCATTGCGGAAGCTCTGGAAAATAAAAAAGATCAAATCATTGCCGCCAACCAGGCAGACCTTGCCCATGCGGAAAAAGAGAACCTGGCGGCACCGCTTCTTAAACGCCTTAAATTCCAGGAAGATAAAATCGCAGACGCCATAGAGGGGTTAAACAGCGTCATCAGTCTGGATGATCCCGTAGGCGTCACCACCAGCGCCCTGGAACTGGACAAAGATCTGGAACTGTTCCGGGTGAGCAGCCCGATCGGCGTGATCGGCATTGTCTTTGAATCCCGGCCCGATGCTCTGGTTCAGATTTCATCCCTGTGCCTGAAAAGCGGAAATGCCGTGATGATGAAAGGGGGCAGTGAAGCTGCCCGCACCAACCGTATTCTGGCGGATATTATCACAGAGGCAAGCGTTGCCGCGCAAATCCCGGAGGGCTGGCTGACCCTGCTCGAAGCCCGGTCCGATGTCGCGGAAATGCTGTCTTTGGATAAATTCATCGACCTGATTATTCCCCGGGGAAGCAATGAGTTTGTGCAATATATCATGAACAATACCAATATTCCCGTCCTGGGGCATGCCGACGGCATCTGCCATGTGTATATCGACAAACTGGCCGACATTGACATGGCCGTCAGCATTGCCGTGGACAGCAAATGCCAGTATGTGGCGGTGTGCAATGCCGCGGAAACCCTTCTGGTGCACAAAGACATTGCGCCCGCCGTACTGCCCGGACTGAAAACCGCTCTGGAGGGGAAGGGCGTTGAAATCCGCGGATGCGTTGATACCTTAAAAATAATTGATGTCACCGCTGCCACCGACGAAGACTGGCGTACTGAATACCTGGATCTGATCGTATCCGTCAAAGTGGTTGATTCCCTGGATGATGCCGTAGACCATATCAATACGTTCGGTTCCGGGCATACGGATGTCATTGTCACCAAAGACAAGCAGCGGGGTCTCCGGTTCATGGATTACGTGGATTCCGCGGATGTGTTTTTCAACTGCAGCAGCCGGTTTGCCGACGGGTTCCGGTTCGGGCTTGGCGCGGAAGTCGGTATCAGCACCAACAAAATTCACGCCCGGGGCCCGGTGGGACTCGAAGGCCTGATGATCTATAAATGGCGGCTGATGGGCGACGGCCATGTGGTCGCGGATTATTCCGGTGCAGCGGCCAAACCATTTACCCATCGAAAACTGAACAAAAAATTCGGGGATTAGAGACTATCAGAAAGCATACGTCTGTATGTCCCTTAATTCCGGGTAAGCATATGGCTCTGAATCAAATTCATGAAGATCATCTTATCCGGCTGCAGAATAAGATCAATCTCTTTCCGGCGATAAGCATCGAGAAAGGTGCACACCACTAAGGGTTTTGCCAATCTTTAGCATATCTTGTGCCGGCCGGATTCCTTCTATAATGCCGCATGGCTATTGAACTGAACCGCTTCGCGGAGAATCCACTCCGTTCGTCCATTTAAATTAATCCACATTTAAAAACATTTCCTATTAGCAGTATATCAATTAAAATACCTCCTCGGTTGGTTCTCATCTTTTTTATTAATTATTTTTATACGAGGAGGTATTTCCATGAGCAGCAAGCTAAGAACACAATTTCTCGATTACATGACCCTTCATCGGTATTCAAAGCACACCAAAAAGAATTATATTCTCGCAATGCAGGGATTAACCAGATTTCACAATCAACCACCGGACACGCTGTCTGAAGAACAAATACAAAAATATATTCTCTATCTCATTGAAGAAAAGAAGCTCGCCTGGGGATCGGTCAACAATTGTCTTCAGGGAATCGCCTGTTTTTATAAAAATGTACTCAAATGGGATGAAACGCGGGTTAAACTCCCGCCAAGGCCCAGGACTAAGAAGCTTCCAAGCTTCATGAGCGAAGAGGAAGTCATCCGTCTGTTTGATGCGACCACTACTCTGAAGCAGAGAGTGTTCCTAAAAATCGTATACAGTGCCGGATTGCGGCTCAGTGAGGCCATTTCCTTGAGACCGGAACACATTGAAAGCGACCCGTCCAGAATGATGATCCGGGTTGAACAGGGTAAAGGAAGAAAAGACCGTTACACGGTCCTTTCTCGATGCCTGCTTCCGGAACTCAGAGACTACTGGCGTAAATATCAGCCCGGTGAATGGCTGTTTCCCGGTTATAATCGAAAAAAGCATATGGGCTCAACTGCTGGTCATCAGGCCTTTCGCAAAGCAAAAAAAAAGCCGGCATCACCCGGGGCCGGGGCATTCATTGTCTAAGACATTCTTTTGCCACCCATCTGCTGGCCCATGGCACGGATATATACACCATCCAGAAACTCCTGGAACACACCTCCATAAAAACCACCACCATCTATCTTCACCTCGTACAGAAACACATCACTGAGCTTAAAAGCCCTCTGGATTATCTTTTCGAGGAGGGCAATGATGAAAAACAATAGCCCAAAATTTGAGGTGGCGGATATATTCCGTCTTTATGGTGAAGCGTTTCGTCAAAGCAATAAATTGCCCATTTCACATCATAAAGTCATGCGGCATATAGAGATTTGTCGGACCGCTGAACTCGGCGGCCATGTTGAACAATGCAGTGATTGCGGGTTTGAACGTATCTCCTATAATTCCTGCCGGGATCGGCATTGCCCCAAATGTCAGACACTGGCCAAAGAAAAATGGCTCAACGACCGGAAAACCGAACTTCTGCCCTGCGGCTATTTTCACATGGTGTTTACCCTGCCGCACGTTCTGAACCCGGTTGTGTTGTGTAACAAAAAGGTAGCCCTCGGCATTCTATTTACGGCTGTGAATCAGACATTACAGTCCTTTGCCAGAGATCCGCAATGGCGGCTTGAAGGCCAGCTTGGATTCATTCTGGTTCTGCATACCTGGTCACAAACATTGATGGATCATTTTCATCTGCATTGTCTGATCCCGGGCGGAGCGCTTTCCTTTACCAAAGACAACTGGAAACCTGCCAATGAGTCGTTCCTGTTCCGAATACAATC
>JAABSL010000303.1 GCA_011390415.1 Desulfobacteraceae bacterium
GATGAAATTGTCAAGGATTTTCGATGCGCAGGTGGTTTTCACTCCTTTTGTGCAGATCAGGTCTTTGATGGCCACCGGAATCCCGGTCAGGGGTTTGATGTCATTTTCAAAAATGGCCTGGTCCGCGGTTTCCGCCCGGGCCATGGCCAGGTCTGCGGTCACGGAAATATAGGCATCTACCGACGGTTCAACTGCGTTAATGCGATCCAGGACGGCCCGGGTCAATTCTGCGGCGGAAATTTTTTTATTTTTTAAAAGATCCTGTGCCTCGTGGATGGTCAGTTCGTGCAGATTCATTTGCTGGCTCCTATTCGATGACTTTGGGGACAATAAAGTACCCGTCCTCTTCTTCCGGGGCATTGCTGACGGCCGATTCCCGATCCAGATGGCCCGCGGTCGCGTCTTCGCGAAACGCATTGGATTTGTCCACGGCATGAAAAGTGGGCGCTACATCCCGGGTGTCGATGCGATCCAACGTTTCCACGTATTCGAGAATATTTCCCAGCTGATCGGCAAAGGTGTCGATTAACGATTCATCAATATTCAACCGGGCCAGAGCGGCCACATGAAGCACTTCTTCGTTGGTCAGTTTCATGGGGTTCCTTTATGAGTATCTAGTTCATGGATATGACCAGGGAGTCCACCCCGGCGGCCTTTAACCGGATCTGGTCCCTGTCGGCCAGTTCCCGGTCCGGATAGGGGCCGATTCTCACGCGGTGCCAGGTGGCGCCGGCCACCTCCGAACTCTGGCAGAATGCCGGGTATCCCTTTTCTTTAAATTTATTCATTAACTGCCGGGCTTTTTCCGGGTCTTTTAATGATGCCACCTGGATGGCAAATTCCGGACCCGCCGGTGCCGGGGGCTTTTGAATATGGGCGGCAGGCGGCGACGCCGATTTTTCAGCGACGGTTTTTTCAGGCGTTACCACCGGCGCCGGCGCCTCCGCGGAAGCGGATTCAACTTCCGGTTTCAACACCGCTACCGGTTCAGACGGTGCCGGATCATCCGATGCGGCCACCTGTTTTTTACGCGCTGCAACGGATTCTTTCTTTGCCGGCGTGGTTTTTGCATATTTGGGTGTGAATACCGGCGGCACATACTGTTCATAGATTTCCGGTTCCCGACCCTTGTCCTTGAGCATGTCGATGATGTTTTCATGCACAATGGGCAGTTCCGACATCTCTTTAATATTTTCCTGGATATCGGTTATGTCGGCAACGCCCTGCGTATGTTCCGTTTCGGAAAAATCCGCATCGGATATTTCCGACTTGTTCTGGTTTAAGACACTGACCTGGAGATTGGACAGTTTTTGTTCAAGCCGGTCCACGTCAAACTGGACCGGGGCGGTATTTCTGCCCACCATCACCCCCAGAAAGAACATGCACCCGCAGATGATAAAACAGGACATGAGCCAGCCGAACAGGTTGCTGCTGTCGATGGCCAGGTAGGCCGCTGCTTTTTTTGAGGGGGCCTTTTTTTTGGTTTCAGCCGGTTTTTTTTCCATATATTTTGTCACATCGCATCCGGCGCGGAAACGCCGAGCAGGGTTAGGCCGTTGCGGATAACTTTCTGCACTGCCAGGATAAGATACAGCCGGCCGGCAGCCAGAACCGGGTCTTCGGTAAGCACCCGGTGTTTATTGTAATACGCATGAAAGTCCGCTGCCAGCTCCATTAAATAAAAAGCCACCCGATGGGGCTCCATAAACTCCGCACTGGCGCAAACGGTTTCCGGGTAGCGGGCCAGATGCTTGATCAGCCGGAGTTCTTCGGGTTCAGTGATTTTTGCCACAGCCGTTTCGTTAAAGGTGATTTCCGTTATGCCGTTTTCTTCGCGTGCTTTTTTGATAATGCTGGATATCCGGGCATGCACATACTGCACATAATAGACCGGATTGTCATTGGTCTTTTGTTTGGCCACTTCCAGGTCAAAATCCAGGGGGCTGTCATAGTGACGGGTCAGAAAGATAAACCGTACCGCGTCCCGGCCGACTTCCTCAATGACCTCCTTTAAGGTCACAAAATGGCCGGATCGCTTGCCCATGGAAACGGGGATTCCTTTTCGCAAAAGATTGACCAGCTGGGTCAGGATAACCACAAATTGTTTTTCATCCTTGCCTGAAGCCGCAATCGACGCCCGGATGCGGGGGATGTATCCGTGATGATCCGCCCCCCAGACATCGATGATCCGGTCAAAACCCCGGTCCAGCTTGTCCTGATGGTAGGCAATGTCGGAGGCAAAATAGGTGCTCTGGCCGTTGTTTCTGACCACCACCCGATCTTTTTCATCCCCGAACGGCTCGGTCCTGAACCAGAGGGCGTCATCTTTTTCATAGATCAGGTCCCGGTCCTTAAATTTCTGAATCACCGATTCTACCTTGCCGGAATCCACCAGGGCCTGTTCACTGTACCAGTTGTCAAATTCAATGCCCAGGGAATTCAGAACACTTCGGATTCGGATGATCATCCGGTCCGCGGCAAATCCGGAACAAAACGCAATGGCGTCATTTTCGCTGATTGTATGGATCCAGTCGCCTTTTTCGTCTTTAAGGGCCTTTGCAATGTCGTGGATATAATCGCCCTGATAGCAGTCTTCCGGGAATTCCACGGTTTTGCCGTCAAGCTCCTGGCAGCGCAAAAACACGGAAAGCCCCAGGGTCTGGATCTGTTTGCCGGCATCATTGATGTAGTATTCCCGGTGCACGTCATAGCCGCAGGCGGATAAAAGGGCGGCCACGCTGTCGCCCACAACGGCGCCGCGGCCATGCCCCACATGCAAAGGACCGGTCGGGTTGGCGCTGACAAATTCCACCTGGACTTTTTGCCCTTTTCCCATATCGGAAAAGCCGTATCGGGTATCTTTTTCAAAAATATCGCTTAACACCGGATACCAGGCGGCCGTGGAAATGAAAAAATTAATGAATCCGGGGCCGGCAATCTCGGCCTTTTCAATCATGGGGTGGTCATTGCCGATACAGCGGATCAGAATTTCGGCAATTTGCCGCGGCGCCATCTTCTGGGTTTTGGCATTGACCATGGCAAAGTTGGTGGACAGGTCGCCGTGGGCATCGGCCTTGGGCTCTTCAATGACAAATTCGGCAAATTCGTTGGAATTGAATTCCTTATTGTCAAACGCGGTATTTGCGGCGTCGGTGATCAGCTGTCGGAGTATGTTTTTCATAGGGGGATTTCGTTATTTTTCAGTTTATTGGTTCAAAAAGGCCGGTTTGCCTTTACGGAGAAAAAGCAACATCTGTTCTTATGAATGTTATTATTATATCAATAACATCCAAAAAGTATGGGTTTTCGCCCCGGCGTATGAATGTAAACCTTTTATTTATTAAATTTTTAGGGATGAAGTCAAGGACGCATTCATTTTCTTTGGCGGGAATTTGATACGGTATTTTATTTGAGCGGCTGTCGACGCAATCAGGCTTTGATGGCGCGCAGCGCAGCCAGGATCGGTTCCATTCTTTGCCGGTGTTCCGGGGCAATGAGCAGCGCGGATAATGGCGAATTTTTAATCAGGGTGGTCTGCTTCAGAATGATTTGAGAGCCTGAGTCTGCTGACTCATTATGTATTGTGTGGGCCAGAACATCGGAAAGGTTGCCGGAAAATCCGTTCTGGTCGATATGTTCAATATACTGGAGAAACACATGGTTGACCGTGATGGTGAATTCATCAATGTCAGCGGCGCCGGTATCGGCACAGTGTCGGGCGGAGACCATGTTCCGGCAGCCGAACGGCCGGATGTCATAGATGGGGCAGGCGCTGTCCGTCAGCAGCGGACATTCTCCCCAGGACGGGTCGATGGCTTCTTCCGGGGGATCATCGCCGGACAGGCAGATATCGGCCAGCCGGTTGGTGGTGATTTTCGGAATAAACCGGTTTTGCCGCATCTGCTGATTCAGCTTTTCAAGCATCTGTTTTTTAGAATCACTATCCAGGGCGGATGCGATTTTATGCGCTTCTAAAGTGGTCAGGGTCACATTGCAGGTGCAGCAGTCGGCGCAGAATTTCCGGCAGGCGATGTCTAAGGTATCGATATGCTGATCATATATTTGATACAGCTGGTCTAATACGGCCAGCCGGCGGTAAATATCTATCATGGGGTTCCCGTTATTATTCTGGGGGGTTGTGAAGTTATGCACTAAGGGTGCTGATTTTTGTATCGGCTATAAAGGGTCAGTACTTTTTCAACATAGTTTTCCGTTTCCGGATATGGCGGGATGTTTTTATATTTGTCCACAGCACCGGGGCCGGCATTGTATGCGGCCAGTGTTAGAGATAAGTTGCTGTTATATTTTTTCATCAGGCTTTTTAAATATCGGGTGCCGCCCATGATATTTTCCCGGGGATCATAGGGGTCCCTGATGCCGAATTCGGTCAAATTCGCCGGCATGATCTGCATCAGTCCAATGGCCCCGGCCCGGGAAATGGCATTGGGGCTGAAGTTGGATTCCGCATGAATCATTGCCTTGATCAGTTCAAACTGCATGCCGTGATAAAGGGATGCTTCACGGATAATTTCATCAAAGGCATTTATGCGGCCGGAGGGATAGTAAAAAGAGGCATGCAGGGTTGTTTCCGGCCCGGCATAGCGGTACCTGGACGAGGTGGGGGCATTGCTGAAATGCCGCACACCGTTTTCGTCGGTATAGGAATAGATTTCGGCCCGCACTTGATCCGGCGCAAATGCTGTCGTGCCAAGGATGAAGCTTAGAATAAGTGCAAAAAGATATTTCAAATGCATTGGGCTCAACTTTTCAACATCCGGTTTGTGGGGTTTATCTTTATCAGTAACTGTCCGGTATATCTTCTGCGCGTAAAATTCCTTTTTTTTCACACAATTTACAATATATCAAGCATTTATATTAATTGTCAAATTTTTTTGTCCCACACCCGACTGAAATTAAAGTGTTTCCGGCGGAAATGCCACCACATCATCAATATGGTCTGCTTCGGCAAACAGCATGACCAGCCGGTCAAGCCCCAGGGCGTTTCCGGCGGCCGGCGGCATCCGGTGCAGGTCATGGAGAAATCTTTCCGGCATGGGCGTGACATCCTGGCCGCCCGCCCGTCGCCGGGCCAGTTCTTCGTCAAAAAGTCTGCGCTGATCGTCCGGGTTTGTCTGTTCGGTAAATCCGTTGCACAGCTCAAGGCCTGCGACATAGAGTTCAAACCGCTGAGCCAGATGGGGACGGTCCGCGCGCGGAGCGGCCAGGGAACAGGCGGCGGCCGGATAGTCATACAGAAAAACCGGTTTGTGGAGGCCCAGATTCGGTTCAATTTCAAAGGCGATCATTTCATCAAATTTGTCCGCCTGAATGGCCTGGTCCATTGTCAGTGAACAATGCCGGCCAAACGCGTCGGACACGGACAGCCGTTCCCAGGGCGGGGTGATGTCGATGCGGTGGTTTTTATAGCGGATGCCGTTGTCAATGGGCAACGCAGCCTGTATAAACTGAAACAGGTGCTCACAATGGGCCATCAGGTCATGGTATGTGGCGTCGGTTTGGTACCATTCCAGCATGGTAAATTCTTCCAGATGCCGCGCCCCGCGTTCTTCTTTGCGAAAACACTTGCAGATCTGAAATATTTTCGGGAATCCGGCGGCGAGCATCCGTTTCATGCAGAGCTCCGGTGATGTCTGAAGGTACCAGTCGCCGGCAGGGTGGGCCATAATATAGGGCTCCGGCGCCGGGGCGGGAATCCGGACAGGGGTGTCGATTTCCAGAAAGTCCAGGCCAGTGAAAAAATCACGCACGATTTGAATGAGTTTCGACCGGAGGGCCAGGTTCCGGGCGAGTGGCTGATGCCGGTGCCATTGAATGGTCTTCGGCAATTTACGACTTTTTCCGGACCATGTAGGTGTCGTCAACACGGTTTTGGCAAATGATCATGTCATAGCTGGTTTTACTGGCGCCGTCATACCACTCAAATCCCTGTTCCCGGCAGGCATGGCAGGCTTTTCTGGGAATATGAACGCCCAGGATATGCTGTCCGACATCGGATGTGGAATCAATTTTCAGCGTGCCGGCGCAGTCCGTGCAGATGCGGATGGTTTCATTCTGGTGTTCATAAAAGCCGTCCGTATCGTACATAATGGTTCGCCGCCGCTTGTCGAATTGTTTGTTTGATTTCATCCGCATCCGGATCAGTTCCCGGGCATTCCAGTTGGACATGACGGTATCGCAGGTTCTTTCGACAACCTGCGTGATCTGGTCGGACTGGCGAAGTTTGCTGTAGTTATAGTCCGGCTCCCGGACACTGCTGTAATCCAGACCGGCCATGGCCAGGATAATGCCCAGATTCACATAGGGCAAGGCGCCTTCAATGGAATACCCGCCCTCCAGCACGGCAATATCCGGTTTTAACAGGCGGGTTAAATCCGCATACCCCTGAGCGGAAAAATTCATATTTGTCAACGGATCGGTGAAATGGTTGTCCTGACCCGCGGAATTGATAATAATGTCCGGTTTGAATTCATCGAGAATCGGGAGCACCAGTTCCCTGATGGCATACAAAAATCCTTCCTCGGACGTATAGGGTGGCAGGGGAACGTTTAAGGTGGTGCCGGCGGCCATGGGGCCGCCCAGTTCTTCCGGAAAACCGGAACCCGGATAAAGAGTCCGGCCGTCCTGATGAATGGAGATAAACAAGGTGTCCGGATCATGCCAGTAGATATCCTGGGTGCCGTCCCCGTGATGGCAATCCGTGTCAATGATGGCCACCCGGTCGACATTATAGGCGGAGCGGATATATTCGATCATGATGGCTTCGTTGTTGACATTGCAAAACCCCCTGCCCCCATGCACCACACGGCAGGCGTGGTGCCCCGGCGGCCGGACCAGGGCAAATCCTTTATCGATTTTTTTTTGCATCACCGCATCAGCAATGGTTTTGGCGCCCCCGGCGCTGATGAAATGGGATTCGGTCATCACCGATCTTTCATCCGGTGCACAGAAATGAACCCGCTGCACATCTTTGATTTCCACCAGGTTGGCTTTGTATTCGATGATGCCGTCAATGTCCAGAAGGCCTTCTTCGAGTACCTGGTCCTGGGTGTAGAGCAGGCGTTCCTCTCTTTCCGGATGGGTGGGACTGATGGCCCAGTCAAACGCCGGGAAAAAAATAAGGCCGGTTTTATGTTTTGCGGTCAGCATGGTGTGCTCCGAAAGTTTAAGTTCACATAGCGGCGATTTTATCGGTGATCATTTTATATTGATGAATCAGCCCCGGCTTGATCTGCAGCTTGATGCGGATGTTCTTGCCGGTTAAGCGAAATCCCCGGACCATATTAAATTCCAGATCTTCCAGAATATCCGGCTCCAGGTCATCAAGATTTGCCCCGGTCTGAAGCGCTTTTTGCCGGAGCAGCTCATATCCCAGTTCCAGGGCGTCTTTCCGCGTAAAATTCGGACCGACCGGTTGCGAAAATGATTCCCCGGGGGCCATGGCAACGCCTTTCTGGGTGTCCGCAAACAAGGTGATTTCGCAGGTGGTTCTGGACAGCGCGGTGCCGATGGCATTGGCCACGGACCACTGGGGAACGGTTTGAACCGTGAATTCGGAGATCTGTTCCATATGGTCGGCAAAATAGGCCGCCGGTCCGCCGAGCACCATGACATGCCGCGGTTTGAGTTTATATCCGGTCAACACTTCCTTGATGGTGTAGACCGGCTTGCTGTTGATGCGTTCAACCATTTCCCGGGCTGCTGTTAAAATATCCTGGCAGGCCAGGTCAAATATTTCAAAAGCGGCTTCTTCAACCGTGAGGCCGAGCTGTTTGGCAATGGGGGCCAGTCCCTCAATGGATTTGGTTTTATCTCCTGCCGGGTCATCTGTTTTGCCGAGAACAAAAAGGGCATCCGTGGGGGTGGGCACCGGGCCGCCGTAAGCCATGGCCGACCCCACGCGGTCCGGCCCGATTTTAAGGGCCTCTTTTTCCATCCGAACGGCGCTGTCGCCGCCGATGCCGATGGAATGGCTGTGCAGTGCCCGGATCAGGGTTTTGTATTCACCGATTTCAATTCCTGAAGGCGACAGCAGCGGCACCTGGTTGATCAATACCGCCATATCCGTGGTGGTGCCGCCGATATCCATGACAATGGTTTCCCGGTCTGCGGGCGCAAATGCCACAGACCCCATCACGCTGGCGGATGGTCCGGAAAGCACCGACTGACCGGGATAGTCAATGGATGCATCAAAGGCCATGGTGCCGCCGTCTGCTTTCAGGATATAGATGGGGATGGATATCCCTTTTTGCGTAAGTGTTGATTTGACGGCTTCAAAAAATTCTTTGTGAATCGGATATACGGCGGCATTTAAAAAGGTGGTGGCGATGCGGCGGGGGAAGTTGAGATGTCCGGAAATCCGGTGACCCAGAAATATTTTGTCAAAATACGGGGCGATTATTTTTTCAATGGCGATCTCATGGTCCGGGTTTCTGGCGGAAAATTTTCCCACCACGCCCACATGCCGGATGCCTGCGGATTTGAGGCGGTCGGCAATCTCTTCGATCTCTTTTCTGTTAATAGCGGCAATTTCTCTGCCGCTGTGATCAATCGTGCCGGAAACATTAAAGTAATGTTCGCCGGTCCGGAAAAACGCCGGATTAATTCCCGGCCCTGCGGAAACAATCATGCCGACGGGTGACAACTTGTTCTGGACAATGGCATTGGTGGTCAGGGTGGTGCTGAGTACGGCGTGCCGGATTTTTTCAGAAGGGATGTTCTCGGTGATTTTTTCAATACCGGTCAGTACCGTTTGAAAAAGCGCTGCGGTATCTGTCGGAACTTTGATCTTTCTTTCCAGGCCGTTTTCTCCGACAAGAACGATATCCGTGTGGGTGCCGCCGACGTCCAGTCCAATGATCATATTGTTTCCTTGAGGATAATGCGCTGCCCGCTAAAATTTTTACAACATATCGGATTTGTTGAATATCTGGAGCATATAAATTCAGCAGCCAGGCGCGCGTATCTGAAAATTGTAAATGATTCGACTCTTTTAACCATTATCCAAAAAGATCGGTATTGTCAATATACCTCTTAGTTTGGCAATTATTGCAAAAGTAGTGTATTTGTATCTTTACAAAAAAATGCCGACTTGATACCCAATATAGTTGAAAGTTTCATATTATTGGTTGGTTAGCCTGTGGGATGGAAAAAATGACAGATGAATATTTTATGGAAAAAGCGCTGGCGCATGCCCAAAAGGCGCTTTCCTCCGGAGAGTTTCCGGTGGGATGCGTGATAGCCGATGAAAAGAACATAAAGGCGGCCGGTTTTCGCCGGTGCTCCGGCGGACAGCATCCCAATGAGATTGACCACGCCGAGATTCTGGCGTTAAGAGCCCTTTATGACACCAATGCCCTGGATAAATCGGAAAAACTGACCGTATACTGCACCATGGAACCCTGCCTGATGTGTTTTGGGGCTATTTTAATCAGCGGCATCCGCCGGATTGTCTATGCGTATGAAGACACGATGGGCGGCGGAACGACATGTGCCCTTTCCGGTGCGTCACCCCTTTACCGGGAAAAACCGGTAGAGGTGGTCCCGCACGTTTTGCGCCGGCAGAGCCTGGCATTGTTTCAACAATTTTTTTCGCGACCTGAAAACAGCTATTGGAAAAACAGCCTGCTGGCCGAATACACAATGGCACAGGAATAATATCCGAACAGGGTGGCAAACAAATGGCGCAAGATCCCGGACACATAAAACCGATCCGCTTTGAAAATGATTTTTCCGAAGAACTGAATGCCCTGGCTGAAAAACGATGGACCGCATTTAAGCTGGCGTGTGAAAAAAACAATCTCCTTTTTCCGACAGCCGCTGATCTTATTTCCCTCTTAAAAAAAATATTTGTTTTCAGCAGTTTTTTTGCCAGGCAAAGTATCCGGCATCCGGACATGCTGTTGGGCTTAATCGATTCCGAAGACTTGTTCAGATCCTATGATGAGCGCACCTATGAAGCCATCACAAATCATCAGTGCCGGGCTGCGGATGACTTGACGATGCTGTCGCAGGAGTTAAGAAAAATCCGGGCCCGGGAGATGATCCGGATTGCATTCCGGGATCTGTCCGGTCATGCGGGGCTGGGCGAAACCATGGCGGATCTGTCGGCGCTGGCAGATGCCTGCCTGGAAACGGCCCTGGCGTCCATCTACCGGCAGATGATTAAAACCCATGGCACGCCAAAAGGAAGGAACGGACAGTCACAGAATCTGGTGGTGATCGGTTTTGGGAAACTCGGGGGCCGGGAGCTGAATTTTTCGTCAGACATTGATCTGATGTTTGCATTTCCCGAAACCGGAACGACACAGGGCGGTGAAACGGCTGTGGCCAATCAGGAGTTTTTTGCCCGGTTGTGTCATCGCCTGATTGATGTGATCGGTAAAAATTTAACCGAAGGGTTTGTCTTTCGCGTGGATGCCCGGCTTCGGCCTTATGGGGATGCCGGCCCCATCGCCATGAGCTTTGAGGCGATGGAATCCTACTACCAGGAGCAGGGGCGTGAGTGGGAACGGTATGCACTGATCAAGGCACGGGTGGTGGCCGGGGACAAGTCCGCAGGCAATAAGCTGCTGGATCGCTTGAAACCGTTTGTATACCGGCGGTACCTTGATTACGGCACTTTTGAATCCTTGCGGGAGATGAAACGCAGAATCGAGCGTGAAGTTACCCGAAAGGGAATGAAGGCAAACATCAAGCTGGGGCCGGGCGGTATCCGGGAGGTGGAATTTTTCGGGCAGATTTTTCAGCTGATCCGGGGGGGCGTTCACGTGGATTATCAACAGCGGGAAATTCTGATGGTTTTACAGACCCTGGCCGAAGAAAACAATATTCCCGGGTATGTGAAGGACGAGCTGACGGCCGCCTATGTGTTTTTACGAAATGTGGAAAACCGTCTGCAGATGGAAGAGGACCGCCAGACCCACAGCCTGCCGGACGATCCCATGGACCTCCGCCGGCTGGCATTGTCCATGGGGTTTAAGGACGGGGGCAGTTTTTTCAAATCTTTGGATGCGCACAGGGAAAAGGTGCACCAGCATTTTCGGGCCCTGCTGGCCAGAGAGGATGCCGAAGACCAAACAGATGATCAGACCCGGCGCATCCATGCGGTATGGAACAATTTATCGAACAGGGAGGAGAATATAAAGCGGCTCCGGCAAATCGGTCTCAAACCGCCGGAAGAGGCTTTGGGGGTGCTCGAGAATTTTTTAGACATTATTAAATCCGGTGAAGTCAGCCTTCAGGGCCGAAAGCGCATCGACCGGCTGGTGCCGCATATCATGAAAGTGTCTGCGGAATCCGAATCTCCGGTTCTGGCGATGAAACGGATTCTTGAATTAATTAAAGCAGTCTGCACCCGCTCCTGTTATATTTCCCTGCTGAATGAAAATCCGGATGCATTAAAACATCTGGTGCGCCTGGCCGAGGCCAGCCCCTGGGTCATGTCATTTCTGTCACGCTACCCCATGCTGCTGGATGAACTGTTAGATGCCCGGACGCTTTATGAACCGGTTGAAAAAGCAGATCTGAAAAAAGAAATCAGCCTTCGCTTTGACCGGCTTCCGGAAACAGACCTGGAAGCCCAGATGGATGACCTGCGGATTTTCAAGCAGATCAACACCCTACGGATTTGTGCCGCGGACGTGGCCGGGCTGCTGCCGCTGATGAAAGTGAGCGATCGGCTGACCTGGCTGGCCGAGGCGATTCTGGACTGGGTGCTGGAAATGGCCTGGGACCACATGGTCGAAAAATACGGATTACCGTCAGGACTTGCCGCCGGCAGGAAAGGGTTTGGAATCATTGCTTACGGAAAACTGGGGGGGTATGAACTGGGGTATGCGTCTGATCTGGATCTGGTGTTTCTGCACACCGGTGAAAAAGGAGATACCGGCGGCGGAAGATTGCCACCCATTGATAATGCCCAGTTTTATATCCGGCTCGGGCAGCGCATCATTCATCTGATGACGGCCATGACCCAGACCGGCAAATTGTATGAAATGGATATGCGTCTGCGGCCGAGCGGTAATGCCGGGATTCTGGTCACCCACATCAATAGTTTTGAAGAATATCAGAAAACCGAGGCCTGGAACTGGGAACATCAGGCTGTTGTCAAAGCCCGCGCCGTTAGCGGAGACGCAGATGTTCGCGATCGTTTTGAAAAGATCCGGGCGGAAATCCTTTGCCTGGACCGTGAGGAACGTCAGCTGAAAAATGACATCCGTGACATGCGCGCCCGCATGAACGACCACCGCGGGACTGCGCCGGCCCATTACTTTGATATTAAAAATGATCCCGGCGGTATTATTGATATTGAGTTTCTGGTCCAGTTTCTGATTATGCGAAATGCCGGTCGTTTTCCTTCACTGCTGAAATGGACGGATATTGTACGGCAGCTCAACAGTCTGGCCCTGGCCGGCATTTTTGATGATAAAACCGCCTATATTCTCAAACAGGCCTACCTGGTTTTTCGGTTTTATATCCACCGGCTGACATTGCAGGAGCGGCCCACCGTACTTCCGGAAGATCAGTTTGTTGAGATACGGGATCAGGTGAGGCTTTTGTGGCGTCATTATCTGGGAAAATCAATTAAAAAGGTAGAACCCTAACACACTGTCATGATTCTGGGGATCGGAATAGGCCAGGCCGGCGCTGAGGTCTTCCATGTTTTTGACCACCACCTTTTTTCTGATTTGCGACCGGTTGGCGTCATCTAACCGGAATTCAACAAAAAGGGTGTCGCCGACCTTGAATTGCGGCTTCACTTGCAGTTTGATGCGAAGTCCGGTATAGGATATGTCTTTTACGGCCATGGAGCCGACCTGCTCTTCCGTACCGGAATTCAGTGCGCTGAATTTATAGGTTCCCGGCAGATTGGCGGATTTTCTGAATTTTTTCCGTTTTTCCAGAAAAACCGCATAGGCGTGACCGCAGCTGCACCTGGCTTTCAGGCGGCACGCTTTTTTTTGCCGGATATATTGGGTTAAATTTTTAACCACGGTTTTTTGGCATTCCGGACATATGAATGTCGCGGTATCGTCTTCATTAACATAAATTTTCACTGACATGGATTGTCACCGCTGAAAATCTTAAAAAAGGAATCATAAAGCCATCAATAAACAGCCATGGACAGAGGGGTGAATCCCTGCTATGTTTATTTTTTTATTAGTTCCGAATATTAAAAAACTATTTTGCTTTAAACGGATGTACTTAGTTGGGTATGCAAGAATAATTAAGGAAATCAGATTCATGTGTCAAGGAAATAATAGCAGACAATGGCGTCGGACCGCCTGTAAACCCCGCAGTTTAGGATTCGGCCGGCGCTTTTAGATAAATTGTGCAAAAAATATCCGATGGTATTATTCAAAATCACGTCATTTTAAGAAGAGGCATTTATATGAAAAAGATTGAAGCGGTAATCAAGCCATTTAAACTCGATGATGTAAAAGAAGCATTAAATGATATTGGTATTCAGGGGATGACGGTGTCCGAAGTTAAGGGATACGGCCGGCAGAAAGGCCATACCGAGATTTACCGGGGAGCGGAATACGCCGTTGATTTTATTCCCAAATTAAAAATTGAAATTGTGGTTCATGAAGACCGGTGTGCCGAAGTGGTTGAAGTCGTGAGAAAATCGTCTTTTACCGGAAAGATCGGCGACGGCAAGATTTTTATAATCCCCATCGAAGATGTGATCCGGGTCCGAACCGGAGAGCGCGGGTCCGACGCATTATAACTTTCCTGTTATTGATAGCGGCGGGGGTCCACATCATACTTATTTGCTTTGTAAGAAAATTTTCGGACAGTGGTGTTCAACGTCTGGGCCGCCTGGGAGATATTTCCCCGGGTGTGCTTCAAGGCATCAATAATCATCTCCCGCTCCAGCTGGCTGACGGCTTTTTCAAGAGATGCTTTCGGCAGGGTATCGGATATCTGGGCGGTCTGAAGGGTGGGCGGCAGATGATACCCGTGGATTACCTGGTCGTCACAGACAAGCACCGCCCGTTCAATGCAGTTTTCCAGCTCTCTGACATTGCCGGGCCAGTGATAGGCCATGAGCATGTCAATGGCCGGTGTTGAAAACCGCAGAATTTTTTTATTGTTTTCCCGGGTATATTTTTCGAGAAAAAAATCCGCCAGCACCAGGACATCGGTTCTTCTCTCCCGGAGCGGCGGCAGATAGATTGGAAAAACATTGAGCCGGTAATACAGATCATTGCGGAACAAACCGTCGGTGACGGCGTTTTCAAGATTCCGGTTGGTGGCCGCAACAATCCGGACATCCACTTTAATGGTCTTGTTCCCGCCCACCCGTTCCAGCTCTTTTTCCTGTAAAACACGCAGCAGCTTGGCCTGCACATCCGGTTCAATCGATCCGATTTCATCTAGAAACAAGGTGCCTTTGGTTGCCAGTTCGAATTTGCCGGTTTTCTGGTGCAGCGCCCCGGTAAAGGCCCCTTTTTCATGGCCGAAAAGTTCGCTCTCAATCAGGTTTGCCGGCAGGGCGGCGCAGTTGACTTTGACAAACGGGTTTTTGGCCCGGAGGCTGTTGTAATGGATTGAATTGGCCACCAGTTCTTTGCCGGTGCCGCTCTCGCCCCGAATCAGAACGGTGGCATTGCTTTCCGCCACCTGGGAAATCATTTGATACACTTCCCGCATTTTATTGCTGTTGCCGATAATATTTTTCATGCGGTACTGTTTTTTCAGCTCTGCCTGGAGGCGGTCGTTTTCCGATTCCAGCTTTTCCTTTTCGATCCGGGTTCTTTCAAGATATATGACCTGGGTCGCAATCATTGCCGCCACCACGGACAACAGTTTTTCCCCTTCGTCCAGAGAAAATGACGCATCATAGGGCCGGTCCACGCTGAGCGCCCCGATGACCTGTTTGTCTTTTTTAATGGGGACGCAGATAAACGAGATCTCCTGGTCGCCAAACGCTTTTCGTGCCGTGGTTCGATTGAGAAACCGGCCGTCCTTGCTGATCTTTGCAATGGTGACCGCAGCACCGGTCTGGATGACCTGTCCGGTGATGCCCTCCCCCAATTTGTATTTTCCCTTTTGCAGGGCGCTTTTGGAGATACCGTGGGCAACTTCGATGCTGATCTCATCGCTGAACGGGTCTAAGATGGTGATGGTGCCGCGGATCATTTTTTGAGATTTAGATAACAATTCCAGGACATTGTACAATGATTGCTTCAGGTCGGGGGTTTTGTTTAAAATCTGGGTGATGTGGTACAGTAAGGAAATCTGATCAGTATTGTCTGTATGCATTATAGTTGTGTATGAATTTATTGTTAATGATTAGAGGTAGATATTAATATCATAAAAATGGTTAACATCTATTTCACTAGAGGGAAGATGCCGATATGTCAAGTGATTTATATTTTCCGCATTCCTCAACTGTGTTCTGCGTATGTGTCTTTAATCGTGTTTTGATAAAAATTTTCCTTGTCAACGTACATTCGCTGATCCGCCAGTTTTAAGACCTTTTCAGGCAGGGTTTCATCGGAACCGGCAACACCGATGCTGAACCGGATCGGAAGGGTGGTTTCGTCAAAATCCGTCTGGCGGTGATGATCTTTTTGCCGGGAGATCAGAAAAAGCCCTGTTTCCCGGCTGCGGATCCTGTCGACCGCCACTTGGGCCAGTGCGCTGCCGGTGGCAGGCATCAGAATGATGAATTCATCTCCGCCGATTCGGCACAATGTGTCCGTTTCCCTGCAAACAGAGGACAGCATATTGGCCACCGTCCGGATCATCTCATCGCCTTTGTCGTGGCCGAAATTGTCATTGATCCGCTTGAGTCCGTTAATATCGATCATTATAATTGAAAAATAAATATTTGGAAACAGCGCGGCATTTTTGATGGTTTTTTTCAATTCCCCATCAAAGCAGGACCGGTT
>JAABSL010000304.1 GCA_011390415.1 Desulfobacteraceae bacterium
AACATCGGAGTGACCACGGCGTTGAGTTCCGGATTGCTTTTTTCAATCCGGGAAATGGCTTCTTCGCAGAGTTCCTGCGGCGATACATCGCCTTTCTGGACCAGCTCCGCCAGGCCGAGCCCGTCATAGGTGTCGTATTCTTTAAACCTGTCCATTTTGCCCCCCTCTTGTTTGGTTTATATCCGGACAAGCGCCATGATACCCTACCGGTTTATATGCGTTTTGACAAATTCCCGAAAACCCTGCCGTTCATGGGCAAATGCCGCATCCAGGGTGGCGGTGTCCTGATAATCAATGAGTTTTTTGACGGCGCCGAGCAGTTCCTGATTGACGGTGCCGATCTGGCCGGCAATTTCTTTGGCGCGGGCGAGCAGCATGTCCGGTGCGGTCACTTCATTGACCAGGCCCCATTCATACGCCGTTTGTGCGTTGATAAACTGGCAGGTAAACGACATCTGCCGGGCCCGCAGCCGTCCCACGGCCCGCTGGAGCAGCTGGGTCATGCCCCATCCCGGATGAATCCCCACTTTGGCGTGGGTGTCGGCAAAAGACGCATTTTCCGAGGCAATTAAAAAATCACAATTGAGGGCGATTTCAAAGCCACCGGTAATGGCGTGACCATTGACGGCGCCGATGACGGGTTTTTCACAGGCCGCAAAAATATCCGGAAGGTCCGTGCCGTCTTCTCTCGGATCAAACAGGTTTTCCGTCATGATAGCGTCTAAATCAATACCGGAACAAAAAGATTTTCCGTTTCCGGTGATAATGGCGGCCCGGATGGTGTCGTCTTTTGCCACGCGTTCAATGGCATCATAGAGACCGGCCAGCAGAGCCTGGTTGATAGAGTTTCGCCGTTCCGGACGGTTTAAGGTGATGACGGCGGTCTGGTTTTCAACGGAAAAAAGTACCGGTTGTTCCATTTAAAACTCCTTTGTTAAGTTATCAAATTTTAATCGGTCGGGTAAGCAAATATTTTTTAACCATATTTACATAAAATTCAATTTTTTCAAATGGTTTTTATATGCTCCCCAAAAGACCGAATGAACAGTCAGTAAGAAAAAAAGTCCA
Organism: Desulfobacteraceae bacterium; assembly: GCA_011390415.1. Lineage (GTDB taxonomy): Bacteria > Desulfobacterota > Desulfobacteria > Desulfobacterales > Desulfosalsimonadaceae > SURF-3. The sequence goes on from JAABSL010000304.1 coordinate 1,069, forward strand.
AAATTCATTCTGTTTAATATTTTTTTAACTATTTGAATATTAATAATATATGCAAAAAAGAGCGGTTGTTCTTTTTCTTGACTTTTTGTTTTTTCCATCCTAATGTCCCGAACCATGAGTCGGTTTTAATTTAATATAAAAATAAGCTTTTTAACAGTTGAAACACGCAACTCAGGTTAAAGTGACGGAAAATACCGGTGCCCCCCAGGCTGATTAATAAAACAGAAAAATGTAATGAAATTGCCGCAGCCGCCCTGTATCTGTTTGCCGAAAAAGGGTATGCCGCCACCAGTGTCGAACAGATCGCCGACGCCGCGGGTATCGGCAAGGGAACGGTGTATGAATATTTTTCCTCGAAAGAAGAAATTTTTGTCCATGCCATCAACAACTGGATCATGGATCTCATTAACCGCATGGTTGAAAAAACGCGACATATTGAAGATCCGGTGCATCGCCTCAACGCCTTTATCGGCATTATTAAAGATGTATTAAAGGTGCAGGAACCGGATCCTAAAAAATTATTTGCCGATATTGATCAGCAGACGTTTATGCCCGGAGGGGCCTTTTACAAGCGGCGTCACATTATTAAGGATATGCGGGCCGCCTTCTGTGACCTGGTGGCCGATATTCTGCTCGACGGGGTTTCCAAAAAGGTTTTTAAGGCCGAAATTGCCCGGGATGTAAGAAAGATTGCCGTCAATCTGCTGGCCTATATCGACGGTATCGGCATGCATTACCTGATTATGGAAGAATACCAAGAGTTTGAAGAGCAGGTGGATTTTTATATCAAGGGGTTTGTGGATGCCATCGTGATTTAACCCATATCCAAGCAAACTGAAAAGGTTTTTATGAAAGCGTTTCAAAAGGCTGTCATGACAGGTAAAAGAATTCAAAAAGGCATTTTTATCCTGTTTGTTTTTTTAATCATCATTTTTTTCACCATACCGGCGGGTTTAAATGCAGCAGAGATTGCCGGCAGCGTGCCGCCGGCGGTTTTTTCTCTTAATGATTTTTACCGGCTGGTTCTGAAACGGTCCGAGTCCATCAAGATCGCCCGGAATCATCTCTCTGTGGCCGAGCAGGATGTGGACCGGGCATTTTCCGTTCTGCTGCCGAGTCTTTCTGCCTATGGGGATTACATCCGCTATGAAAATGAGAGCCGTATCCAGCCCAAATCCGGCCGGGAGATCGGCGTCAAGCTTCAGCAGCAGTTTGCGGTTAACGGCCGTGAACTCATTATCCTGGGCGCGGCAAAAGATACCATTGTTCAGCGCGGATATGATCTGGATGCAGTGACGGAAGAAAATCTCTTTATTGTGGCGACGGCATATTACGATATTGTCAATAAACGAAAACGGCTTGAAATCGCAAAAGAGAACGTCCGGCGTCTTGAGGTCCATAAAAAAGCCGTGGCTACCCGTTTGAGACTTGAAGATGTCCCGAAAACCGCTTTACTCAGAACCGAGGCCGAACTGTCCGGCGCCCGTTCCGATCGGGTGCAGGCGGAAAATGCCCTGGCCCTCGCCTATGCGAATCTGTCACGCATGCTCGAAATTCCAATGGAATATGATGTCGTTATAGCGGATCTTGAGGAAAATTTTCCCATTAACGATAGCATGGAACCATATATCGAAACGGCCTATGACCGGCGGCCGGACATCAAGTCTCTTGAAATGGCCGTGAAGCTGGCGCAAGACAATGTGGATATCATGAAAAGTGAATACTGGCCGACGGTATCTCTGGAGGCCGGTTACAAAAGACAGGATACGGATCCGTCATTTACGACGGAAAAGGAGAACCTTTACGGGGCGGTGAGTCTCAACGTGCTGCTGTTTGACTGGGGATATCGGAGTTCAAGCATCAGCCAGGAAAAGCTGCGGCAGCAGAATGCCGCACATCAGCTCCGGGCAAAATCCAAGGAAGTGGCCCTGGCCGTTGAGCGGGCATACCGGACAATTACCAGTACACAAAGCACGATTGCGGCGCTGAAAGACAAACTCCGGTTTTCCAGCGCCGATTATGAAGCGATGTCGCTTCAGTTTGAGGTCGGACAGGCGGATATTCTGGATGTTCTGGATTCCAATACGGTGCTGCTGAATTCAGAACGCGAACTTTCAGAAGCGCAATTTACGCTGGCACTTGCCCGGATCGGACTGGAAAAAGCCCAGGGCATTTTTTTAAATTCAGTGCGCAGGCAATTGGACGGGGAAGGCGTATCTCCGGCCGGGGATAAATATGAATAACCATATAAAATTTCGGGGCAAATAACTCATGTCTGACAATGTACAAAAAACAGCTCGCCGATCGCGGTCCCTGCTGAAATTTATCTGGGGGGCGCTGCCGCTGGCAGTGCTTTTGCTGATTATCGTGATCCTTTCAGGTGCCATTGATTCCAAAAATGATAAACTGGAGGCCATTAAAACCGGTATCAGTGAATTAAAGGCAAAACGCCTGGCAATGGATCGTATGGATGAAGTGGTCAGAATCATCACCCGGTCCGAAGATGTCGGGCATGCGGCGGACCGACTGGCAGACGCCTTGAATTTGACCGACGATCAGGCCAAGGCGATTATCCATCAGCCCATCGGATCACTGGTGGCATCCGGCAGGGAAAAACTGGACCGGCAGATCGCGTTTCTTGAAAAACAGATTGCGGAAAATAAACTCGATGTTCTGGAACCGCCCCCGGATGTGAATGTAGTGGTGTTAAAATTGAACCAACAGCCCATCCGGGAACGGATCAACCTGCCGGGCATCGTGGAACCCTGGGTGAAATTCAACATCGTGGCCGAAGTCCGGGGCGAGGTGACGGAAAAGCGCATTGAAAAAGGAACGTCTGTAAATGCCGGTGACATCATTGCTGTCCTGGACACCGAAGATTATGAAATTGCCCTGCAGGCCGCAAAAGCCTCCTATGATACGGCCCTGGCCTCCAAGCAGCGGCTGGAGAAACTCTACAAAGAACAGCTGGCCTCCCGCTCCCAGCTGGATGATATTACCGCCCAGGTGGAGCAGTTCAGGGCCCAGATGGACAGTGCGGCCTTAAACCTCAAACGGTGCACCATCCGGAGCCCGATTTCAGGCATCATCAATAATCTCTATATTGACCGGGGTCAGTATGTAAAAATTTCCGATCCCATTGCCGAGGTTCTTCAGATGGATAAGGTCAAGGTGATCGTGGGGATTCCCGAATCAGATGTCCGGGCCGTGGGAAATGTGGATGAATTTGAAGTGATGTTCGACGCCTTGGACGGCCGGGTCTTTACGGCCCGGAAATATTTTCTGTCCCGGGCCAGCGATCCCATGGCGCGCCTTTACAACCTTGAGCTGCGCATTGAGAATCCAAAAGGAGAAATCCTGCCGGACATGTTTGCACGGGTGGACATTGTCAAACAAGAAAAGGCAAATGCCCTTGCCGTGCCCCTGTATTCCATTATCACCCTGGACAATGAAAAGACGGTCTATGTGGTGGATGATCAGGTAGTCGGCAGCCGAACCGTGAAGACCGGCATCCAGGAGGGCTGGCGCATTGAAATCACCGAAGGGCTTGAAGCCGGTGAGCAGGTGGTGGTGGTCGGTCACAGAAGCCTCAGTGACGGACAGACGGTTAACGTGGTCAAAAGCATTTTAGGCATGGAGGAACTGGCAAATTGATCGTTTCCGATACCGCCGTCAAAAACCGGGTCAGTGTCATCATCCTTTCACTTATTATTCTTGTTATGGGGGTTTACTGTTATCAGGAAATCCCCAGAGAAGACGAACCGGACGTCACCATACCCCATGTATTTGTTTCAACGCAATACAAGGGCGTGGCAGCGTCGGATATTGAAACTGCCATCACCACCCAGATTGAGAAAAAATTAAAAGGCCTGGAACGGGTCAAGAACATCAAATCCGTGAGTTCCGAAGGGGTGTCCAGCATTGACATCGAGTTTATTCCGGGAACGGAAATTGACGATGTGCTCCAGAAAGTCAAGGACAAGGTGGATGAAGCCAAGCGGGAACTGCCCGCGGATTTGGAAGATGATCCGGTGGTATTCGAGGTCAACCTGTCCGAGCTCCCCATTGTGGTGTATTCCCTGTCCGGCACCTGCGGCATGGTGGCATTAAAGGAAATCGCGGACGACCTGGAAGAAGATATTGAGTCCATTGCCGGTGTGCTGGAAGTGGACATCACCGGCGGCCAGGAGCGGGAGATCCTGATTGAGGTGGATCCCGACAAACTGGCCTATTACCGGATTCCCATCACCGCGTTTCAGCAGGTGGTGGCCGGGGAAAACACCAATACCTCCGGCGGCGCCATTACTTTAGGGGACGGGCGGTTTCAGGTGCGGGTGCCCGGAGAATTTATCACGCCCGAAGAAATATACGGGCTGGTGGTCACCAGCTTTGAGGGTCGGCCGGTATACTTAAAAGACCTGGCCACCGTGGTGGACGGATTTAAGGAAGAAGACAGCCGGTCCCGTTTGGACGGCCGCGATGCGGTGAACATTGCCGTAAAAAAGCGGGCCGGTGAAAATATTATTCAAATCGTGGAAGCCGTGGATCGCCTGATCGAAGAGCAGCGAACAAACTGGCCGGCGGGGACTGAAATCCTCAAGCTCATGAACAAGGCCAAGGGCATCCGGCTGATGCTGACGGATCTGGAAAACAATATTCTGTCCGGTCTGCTGCTGGTGGTGGTGGTGCTGCTGTTCGCCCTGGGATTTCGCAATGCCACCCTGGTGGCCATGGCCATTCCGTTTTCCATGCTGTTGTCTTTTATGGTCATTTATGCACTCGGCATTACCCTGAACGTGGTGGTGCTGTTTTCCCTGACCCTGGCCCTGGGCATGCTGGTGGATAATGCCATTGTTATTGTAGAAAATATTTACCGGTATATGGAGCAGGGGGTGCCCCGGGTCGATGCGGCCATGCGGGCCACCTCTGAAGTGGCGTATCCGGTGATCGGATCCACCCTGACCACCCTGGCCGCATTCTTTCCCATGATTTTCTGGCCCGGCATCATGGGCGAATTCATGAGCTATCTGCCCATTACCCTGATCATTACCCTGACGTCCAGTCTGTTTGTGGCTATGGTGATCAACCCGGCCCTGGCCGCGTTTTTTATGAAAGTTAAAAACGCACCTCCGGCACCGGAAGGCGCCGGGGCGGAAACCGGACCGGAGAACGGGGAGCAGCCCATTGCCATCAGGGGAAAGGTGCTCAAAACGTATCGCCGCATCCTGGTCTACGGACTTGATCACCGCCTGATGGTGGTAACATCGTCTTTTCTGTTTCTGATCATTCTGATGCAGATATGGAAGCTGGTAATCGGACTGGAAAAACCGGTGGAATTTTTTCCCAGCACGGATCCCAAAAGTGCCTATGTGAATGTGGAGCCTCCCGAAGGCGCGGACCTGGAGTATCTGGACCGGGTCATCAAACAGGTTGAACTGGCGGTCAATGATTATGATATTGCGGCCCATGCCGATCCGGCGCTTACCTTTGAAGATCATTACCAGCGGTCGTATACCTTTCAGGATCATGAGAAAAGAAACGGCGAGACTTTTCAAGGCCCCACGGATATTGACAATATCGAACATATTTATGCCACAGCCAAGCAGAATGCCGGCAGTTCATTGTTTTCCGAATATTCGGACAACCGCCTCGGCATTCAGTTTGTGGATTATGAGGACCGCAAAACCCCGTCCGCCGAAGATGTGGACCGGATCCGCGAGCGGATCAAGGATATTCCCGGGGCCCGGATCACCGTGGCAGAAGAAGCCGGCGGTCCGCCAACCGGCGCGCCCATCAACATTGAGATTTCAGGCGATGATTTGCGGATGCTGGGAGAAATCGCCCGGCAGGTGCGCAACGTTGTTGCCAGGATACCGTTTGTGGAAGATGTGACGGATGACTATATGGATGCCCTGCCGTCCGTGCGGATTGACATCGACCGGCAGAAGGCCGCCATGTTCGGGCTGTCCACCAACCTGATCGGGTTTGCGCTGAAAACCGCGTACAACGGCCTCAATGTTTCCACTTACCGGGAAGATGGAGAGGATTACGACATTACGGTAAAATTTACCGAAGATGACCGGAAAGTAACGGATGTGCTGCACAAGATTATGATTCCGTCGCCGGTGGGGCAGCTGGTGCCCCTGACCACTCTGGCCACCATCCGGTATGCAGGCAGCATCGGGGACATTAACCGGATCAACCATGAACGGGTGGTCACGGTCAAGGCGGAGGTGGATGAAAGCAAAGTGCCGGGATCGGTGGCCAAAATGCAGGCGGAGCGGCTGTTAAAGGATTTTGAACTGCCGCCGGGCGTCGGTCTCAAATTTACCGGTCAGCACGAACATGAAAAAGAGTCCAAGGAGTTTTTATCCAAAGCCTTTATGGTGGCTATTTTCCTGATTTTTCTGATTCTGGTGACCATCTTCAACTCGGTGGGACAGCCGCTGATCATTCTGGTGTCGGTGGTGCTTTCCCTGGGCGGGGTTTATCTGGGGCTGGCAGTCATGCGGTATCCCTTTGGTATTATCATGACAGGGGTGGGCGTGATATCTCTTGCCGGGGTGGTGGTGAACAATGCCATTGTACTGATCGATTATATCAATAAACTGCGTGTAAGGGGAATGAACCTGCATGATGCCATTATTTCCGCCGGTGCCACCCGCCTGCGGCCGGTGATGCTGACGGCCATTACCACAATTTTGGGCCTGATTCCTATGGCAACCGGTATTTCTATCAATTTCAGGGAGATGGCCGTATCTCTGGTCAGTGAAACCTCCCAGTACTGGAAGTCCATGTCCATTGTGGTGATTTTCGGCCTGGCGCTGGCCACGGTGCTGACCCTGGTGGTGGTGCCCACTCTGTATTCACTGTTTGCCGAGGCGCCGGAATTTATCAATTCAAGATATGCGGTGATTAAAAGATGGTACTGGCGACCGTTTGAAAAAGCCTGATTATAAAGAATTATGGGAAGATACTAATATATATTAAAAACAATAAGATCAGGAAAAAGCCCGGAATGACATTTCCTGAATGCACACATTGACATTTCATTTTTTGCCAATATTTTATGTTATAATATGGTAAGGGAAGCGGAAAAAGCGAATATACCCGCCTTGCTTGTCTTTTGATCCGTATTCTTTGTTACATCAAAGGTCATATATCCTGATATGCTCCCTTTGATGCGCCTTGAATACGAATCAAAATCCGGCGCAATTCAGGTATATTGGTTTTTTTTCGCATCCCTAAAATGTTTTTTTTAAGGCAAAATAGTGGTTGTTTTTATATTACCGTAACAGGGTGATCTTGATTTAATAATTTTTCGGTTTAAGTTTTTCCGGGTGATTGTATGCTATGGTTTTCTGGTATCAGTCAAAAAATCATATACATCCCCGGAATTTTTAATTTGAGCCGGACCTGAGGAACAAGATGAAGTTTATATTTTCATGGATAAAATACGGCATTGGAATGCTTTTTTTTAAAATGATCGGCTGGAAGTGCGAAATAATACCCAAAGAACTGGGGAATAAGTATGTATTGATCGGATTTCCGCATAACACCAACATGGACGCACCTTTCGGCATTGGATTTTCATTTGTAAACCGCATCCAGAGCAGCCCGATGATTAAAAAAGAATGGATGTTCTGGCCCATGTCCATTATATTTAAATGGATGAACGTCATGCCCGTGGACAGAAATGCGGCCAGTGACATTGTGGACCAGGTGGCGGAAGAATTTTCAAAAAGGGATGTCTTTATACCGGTTATTTTTCCCGAAGGCACCCGAAAGGAAGTGAAGAAAATCAAAACCGGTTTCTGGCATATTGCCGATAAAGCAAACGTGCCGCTTGTGCTGCTCTATAAGGATGATGCCCGCAAGCGGCTGCGGATATTGGGTCACTTGCGCACCAGTGAATCCAAATCTGAGGATTTGATCAGAATCCGTGATATTTATCGCGATGCCGGATACCAAATACCGTCGGGAGATGTTTAAATGTCATCAGATAAAAGTCGAATGGATGAAATGATTGAAGCGGCCCACCGCAACCGGGAACAAAAGGAAAAGTCCTACCGGGGTCGGGCGCTCAAACTGTTTCCGAAAATATGTGCCCGCTGCGGGCGCGAATTTGAAGGGAAACGACTGCGGGAGCTGACGGTTCATCACAAGGATCATGACCATGACAACAATCCGCCGGACGGCAGCAACTGGGAATTGTTGTGTCTCTACTGCCATGACAATGAGCACGCCCGGGATGAGGTGTCGCAATGGTATGACAATACACCGACCGGCAGCAGAGAAGCGGATGAACCGACACTGACCCACAAACCCTTTGAAGGCTTAAGTGACCTGCTGAACCGGATGAAAAAAGATGAGAGCGGAGAAAAATAATTATGGCAAATGCTTGTCCCATTTCCTTTGAACGGATCAATGAAAGAACTGCCCGGGTCAACGGCGCATTCACCGTGCTGTCCATGATCGTTTTTTTATTCACCCCTTTTAAAGCCATAGTGTTGATTTTAGGAGCGGATCTGTTTATTCGGGGATTTTTAAACTCCGATTACAGTTTTTACAGCCTGCTGAGCCGAACGCTTCTTCAGGTATTCAATATCAATCCGGTGATGACCAATGCCGGTCCCAAAATTTTTGCCGCAAAAGTGGGATTTGTTTTCTGCTTCGGCATATCATTGTTCGAATATTTTGCCATGCCATCGGCCGCCCAGATAGTTGCCGCCATGCTGATGTTTTTTGCGTTTCTTGAAGCTGCCTTTGGTTTTTGCGTGGCCTGCCGGATGTATCCATATATGCCGGATTTTGTAAAATAAAATGTAATTTCCCCTATCCAACCCACAGGCTTTTGCGGGAGAAAACCCCATGAATCCCTATGCGTACAAGACTGCCAGGTTTGCCGTAAAAGCCCTGTCCAACCTGACCCGCGCCAATATCCGGACCTATGGTGAAAAAGAGATTCCCAAAGGCGCGGTGATTTTCGCGGTCAACCATTTTACCCGCATGGAAACATTTTTTATCCCTTATTATATACATCGCCTGACCCGGATGACCATCTGGGCCCTGGCGGATGACACGCTTTTTGCCGGGGGGCTGAAGAATCTGCTGGATCACCTGGGAGCCGTGTCCACGAAAAATCCGGACCGGGACCGGTTGATGGTGAAAAGCCTGCTCACCGGGGAGGCCTCATGGGTGGTTTTTCCGGAAGGCCGGATGGTTAAGAACAAGAAAATATTTCAAAAAGTGGGGGAGGGAAAAGGGGAATTTATGATTGCGTCCCCGGATGGCGTGCATTCACCGCATACGGGAACAGCCACCCTGGCCCTGAGGACCGAATTCTACCGGGAGCGGATTCGCCGGATGATTGATAAATCTCCTGATGAAGCGGCCCGGCTGATGGACCTTTTTCAGATCCGGCAGGCGGCGCCGGTGATCGATCATGAGACCTTTATCGTTCCGGTTAATTTAACCTATTATCCCATCCGGTCCCAGGAGAATATGTTCAGCCGGATGGCGGAACTTTTGATTGGCGACCTGTCCGGAAGAATGCTGGAAGAGGTCATGACCGAAGGCACCATGCTGCTGTCCGGCGTGGATGTGGATATGCGCTTCGGCACCCCCATCCGGGTGGCCCCGTATCTGAAAAGCAAATCCATCCAGGCGGATATCAATACCTTGGCGCCGATTAATTTTGATGACGATATTTCTTCCATCCATATGATGCGAAAGACCGCCAAAAGAATCATGGAACGGTATATGTCGGCGATTTACTCCCTGACCACCGTCAACCATGATCATCTGTTTGCTTCCCTGCTGAAATACATTCCGCAAAAGACCATCAACGAAGAAGAGCTGCGGCAACGGGCGTTCCTGGCCGCCACCCATTGCCTGACCGGAATCAATTGTTTTCGCCATGATTCGCTGATGCGCAACCAGATCGATCTGCTCACCGATGACCGGTACGGAAAGTTCAATAATTTTATCAAGCTGGCCCTTGAAAAGGGCGTGATCCAGAAAAAAGACAATGTAATCCATATTGATCCGGAGTTTTGCGAGGCCTCGGAATTTCATCGGGTGCGGGTTGACAATCCGGTTGTGGTGAGTTCCAATGAGATTGAACCCTTAACGGATCTGCAGGAACGGATCCGGCACGCGGCAACAGAGCACCGGCTGCGCGTAAAATACAAAATCAAGGAATTGCTGATCAAAAAAACCCGGTTTGAATTTGTAAAAGATTACGCCCGCTTTGCCATTGACGGAGAATCAAAACCCAAAGAGGTGGGCGCACCCTTTCTCATCCGGGGAGATAAAAAAGAGATCGGCGTGGTGCTGGTGCACGGCTATATGGCAGCCCCTTTAGAAGTGCGGGCGCTGGCGGAGTATCTCGGCAATCTCGGATTCCGGGTGTATGCGCCCCGCCTCAAAGGCCACGGTACATCCCCGGAGAACCTGGCCGTCAGTCATCATATGGATTGGGTGGAATCGGTTGAAGAGGGATACGTGATCATGAATGAAGTCTGCCAAAAAGTGGTGGTGGGCGGTTTTTCCACCGGAGCCGGCCTGGCCCTGGATCTGGCCTCCCGGGTCACCAACCTGGCCGGCGTGTTTGCCATATCCCCGCCGTTCAAACTTCAGGATTTTTCCGCCCGGTTTGTGCCGGCGGTCGGCCTCTGGAACAAACTAATGGGTAAAATCAATATGGAGGCTGCCAAAAAGGAATTCGTTGAAAATCAGTCGGAGAATCCGCATATTAACTATCTTCGCAATCCCATATCCGGCCTCATTGAACTTGACCGGCTCATGGACCAGCTCGAACCCAAACTCCCCGACATTACCGCACCGGTCCTTATCGTTCAATCATATGGTGATCCGGTGGTGAATCCGGAAGGATCGTTTCAAATTTTTAAAAAACTGGGCGCAGAGGACAAGGAATACCTGATGGTCAATTACCAGCGTCACGGCATTATTAACGGCCATAATTCGGAACGGATTTTTCATGTGGTCGGTGATTTTCTAAACCGCCTGAAACCGGTATCTGTTGAGGAATTTTCAAACGCATAATGGTTCCAGACACAAAACCAGACACAGAAAAAGAGTTGCAGGAAGAAGATTTAGATGCGGCATTGGTGCTGCTGCCGGGGTCGGAAATAACCAGGGCGGGAATTTCTCAAATCGCCGAAATCTCCCATTTTGATCCGTTTTTTATTGAAAATAAACTGAAAATTAAATTGCCGCACGTCCTTTGTCCGGTCAATTCCGGGAAAATCACGGGAGCCGCCGGCGATCGACTGGAGTCTGCGGGCATTGCTTTTCTGGCGATCAAAAAAAGCATGCTTGGCCTGGGGTTTTCTCCATTTGCAGTCAGTTGCTGCGAGTTTGGAAAAAAGCGGTCCCGGTTTTACAGCAAAGCCCATGATCCGGTTGAAATTTATAACGACGAAAATATTTTTCTTATTCAGGGCTGCTACCAGACAGCGGGTGCCGAACCGGCATGCGTCACAGACAATCCTGCGCCGGAAAAAGATCGCAAAAAAATCAAAACAGTGAGATTGCAGGATTTAAAAACGTTCTGGTTTGTGATGCTGTATCAGACAATGGACATGAATCCGCTGATCTTTATTGATCGGGTAATGGACTATACCGCTTTGGGATCGTTGAAAAAAATGACGGTGACGGCAAATTTTAAATACCTGCGGCATCAGTTGGAAACGACGTTTTGCCGCAAGGCGGATACGTCCATGCTGAAATATAGCTATGCCCTGGAACAAGAGCAGCAGCTGACGGAAACAAAAGCCAAAAAACTCAACTTAAAACGCAATAAAGGGGCGGTGACCACGGCCATATCCAACGAGAATGCCGCCAACCGCATGTCACGGCTGATGTTTTTTCAGTGGTGCAAGGAAAATGGCTGGGTAAGCCGCATCATGCCTTCCCAGTAGTCCCAGACTTCCCGGTTCATTTTTTTGCGGTGTTATTCGGGATTTGCGGTAGCGCACTACAGCGTCATCCCGAATGCCTTGCAAAAAAACGAACCAAAAAGCCTGAAAACCGAATGAAATATGAAGCATAGCAAATTTTCAGAATTGAAAAAAGGAGCGAAAAAATGACGGAACCCGCGGTTCTGGAAATATTTTCCGATTATATCTGACCCTGGTGTTATTTCATTACGGGTCGTATTGAGAAACTGGAACAGGCGTTTGATATTATTATCCGATGGCGGGCGTTTCCGCTGCATCCGGAAATACCGGCAGACGGCGTTTTATTGAAAACTTATTTTGCCGGAAAAATTGATAATATTGAAAAAATGATGGGTTCAATAAAGCGGACGGCGTCGGAGCTGGGATTGCCGTTTGGAGAAATAAGCCATATCTATAATACCCGTTTGGCCCAGGAATTGTCATGTCTTGCGGAAAAGGAAAACAAAGGGGCTGAATTTCATAAAGCCGCTTTTGCCGCTTATTTTGTGGAAGGGAAAAATCTTGCGGACCTGAAGGTGCTCGAAGACATCGCCGCGTCCGTGGGCCTTGAAAAAGCGGCTGCCCGGGAGGTGGTCGAACAAAGAACATTTCAACAACAGGTAGATGCGGACTGGGAGCGGGCCGCTGAAAACCGCATAACGGCAGTTCCGACATTTATAATAAAACAGGAGCGAATGGTCGGCGCGCAGCCGTATGAGAAACTAAAAAGGATGATGTGCCGCCATAATGTCCGCCCTAAACAAGCCCCCAATAAAGCAGATCCGTCAGACCAAAAATAAAGGCTTCCTGCCGGCGAACCGGCAGGAAGCCTTTATAAATTTTCAGAGCGGATCTAAACCACAGTGACATTGACTGCCGAAGGTCCTTTTGCTCCCTGCTCAATGTCAAAGGTAACATTGTCCCCTTCATTGAGCGTTCTAAAACCGGTTGAATTAATTCCCGAATGGTGTACAAAAACATCCGGGCCATCTTCCTGTTCAATGAAACCGTAGCCTTTTTTTTCATTAAACCATTTTACAGTTCCATTAGCCATAGTGACGTCCTCCTTGTTAAAAAAAAAATTACTTTTACTCCTTTACCTTCGGGCACCACTTTGGCAATGGTTACACCTTTGTAAAGAAACCGGTCACAAAAAGACCTTCATATAATTAAAAAATAATAGATAAATTTCTCCTAATGTCAACATTTTGATGAAATAATTAAAACTATTTTTTAAGTTAAATATTTAGTTTAAGCGTTTAGATGGTTTAAACAAGGGCGGCCGGGTTGGGACAAGGCGTTGTGATTTATGTTAAAAACAATCCGGCTGAAGATGATTGTGAACAATTATCCAGCTACTATTTTGATTTTTAAACGGTTTTGATGCCAAAATGCGTAAAGGCCGACTGAAAACCGGTAAAACAGCGTATCATTGGGAAAAAGGAGAACCGAACGACAATGAGTAGATCGGCGACAGTCGCCACCAGAAGACGACAGATATTAACAGCGGATTCATTTTTAAAAAGGGCGGAATCAAATTTTTGCAGTTTTTCCCGCCGCCGCAATGCCTGCTTCTTCAAAGGTTTTGATGTCTGCCAGCACCCGCGTTGCCGCGTCCAGAAGTCTCATGGCAACGGCCGCCCCGGTGCCTTCGCCGAGACGAAATCCGAGATCAATCAACGGATCAAGACCCATGCGGTCGTGCATAAACCGGTGGCCGATTTCTTCGGACCGATGACTGGGAAATAGATAAGCCAGGGCTGTCGGGGCCAGTTCACAGGCGATTAATGCCCCGGCGGTGGAGATCAGGCCGTCGCATACCACCGGAATGCCATGGGCAGCCGCACCAATAACCAGACCCCCCAATGCACCGATTTCAAGCCCCCCAACTTTGGCCAGCACATCAACGGGGTCGGACGCATCCGGCCGGTTTACGGCAATGCCTTTTTCAATCACATGGATTTTATGTTTCAGGCCGTCATCGTCGATTCCGGTGCCCCGGCCGGTCAGGTCGGCTACGGGCAGGCCGGAGAAAACCGCAATAATGGCAGTAGACGGCGTGGTATTGCCGATCCCCATATCGCCGGTGCCGATCATATCCGGTCGGTTTTCCGCCACCAGTTCATCCACAATGGCTATCCCGGCCTCTATGCTTAAAATGGCTTCTTTATGGGACATGGCCGGACCGGTTGCCAGATTTCCAGTGCCTTTGCGCACTTTTTTATGAAAAATCGGTAATTCCGGTTCAAAGTCGAAATCCACCCCGATATCCGCCACCCGGACATCCGCCCCGGCATGTCGGGCCAGCACGCTCACCGATGCCCCCCCGTGGACAAAATTATATACCATCTGGGCGGTGACTTCCGCAGGAAACAGACTCACTCCTTCCGCCGCCACCCCATGATCACCGGCGCAGGTAACGATAATTTTCCGGTCCAGCCGGACATCGATTTTTCCGGCAATGGCTGCCAGTCGGGCGGAAATCGGTTCCAGCACGCCCAGGCTGCCCGCAGGCCGGGCCTGGTTGCGAAGCCGCTCCAGTGCCGCTTTTTCAATTTTTGCATCCGGCATGCCGATTTTTGCAATGGTATTATTCAGTAATTTCATGTTTGTCCTCTATCTGTTTAATTATTTAATTTTTAAAGGAATCCCGCTGACCACCAGAAACACGGCATCCGCCATGGCCGCGATTTTTTGATTCACGGACCCGGCCAGATCCCGGTAAGACCGGGACATGGGGTCGCCTGGAAT
>JAABSL010000305.1 GCA_011390415.1 Desulfobacteraceae bacterium
TTCCATTAAACGGGTCGATGACCCTATCACGAATGGTGGCAGGGCTTTTAATGTCGTCAAGAGAAATGGCCATGGCATTAATGGTAAAATCCCTTTTGGCCAGGTCTTCTTCAATGGTCGCGCCGTTTGCCGGTGCAATGTCATAGGCCGGGTCATGCGGGTCTGGTGTTTTGTGCGGCGTCACAATGCGGAAAATTTTTAACCCGGGTTTGCCCAGTTCCACAATTTTCCCCCCGGTTTTTGCGGCAATCTGATGCGCCAGTTTTTTCGGATCATCCAGCGTTACGATGTCATAGTCTTTGGGGCGGACTCCTATGAGGAGGTCGCGGACCGTTCCGCCGACAATAAATGCATCGGGCGCGGAAGGAGTAAAATTTGTATTGATTTTAAACATTTTTTAATATAATGAATTTTTTTCCCTGACGTGACGCCCCGAAAGGCTAAGGCTTGCTTGCTGTTGACTTCTAAAAAAAAATATTTTTTAAACTCAGGTTGAATCTGCCTGATTCAGCTCTTATACAATTAATTTGCCTTTTGCGAAACCATTTAATTGCAGCGGATGCATATGACCCCGATGCATACGGACCAATCAAATAAAGACCGGACACATACAGACAGAACCGATGAACAGATGAATATACCCGTAAAACTCGGAATTACCGGTGGTATCGGTTCCGGTAAATCGTTTGTTTGCAATTATCTGATAGAAAAGGGGCTCCGGGTGGTGAGTGCGGATGAACTGGCCCGAAATGCCGTTTCGCCGGGAACGCCGGCCTATGATAAGATCGTTGGTTATTTTGGAAAAGATATACTTTTAGATGACGGGACCCTGGACCGTAAAAAACTAAGAGAAATTATCACCCGGGACAAGGAAAAAAAGCAAATGCTGGAGCAGTTTGTGCATCCGGAAGTGTTTTTACAAATGGATGCAGCGTTTCAAAAATCCATTCAGCAGCGCGACCCGGTCATTGCAGTTGAGGTGCCGTTGCTGTTTGAAACCGGAATGGACGTTTTTTTTGATTATGTGCTGACTGTTTCCGTGGATCCGGACCTCCGGGTGCAGCGAATCATGGCGCGCGATCAGATTGCCCGGACAGAAGCAGAGGCCTTGATGAAAATCCAGATGCCGGAAGCGGAAAAGATTAAAAAATCCGATTTTGTGATAGACAACAATGGTACGATCAGTCAAACCCGGACTTATATTGATCGGTTTTATGAAAACTTTAAGAATAAGATAAAATTAGATTAAAATCAGTTGACAGGGGGAAAAAAATGTCATATTTTTTATAAAAAAGAAAACCTTCCTTTTGGGGCGTTTCGATTCAATCTTCTTGCTAATAATCAAATTTGAAGTCGGTAATCCTTCATAAATACATCATGAATTCATGTTTTTAATTTCTTTAGTGGTTTCTAATTTCTTTAGTGACTGATAAAAAAAATACGACAAATCCAATCTGATTAAAATCATATATCCTACATCTGTTTTCAGCAGAAGAAATTAAAAGAATAAACCTGTATCATTTTTCATCGCCTCAATAAGAATAGAAAGAGCATATATCCTATAATCAATTATATACCTGTTTAATCAATTACTTAGCGGAGTTTAACGTTTAATGAACATTTTAGAACTCAAAAAAACAAAGATCAGCGATCTAACCAAGCTGGCCAAAAAGTTTAACATTGAAAATGCCGGCGGCTTGCGAAAGCAGGAGCTTATTTTTGCACTTCTCCAGGCCCATATCGAAAAAAACGGGCAGATCTACGGGGAGGGAACACTCGAAATTTTGCCGGACGGATTCGGATTTCTGCGGTCTCCGGGATGCAACTACCTTCCCGGACCGGACGATATTTATGTGTCGCCGTCTCAGATTCGCCGGTTTAATCTTAAAACCGGGGATACGGTTTCCGGCCAGATCCGGCAGCCGAAAGAGTCTGAAAGATACTTTGCGCTTTTGAAAGTGGAAGCGATCAATTTTGAAGAACCGGAAATCGCCCGGGACAAAATTCTGTTTGACAACCTGATTCCGTTGTTTCCGGATACCAAAATGAAGCTGGAAAACGCCAAAGATAATTATACAGCCCGGATCATGGACATGATGACGCCCCTTGGGTTTGGTCAGCGCGGGTTGATCGTTTCTCCGCCCCGGGCCGGAAAAACGATGATTCTCAAAAATCTGGCCAACAGCATTATTGCCGGGCAAAAAAATGTGATTCCCTTTGTGCTGCTCATTGATGAACGCCCTGAAGAGGTTACGGATATGCAGCGCTCCGTAAACGCAGAGGTGATCGGGTCCACTTTTGACGAGCCGCCGGAAAGACATGTGCAGGTGGCTGAAATGGTGATTGAAAAGGCAAAACGGCTGGTGGAGCATAAACGCGATGTGGTGATTTTGTTAGACAGTATTACCCGTCTGGCCCGTGCGTATAACACCGTATCCCCGCCCAGCGGGAAAATACTTTCCGGTGGTGTGGATTCCAATGCCCTGCACCGGCCGAAACGCTTTTTCGGTGCGGCCCGAAACATCGACGAAGGGGGCAGCCTCACGATTATCGCCACGGCACTGGTGGATACCGGCAGCCGAATGGACGAAGTGATTTTCGAAGAATTTAAAGGCACCGGCAATATGGAACTTCAACTGGATCGCCGACTGGCGGATCGACGGATGTATCCGGCCATCGATATCAATAAATCCGGTACCCGAAAAGAAGAACTCCTGCTGGATCCGGAGACCCTGAATCGTGTCTGGATATTAAGAAAATTGCTTTCCACATTAAATCCTGTTGACAGTCTGGAGTTTTTACTGGATAAGATGCAGGGAACAAAAACAAATAAAGAATTTCTTGATTCAATGAATTCATAAGAAAGGAAGCCAATCATGAAAGAAGGTATTCATCCTGAATATAAGGAAACAACCATTAAATGTGCCTGCGGCAATGAAGTGAAGGTCGGTTCGACGAGATCGGACATCACGGTTGAGATTTGTTCTCAATGCCATCCTTTTTATACGGGCAAACAGAAACTGGTTGACTCTGCCGGTCGAATTGAACGATTCCGCAGAAAATATGCAAAATTTCAGAATAACGATAAATAATCATTCCGCTGATCTCCTCGTTTTTTCTGCTATCAAATCGGTCGTTAAAATAAATGTTTGAACAGTTATCAGGGCTTGAAGAAAGATACCAGGAGCTTGAACAGCTCTTAAGTGATCCGTCGGTGGTTCAGAACCGGGAACTTTATACAAAGTACGTCCGTGAACACGGCGATCTGAGTAAAATTGTTCCTGTTTTCAGAACTTACAAGCAGATGCTGGATGAACTGGAAGAGAGCAAAGAGCTTTTGTCGGACAGTGATCCGGAAATAAAAGCCCTGGCCCGCAGTGAAGTCGAGACATTGTCGTCGGAAAAGAGCAAACTGGAAGAAGAATTGCGGACCCTTCTGGTGCCCAAAGATCCGAATGATGATAAGAATGTGTTGCTGGAAATACGGGCAGGTACCGGCGGTGAAGAAGCCGCGCTCTTTGCCGGGGATCTTTTCAAGATGTATACCCGTTATGCCGAGACCATGCGATGGAAGCTGGAGATAATTTCCGAACATATTACGGACTCCGGCGGATTTAAGGAAATCGTCGTTCTGGTCAAGGGGAAAGGGGCCTACAGTCATTTAAAGTATGAAAGCGGGACCCATCGGGTGCAGCGGGTACCCACCACCGAAACCCAGGGCCGCATTCATACATCCGCCGTCACGGTGGCTGTGCTGCCGGAAGTCGAGGATGTGGAAGTTCATATTGATCCGGGTGATTTGAAATTCGATGTGTACCGGTCCTCCGGTCCCGGCGGACAGTCTGTAAATACCACGGATTCGGCGGTGCGGGTGACCCATTTGCCCACCGGTCTGGTGGTAATCTGCCAGGATCAGAAATCCCAGCACAAAAACAAAGCCAAGGCATTGACAGTACTCCGGGCCCGGCTCTATGACATGGAAATGAGCCAGCAGCATGACGAGATGTCCGAAAAAAGAAAAAGCCAGGTGGGCAGCGGAGACCGGAGCGAGCGTATCCGCACCTATAATTTCCCCCAGGGACGCATGACGGATCATCGGATCGGATTGACGCTGTATAAGCTTGAAAGCATTATGCAGGGGGACATCAGGGAAATTATTGACGGACTGTCAACTTTTTATCAGGCCCAGGCGCTGAACAATGCAGATTCCGCCCACTCCGCCTGACAATTCACCCGGCCATTTATCCGGTAATACATCCGATCGTCCACCCGGTAATTCACCGAAGAATCCAGCGAAAAATATAATGGACCCGCAATGGACCATTCTTAAAATTCTCCAGTGGACCACTTCCTTTTTTAAGTCGCACGCCATTGACAGTCCCCGCCTGACCGCAGAAATACTGCTGGCCCATATCCTCGGAATTCGCCGGCTTGATTTGTACTTGCGGTTTGATCAGCCCCTTAACGGTCAGGAATTGTCGCTGTTCCGGGAAGTTATCAAAAGGCGGGTCGGTCGCGAACCGGTGGCATATATTACCGGCAATCGGGAGTTCTGGGGAATTGATTTTACCGTCACGCCGGATGTCCTGATTCCAAGACCGGAAACGGAATTTCTGGTGGAGGAATCCCTTAAACTGATTCCTGCAGATGCTGCGTTACGGCGATTTCGGGTCCTGGATGTGGGAACGGGATCAGGAGCCGTGATCATTGCCCTTGCGGTGAATCGGCCGGGGCATCTTTATTTTGCCTCCGACATTTCGCAAAATTCCATATCCGTTGCATCGGCAAATGCGTCCCAAAACCGGGTAAAAGAGAATATCGCCTTTCTGGTCGGTGCATTGTTTTCTGCTGTTAACCCGGATAGCGAAACATCCGATGACCAAAAATTTGATCTGATTATTTCCAATCCGCCGTATATTCCGTCTGCTGATATTGCCGGCCTGGCACCGGAAGTTGGCCGATATGAACCTTTGCAGGCGCTGGATGGCGGGGCTGATGGTCTGGATATCATCAAAAAAATGATCCATGACGCGCCAGATGTTTTAAAAAAACACGGATTTTTGATGATCGAGATCGGGTATGATCAAAAAGACCGCGTGGCGCAAATCGTCTGCGATGACGGCAGATATACAGATCTGGTTTTTATCCGTGATTACAGCGGTCATGACCGGGTCGCCAGAATGCGGATGAAATAAATAATTTTTATCAGAAAAAAATAAGTGAAAAAGATTGCTTCGACAAGAATAATTTGTTAATTAAATAAGATTTATTAATACCCTGTTCGTTATTGATTCATTTTTATTACTCACGTCCGATGACCGGATGCCTGGTGCTTTTTTGAAAAGTCGGCAGCCGGGATGATGCGGGCGGCGGTAGAAAAACCAAACCATGAAAGGAAAAACCATGAATTATGCAAAAATGAAAGACCTGCTGGAATCCGGTGTGCATTTCGGCCATCAAACCCGGCGCTGGAACCCGAAGATGAAAAAATATATCTTTGGCGCAAGAAACGGTATCTATATTATCGATCTTCAGCAGACGGTAAAAATGTTCAGAACCGCCTGCGATTTTATTGCGGATACGGTGGCAAACGGGAAATCGGTGCTTTTTGTCGGTACCAAAAAACAGGCCCGTGAATCCATATACGAAGAAGCCAACCGGTGTGAAATGTACTATGTCCACAACCGGTGGCTGGGGGGAATGCTGACCAATTTTCCCACCATCAAAAAAAGCATTGACCGCTTAAATCATTTGAATGCAATTGAAAATGACGGGACCATTAACCTGTATCCGAAAAAGGAACGGTTAAAGCTTCAGAAAGAAAAGGTAAAACTGGACAATACCTTAGGCGGCATCCGGAATATGAAATCATTGCCCGGGGCCATCTTTGTCATTGATACGAAAAAAGAATCCATCGCGGTAAAAGAAGGCCGTCGGCTGGGCATTCCGATTGTGGCCGTGGTGGACACCAACTGTGACCCGGATCCCATTGATTACATCGTTCCGGGCAATGATGACGCGATTCGCGCAGTTAAACTGTTCTCCGCCCGGGTGGCCGATGCCTGTATCGAAGGGGCCCACCGCCGCGCGGAAAAAGAGCAGGCCGCAGCCGATAAGGCCGGTGAAACTGAAGTGCCGGAGACCGAAGCGCAGAAAAAAGCAGGTCCGGTGGAACGTCGGATTATTTCCGACGGCTCAAAAGGACCCATTGTTGAAGTGATCCGGAAAACCGGGACAGAGGAAGCCGCAGTAGAACCTGAATCTAAAAATACAGAAGAAGCAGCCGCTTCAGAAAATACGGGAGAATAAAAATGACGACAGTGAGTGCAACAATGGTAAAGGAACTTCGTGCAAGATCCGGCGCCGGCATAATGGATTGCAAGGAAGCGTTGAAAGAATGTAACGCAGATATGGATAAAGCCGCTGATTTTCTGAGAAAAAAAGGACTGGCCACGGCAAAGAAAAGAGCCGGCCGGGAAGCCTCTGAAGGTGTTGTCCAGGCCTATATTCACATGGGCGGGAAAATCGGTGTTCTGGTCGAAGTGAATTGCGAAACCGATTTTGTGGCCAAAACGGATGATTTTCAGGAATTTGCCAAAAATATCGCCATGCATATCGCCGCGACAAACCCTCTGGGCGTTGTCCCGGAAGACATCACGGAAGATGTGATTGAAAAAGAAAAAGAGATATACCGGGCACAGGCCCTTGAAATGGGCAAACCCGAAAAAATGCTGGATAAAATCATCGAAGGCAAAATGACGAAATTTTACAAGGAAAGCTGCCTGATGAATCAGATGTATGTCCGGGATACCAGCCTCACCATCAGTGATGTTCTGAACGACATGATTGCCAGAACAGGTGAGAAAATAACCATTAACCGGTTTGCAAGGTTTCAGATTGGCGGGTAATTCGTTTTGACAATTCCGATATACAAGCGTGTTCTTTTAAAATTAAGCGGTGAAGCCCTTATGGGGGAACAACCGTACGGTATCAGTACCGATATGCTAAGATTCATGGCTGACGAAGTAAAGTCAGCCTATGATCTCGGTGTGGAAATGGCTATTGTTGTTGGCGGCGGCAATATTTTTCGCGGCATGGCGGCGGCTTCCGAGGGGATGGACCGGGCAACGGCCGACTACATGGGAATGCTGGCCACGGTGATGAACAGTATCGCGCTTCAGGATGCGTTGGAAAAAAACGGCGTCCAGACCCGCGTGCTGTCCGCCATATCCATGCACCAGATGGCAGAACCCTATATCCGGCGGCGGGCGGTCCGGCACCTTGAAAAAAAGCGTATTGTCATTTTTGCCGCCGGCACCGGCAGTCCGTATTTCACCACGGATACCGCATCCGTGCTTCGGGCCGAGGAGATTCACGCCGATGTTCTGCTGAAAGCGACAAAGGTTGACGGCGTCTATGACTCGGATCCGGTACAAAACCGCGATGCGCAGTTTATCCATGAGATCAGTTATATGGAAGTTCTGAAACGTCGTTTGAGTGTGATGGATCTGACGGCCATATCCCTGGCCATGGACAACAGCCTTCTTTTAAACATATTTAATCTCAAGGTCAAAGGAAACATCAAAGCGGTCATCTGCGGGGAAAAAATCGGAACGCGAATCTACGAACCGGAGAAAGAAATAAATCCTAATTAAGGTGTAGAATTATGATTCAAGATATTAATAATGAAGCAAAAGAGAAAATGGGAAAAACCATCAATTCTTTGAAAAATGAATTGAGAAAGGTTCGAACCGGTCGCGCATCATTAAATATTTTTGATGATATCCGTGTGGATTATTACGGGACATTGACGCCTTTAAATCAGATGGCCACCCTTGCGGTTCCCGAAAGCCGCCTGATCACAATTCAGCCATGGGATGTTTCCGTACTCAAAGATATTGAAAAAGCGATTTTAAAATCCAACCTCGGCCTGACCCCTTCAAATGACGGCAAAATTATCCGGATCGCGATTCCTCCGCTCACCGAAGAACGCCGCAAGGAAATTGTCAAGCAGGTCAGCAAGGTGTGTGAAGACTATCGGGTGGCGGTCCGCAATGTTCGCCGGGACGCCAATGATATGTTAAAAGAGCTGAAAAAGGAAGGTGAAGCCTCCGAAGACGACGTATTCAAAGCCCAGGACACCATCCAGAAATTTACCGATGATCATATTCAGATGATCGACGATACGTTTAAAGCAAAAGAAAAGGAAATTCTTGAAATCTGATCCAATTCATACGGACGGCCTGGATATGGCGGCGCTGCCGTCGCATATTGCCGTGATCATGGACGGCAACGGCCGGTGGGCCAAGAAAAAACTGCTCAACCGGGTCAAAGGTCATGAAAAAGGAGCGGATACGGTTCGCATGGTGGTCCGTGTCTGCCGGGAAATCGGAATTTCTTTTCTAACCCTGTATGCATTTTCCACTGAAAACTGGCAGCGACCCAAAGCGGAAGTGTCGGCGCTGATGGTTCTGCTGAAAAAATTTGTTGTTTCCGAACGGCAGGAAATGGTGGTCAACAACATCCGTTTTAATGTCATCGGACAAACGGAACAACTGCCGGAGGACATACAGGGTGAAATCCTTCGGACCCGGGACGCAACCCGAAATAATGACGGCATGCACCTGAATCTCGCGTTAAGTTACGGGTCCAGATCCGAAATTGTCAAAGCCGTGCGGGAAATCGCCGAAGAGGTCAGAACCGGCCAGCTGGCCGTCGACGCTATTGACGAAAATACGGTTGCCGCCCATCTTTATACATCCTCCATGCCGGACCCTGAACTGTTGATACGGACCAGCGGCGAAATGCGGATCAGTAATTTTTTGCTCTGGCAGATTGCCTATACCGAAATCGCCGTCACCGATACGTTGTGGCCGGATTTCACAAAAGACGAATTGGTCCGCATTCTAAAGGATTATCAACACAGAGACCGCCGTTTCGGTCGTGTGTAATCCCTCAGCCTGTTTTTCATGCGTAAGGTGCGTGTTTGCGCGCACGTTTATGCCCTCTCTATCTGACAATCCATCGGTCACATTAAAATCGATCAAATCAAAATCGGTCACATTAAAAATGATGAGGTTGAAAAAATTTAACACATGCATTTAAAACGGATCATAACGAGTCTTGTGGCTTTTCCGCTGCTTTCGCTGCTCATCTTCAAGGGATCGGTATTTCTGTTTTCATGCTTTATCGGCCTGGTGTTTCTGGTGGCGGTGTATGAGTATTATCAAATTGTTTTTTTTGATAAAAAGAATGCTATCTTTTCACCGATATCCATTTGGGGCGGTGTATGCGGCCTGCTGCTCATTTCCGCGGCCTATTTTAATTCCTTCCAGCTAATCATCGGCGTTCTTGTGTTAAATTTTATGGGTGCCGCCATTTTGTCCATGCCCGGGTATAAAAACGGGCCGCAGATTTTAAATGACGTGAAAAATGAAATTCAGGCCGTGATTTACATCCCTTTGTCTTTGGCCATGATTATCATGCTGCGCAATGATCCCCATGGCGTGGCATGGATTTTCTTTTTGCTGTTTATAGTGTTTGCCGGGGACGTGGGGGCATTCTATGCCGGTAAATTTTTCGGTCGTCACAAGCTGAGTCCCTCGATCAGTCCGGGCAAAACCATTGAAGGATCTGTGGGGGGGATGCTCTTGTGCATCCTGGTGGGATATATTTTTATGCGCTTGTTTCTGCCCCATCACAACGTGCCGATGATTTTTTTGTTATTTGCCGGCGTCAACATAGCTGCGCAAATCGGTGATCTTTTTGAGTCACAGTTGAAAAGAGCCGGAAATATCAAGGATTCCGGTACTATTTTACCGGGGCACGGCGGGATTCTGGATCGGATCGACGCCCTTTTGTTTGCCGCGCCGGTCGCTTATTTTTTTAAAGAATTTTTTCTGACAGGTATATAAAATGCGGTATCTGACTATTTTGGGGGCCACCGGATCCATTGGCACCAATACCCTCAACGTTGTGGCGCGGTTTCCGGATCTTTTTTCGGTAAAGGCCCTGACCGCCGGCAACAATGTCCGCCTGCTGGCGGAACAGATCAAGCGGTTTGCACCGGATCTGGCCGTGGTCTATTCTGAAAAGGATGCCGCTCAGCTGAAGAAACTGGTCGAACCGGATTGTTCGACAGATATCATGTTCGGTGATGCCGGATACCGGGCGGCAGCGGTTCACCCGGATGTGGAGGTGGTGGTGTCTGCCATGGTGGGTGCGGCCGGGCTGCTGCCGACGCTTGATGCGATTTCCGCAAAAAAACATATCGCCCTGGCCAACAAAGAAACACTGGTCATGGCCGGAGATATTGTAATGCAGCGGGCCAAAGAAAACAATGTCTCCATCCTGCCGGTGGACAGCGAGCACAGCGCCATTTTCCAGTGCCTTGCCGGAAACCGGAAAAAGGATTTCAAAAAGATCCTGCTCACGGCATCCGGCGGCCCGTTTCATGATGTTTCCGCTGATCAGTTCCCCGGCATTACCCCGGAAAAAGCCCTGGCCCATCCCACATGGGAGATGGGTGAAAAAATCAGCATTGATTCTGCCACGCTCATGAATAAAGGCCTGGAGGTGATTGAGGCCAAATATTTATTTGATGTGTCCTGCCGGCAGATTGAAGTGGTGATTCACCCCCAGAGCATTGTTCATTCCATGGTCTGCTATATCGACGGGTCCGTGATTGCCCAGATGGGAACACCGGACATGAAAGGCGCCATTGCCTATGCCCTTTCCTGGCCCAAACGGCTGCCCCTGAATCTGCCGGTGCCGGATTTTGCCAAAATCGGCGCCCTGACATTTGAAGCCCCGGACATGCATAAATTTCCGTGCCTGGCCCATGCCTTTGCAGCCTGTGAAACCGGCGGAACCCTGCCATGCGTGCTCAATGCCGCCAATGAAGTGGCGGTGGCTGCTTTTTTAAATAAACACATTACGTTTATTCAAATCCCGGAAGTGATCGATCATGCAATGGGAAAACATACTGTTGTGACATCCCCGAAAATTGATGATATCTTACTGGCTGATCAGTGGGCCAGGCAAACGGCGGGAAGCTGGATTGAACGTTTTCAGGATAAGGGGGCCAGATGAGTTTTATAATCGGTTTTGTTGTCGTACTCGGTGTATTGATTTTTTTTCATGAACTCGGCCATTTCCTGGTTGCCAAGGCCTTTGGCGTGGGGGTGGAAAAATTTTCACTCGGATTCGGGCCTAAAATTCTGGCTAAAACCGTCGGCCGGACGGAATACCGGTTGTCGGCCATACCGCTGGGCGGGTATGTGAAGATGGTGGGGGAACAACCGGACGAAGAACTGGATCCGGCGGATATTCCGTATTCCTTTACCCATAAAAATGTGTTCCAGCGCATCCTCATTGTGGCATCCGGTCCGTTTTTCAATTTTTTTCTGGCAATTGTTATTTTTTTCGGTATTTTCTGGTTT
Organism: Desulfobacteraceae bacterium; assembly: GCA_011390415.1. Classification (GTDB taxonomy): domain Bacteria; phylum Desulfobacterota; class Desulfobacteria; order Desulfobacterales; family Desulfosalsimonadaceae; genus SURF-3. The sequence goes on from JAABSL010000305.1 coordinate 11,442, forward strand.
TCCGGAATGATGATGATGGAACCGGTGATCGGAGACGTCAGCGAAGGGTCTCCGGCCGAAACCGCGGGTGTTCAGAGCGGCGACAAAGTGCTGGCGATCAACGGTGCCGCCATTGAAAACTGGTCGGATATGGCGGAAAAGATAATGGACAGCAACGGCGAGCCCATGGACTTTACCTTTTTAAGGGAAAACCGGCAGATTCAGATTTCCGTTAAACCCAAAGATGATGTCATGGAAAACATTTTCGGTGAAGAACAGCACCGCTACATCATCGGGGTCAGTTCGTCCGGAGAAGTGAGGACCATCCCCATGGGACCGGCCGACGCCTTTGTGGAAAGTCTGAACCGGACCTACCTGATCTGCAAATTGACCATTTTGAGTGTGGTCAAAGTTTTTCAGGGCGCCATTCCCGCCAAAACCATCGGCGGCCCCATATTAATCGCCCAGATGGCCGGTGAACAGGTGGAGCAGGGCATCGTAAACCTGCTTGCCTTTATTGCGCTGATCAGTGTCAACCTGGGGATTTTGAACTTATTGCCGGTGCCGGTGCTGGACGGGGGGCATATCCTTTTTTTCAGCATCGAGGCGATTATCCGGCGACCGGTGAGTATCAAAACCCGGGAAATCGCCCAGCAGATCGGTATTTTTTTATTGCTGATGCTGATGGTTTTTGTTTTTTATAATGATATTATGCGGTTTTTTGAAAAATAGAGAAGAGGTTTGAATCTATGGGAAAAACACAAGATTTGATTGACGAAGCAATATCGCTGCCCATTGAAGAAAGAGCTTTGCTGGTCGACTCGCTTCTTCGAAGCATGAATCCGTTAAGCAAAGAGAACGACCGAAAATGGGCATTGGAAGCCAAAAAACGACTAGAAGAACTGCGTTCAGGAAAAGTTAACACCATTTCTGGTGAAGAGGTTTTTAACAAAGTCTGGAAACGATTTGAAAAATGATTTATGAATTTCATCCTGAAGCAGAGAATGAATTTATTTCTTCCATTGATTACTATGAAAAATGTCAAGTCGGTCTTGGTTACGATTTCGCTCAAATAATTAATTCAGCTATTATAGATATTGCAGCATCTCCGAAAACCTGGCCCCTTTTTTATTCAGACATACGGCGCAGGCTCGTTAATCGTTTTCCATTTGCCATTCTTTACAGTGATGAAGGAACAGTTATTTATATTCTTGCGGTGATGCATTTGAGTCGTGATCCGCATTATTGGCAATCAAGAATAATATGATCGGAATTCCAGTTCAATTTATTTAAACTTATTACCTTTAACCTTTTACCTTATACCTAATAAAATGCCACACAGACTTGAAGTTACGCTAAAACCGGATCTTTTTGACGCTGAAGGGCAGGGCATCTGCAACAAGGCAGCGTCTTATTTTGATATCCAAATCGATAAAATCCGAACCGTGCATGTCATCACCATGGATGTGGAATTGTCCGCGGACCAGCGGCAGACGGTGCAGACGGAAATTTTCACCAATCCGGTGACGCAGATTTCCGCCTATGATCCGCTGCCCCTGTCGTTTGACTGGTGCATATGGGTCGGCTACCGGCCGGGGGTCAAGGATAATCCCGGAAGTACGGCGGTGGAGGCCATCGAAGACGTCTTGAATATCCGGCTGTCAGCAGATGAAGATGTGTATACCTCCCGCAGGTATTGCCTTTGCGCCGGTCATCTGACCCGTTCGGATGTGGAACTGGTGGCCAGAGAACTCCTGGCCAATGACATCATCCAGCAGGTGCGGGTATTTTCAAAAAAAGAATGGGATCCTGAAGTCGGGATCGGGTATATCGTCCCCAAAGTCGAACTGGATCATACCCCCACCGTTTCCACCATCCCCATGGACAGCGATGAAGCCCTGGCAAAGGTCAGTGATGAACGCAATCTGGCATTAAATATCAATGACGTGCCGGTGATCCGCTCGTATTTTAACAAGCCTGCGGTTCAGGCCGCAAGAAAGCAGATCGGGCTTACGGAACCGACGGATGTGGAACTGGAATATATTTCCCAGGCCAGAAGTGATCATTGTAATCACAATACGTTTCGCGGCGTGTTTACCTACACGGATGGTGAGACCGGTCAAACGGAAATCATTGAAAATCTCTTTAAAACTTATATTGAAGCCCCCACCCTGCTGCTCAAAGAAAAAAAAGACTGGGTGATATCAGTGCTATGGGACAATGCCGGGGTCGGGCGGTTTGATGAAAATCATTATTATGTCATTACCGGCGAAACCCATAATTCACCCTCCAATATGGAGGCCTACGGCGGCGCCATTACCGGCATTGTCGGCGTTTACCGGGATCCGCTGGGAACCGGTCTCGGATCACGACTGGTCATGGGAAGCTATGGGTTTTGCGTGGGGGACCGGAACTACAGCGGTGACCTGAAGCCCAAGCTCCATCCCCGCCGCCTGCTCGACGGCGTCATCGAAGGGGTGAGGGACGGCGGCAATAAAAGCGGCATTCCCACGGGTTTCGGCCAGGTTACTTTTCATCCGGGATATATGGGCAAATGCCTGGTGTTTGTCACCGCCCTGGGACTGATGCCGTCGAGCGTCGCGGGAAGGCCTTCGGACCGGAAAACCACGTCTCCCGGTGAACTCATCATTATGTGCGGCGGCCGGGTGGGCAAAGACGGCATTCACGGCGTCACCGCCTCGTCGGAAACATTTTCCGCCACCACACCGGCGGGCCATGTTCAGATCGGCGATCCGTACACCCAGAAAAAAATGCACGATTTTCTGCTTGAAGCCCGGGATGAGGGATTGATTGCCTATATTACGGACAACGGCGGTGGGGGATTGTCCTCGTCCGTCGGCGAATCCGCGCTCCTGTCCAACGGCTGTGAAGTCTGGCTTGAAAAGGTGCCGTTAAAATATGACGGCCTGGACCAATGGGAAATCTGGGTATCCGAATCCCAGGAGCGCATGACCGTTGCCGTCAGGCCCGAACACATTGACCGGTTTATGGCCCTTTCGCAAAAACATGCGGTGGAAAGCACGGTGATCGGCAAATACACGGATTCCGGAAAACTTCACATCACGTATAATGGTGACACCTGCGCCTATGTGGATATGGATCTGCTCAAGTCCGGTTTTCCCGAATGGAAATTTGACGCCCATTGGCTGCCCCCGGAACAAAGGGGACTCTATGAACCGGTGCTTGGCGAACCGGAAAACGTCAATGCCGTATTGCTGAATCTGCTGGCCCGGCCCAACATCTGCTCCAAGGAATGGATTACCCGCCAGTATGACCATGAAGTGCAGGGCGGCAGTGTGATCAAGCCCCTGGTGGGAAAAGACGCCGATGTCTACAGCGACGCCACCGTGATCCGGCCGGTGCTGTCATCGTCTAAAGGGCTGGTTTTTTCCCAGTCCCTGCTGCCCATGTATTCGGCCATTGACGCGTATCACATGACCGCCTGCACCATTGATGAAGCGGTCCGGCGAATGGTGGCCGTAGGCGGAAATCCCGATCATATCGGGGGGGTGGATAATTTCTGCTGGCCCAGTATTGCCTTTGATCCGGACAAAAATCCGGACGGCCGATTTAAGGCCGCCCAGCTGGTCCGGTCCTGCCGGGCGCTCTATGATATGTGCATGGCATACGGCATCCCGCTGTTGTCCGGAAAAGACAGCATGTATGTGGACGGGCATCTGCCCGGAAAATACGGAGAATCGCATAAGGTCTCGGCCCTGGAGACCATGCAGTTTTCCGCGGTGGGCGTATGTGAAGACATTGAAAAATGCGTCACCATGGACGTGAAAAATCCCGGGGATCTGGTATATATTCTGGGCGAAACCCGAAATGAACTGGGCGGATCGGAGTATTACGATTTGTTCGGCTACATCGGTAAAAATGTGCCCCAGGTGTTTGCCAAAACATTTATTCCCACTTATCAGGCGCTTTCTTCATGCATTCAAAAAAGTTTGCCCGCGTCTGTTCACGGTATCTACCGCGGCGGCCTCGGCGTCCATCTGGCCATGATCGCCATGGGCGGCAACCTGGGACTGGAGATTGATCTGGCAGAAGTCCCGAGTGCGCATATCACGCGAAATGATACCCTTCTGTTTTCCGAATCCGCGGGCCGGTTTCTGGTGACCGTGGGACCGCGGTTTCAGGCTGAATTTGAAAAAATCTGCGCCGACATTTCCTGCGCCTGCATC
>JAABSL010000306.1 GCA_011390415.1 Desulfobacteraceae bacterium
ACGAACGACGAAGTAATCCCCTGTCGATTAGGAGATTGCTTCGGTCGTGCCGTCCCGGCCACGCCTGTGGCGTGGCTCGCAATGACAGAAAAATTGTTACTTTGAGACTTTCCGTTCAAACACTATATAGTCCAAAAATAACCAGATTATTAAATTCGATTCAAAAAAAACAAACACTTCCTATTTTTTTAATGCCCGGCTGATCCGGTTCATGGCTTTTTCCACATTTTCAAAACTGTTGAACGCGGAAAGCCGGATATACTGATTGCCGCAGGTGCCGAAGCCCGCCCCCGGCGTGCAGACCACCCCGGCGTTGTTGAGCAGATTGTCAAACAGATCCCAGGAATCGCCTTTGGCGTCAATCCAGATATACGGTGAATTCCTGCCGCCCACACAGTCCAGTCCCAGCAGATCCATTTCCTGCCGGATCCGGGCGGCATTTTTCATGTAATAGGCGATAATTTCCGCCACCTGTTTTTTCCCTGCCTCGCTGTATACGGCTTCTGCGGCCCGCTGCACCGGATAAGACACCCCGTTGAATTTGGTGGAATGCCGGCGGTTCCATAGCGCGTGAAGGCTTTGCTGCGCACCCTTGCTGTCGTAGGCCTTGCATGCTTTGGGCACCACGGTAAACGCGCACCGGGTGCCGGTAAACCCGGCGGTTTTGGAAAAGCTCCGGAATTCGACGGCCACTTCTTTTGCGCCGGGGATTTCATAAATGGAGTGCGGCAATTCCTCGTCCTGAATAAACGCCTCATAGGCGGCATCAAATAAAATCAATGACTTGTTTTTTCGGGCGTAATCGACCCATTTGGCCAGATCGGCTTTTGAAATGGTAGCCCCCGTCGGGTTGTTGGGAAAGCACAGGTAAATCAGGTCCACAGGGGACCGGGGAAGATCGGGAATAAAATTGTTTTCTTTGGTGCACTCCAGGTAGGTGATGTTCTGGTACCGGCCGTTTTCAAACTCACCGGTCCGTCCGGCCATGACATTGGTATCCACATACACCGGATATACCGGATCCGGCACGGCAAAGGAGATGTCGGTGGAAAGGATTTCCTGAAAATTGCCGGTATCGCACTTGGCGCCGTCGCTGATGAATATTTCATCTGCGGCAATGTCCACATTTCGTGCCTGAAAATCATGTTGGGCAATTTTTTCCCGTAAAAACGGATATCCCTGCTCCGGGCCATAGCCCCTGAAGCTGGTATCAGCGGCCATTTCATCCACGGATGAATGAAGCGCTGCTATGCAGGCGGCGGGAAGCGCCCGGGTGGCGTCGCCGATGCCGAGCTTGATAATTTCGGTCTCCGGGTTCTGACTCTGGAAGTCATTGACCCGTTTTGCAATGGTGGAAAAAAGATATGATGCCTGAAGCTTGAGAAAATTTTCATTAATCCTGATCATAACCTGCCTCGTTGATTTTATAAGTAGTTTTAAAATATAGCTGCCGCCTCATCAGACTATTTGCGTTTATATTAAAATGATCACCACATGTCAATGCATGCCGTAATATGAAAGCAAACCATTGGTTTATAATGAGCGGCGCCGGCCTTTTTTGACTACCGGCATACAAACTGAGATTCAAAACTTGACACACGGCTTGATTATTACATAAAGTGATTGAATTCTATAAAAATCAATCCATTTTCAAATTATTAAATATAAAAGAGTGAGGAAAAGCAGATGTTTGACGAAACCATTGAAGATGAAATCAGAATCGTGACGTTGAAAAACGGCAAAACAAATCCCATTAACCGGGAAATGTTATTGCGGCTCAAGGAGATCATTGATGAAGTCAATGCCAGTTCCACGGCCAAAGGAATTATATTGACCGGCGACGGCCGGTTTTTTTCCAGCGGATTTGACCTTCCGATTTTTATTAATTTTAAAGACCAGAAGGAAGCCATTGAATTTTTCGAAATGGAAGAAGAGGTACTGCTCTCTCTGTTTACCTGCGAAAAACCCGTGATATCGGCCATGAACGGCCATTGCGCCGCTGCCGGCCTGATTTACTCCATGGCCGCGGACTACCGCATTGCCAAAAATCACCCGAAAATTAAAATCGGGATGACGGAAATTAAAATCGGCCTGGGGTTGAGCATTGCCCAGCACGAAGTCATGCGGTATGGTTTTGACGGCAATATCAGGTTCCGGGATGTCATGTTTTTCGGGGATATGGTGGGTGTGGAAAAAGCAAAACAAATGCAGCTGATCGATGAAGTGGTGGAAGAAGATCAGCTCATGGAACGGTCGAAGCAGGTGATCAAACAATGGATTGATACCCCCAACCGCCCGTTTATTCAGATGAAAAAATTACTGAGACAGGATACGGCCAGACGCATTGCCAAAAAGCTCAAAGAAGAAAACTGGCAGGACGGAATGAACAGTTTTTTCAAAGAAGATGTCCGCCAGACGCTGGAGTTTGTCCAGGCCAGTATGGCGTAACACCGGCCGGGCGGTATATAATATGAAAAAAGACACCATAGAGGATATACTGCCGCTGATTGAAAAACCGAGCCGGTATCTGGGCAATGAGATCAATTCAGTCATCAAAGATATAGAGAAAGTCCGTCTTCACTTCGCACTGGCGTTTCCCGATGTTTATGAAATCGGGATGTCGCATTTCGGAATGCAGATTCTGTATCATATATTGAATGAACAGCATCATATCGCCGCAGAACGCGTTTATGCGCCCGGTTCGGATTTGGCGGCACAGCTTCAATCCAGCGGCATTTTTTTAAGTTCTCTGGAAACCCGCACCCCTTTATCCGAATTTGACATCATTGGATTTTCGCTCCTGTATGAGATGAATTATACCAATGTGCTGATGATGCTGGATCTGGCCGGGATTCCGTTTTATGCATCCGAGCGCAACGCGTCGCATCCGGTCATTATTGCCGGGGGGCCGTGTACGGTGAATCCGGAACCGGTGGCGGATTTTTTTGATGCCCTGGTGATCGGTGACGGTGAATCCGTGATCGTTGAACTGTCCCGGATCTGGATGGCATGGAAAGACGGCGGCGGAAAAGATAAAAACACGCTGTTGCGGGACTGGTCAAAAATTGAAGGGGTGTATGTGCCGTCTTTTTTTGAACCGGTCTATGACGGTCCGGATTTTAAGGAACTTTCCTTCCGGCATGATGACTACCGCAAAGTTTGCCGGGCCATTGAACCCGACCTGGATCAGACGGCATTTCCGGATACACCGGTGGTTCCTTACGGCCGTCCGATTCACGACCGGCTCCGCCTGGAAGTGGCCCGGGGATGCACCCGGGGGTGCCGGTTCTGTCAGGCCGGGATGATTTATCGCCCGGTCCGGGAGCGGTCCGTACACAACCTGATGAACCTGACGGAACACTCCATTGCCGCTACCGGCTATGATGATATTTCCCTGCTGGCCCTGAGTACCGGTGATTACGGCTGCCTGTCGGAATTGATGCAGAACTTGTTTCATTGTTATGCCTCTGAAAACATTGCCCTTTCCTTTCCTTCCTTTCGCGCGGGAACGCTTTCGCCGGAAATCATGTCCCTGGTGAAGCAGGTGCGCAAAACCGGATTTACCATCGCGCCGGAAGCCGGCAGCGAACGGCTTCGGGCGGTGATCAACAAGAATATCTCGGAACAGGAAATTTTTGATACCGTCTCCGCCGCCTTTGCCCTGGGCTGGAAACTGATCAAGTTTTATTTTATGATCGGCCTGCCCACGGAAACCGAAGAAGACCGGCAGGCAATCGTGGACCTGGTCAAACGCATCCGCCGGAAATTAAAATCCGATGGGTACCGGCCCAACATCAATGTCAGCATCGGCACCTTTATTCCCAAATCCCATGTTCCCTTTCAATGGTCGCCGCAAATTTCTCTGGCAGAATCCCAAAAAATCATTTTCGACCTCAAACGGCAGTTGAAGATGCCGGGAATTGAGTTCAAATGGCAGAAGCCGGAACTCAGTTTTCTGGAAGGTCTGTGGGCAAGAGGGGACCGGCGGCTGAGCCGATTGCTGGAAACCGCTTACCGGAAAGGCTGCTGCTTTGACGGCTGGTCGGACCGCTTTGATTATCCGTTATGGGAAGCCGCGATTCATGAAACCGGCGTGGATATTGATTATTTCACCACTCGTGCCCGGTCAGTCGCCGAACCGTTGCCGTGGGACCACATTGATACGGGGATATCCAAAGAATTTTTGATTTCCGAATATGAAAACGCCCTTGCCGCCGCCCCTTCCGCTGACTGCCGGTTTGGCGAATGTCAGGGCTGCGGGGTTTGTGATTTTGATCGGATAAAACCGGTTTACCTTGCAGCAGATGCCAAACCAGTTGCGATTTCCGATCAAAAAGAAACGGGTTCGGCCCGCACTGCAAACAGCTCTTTTCCGGGCCTGGAGATGCGGTGTGAAATCATTTATTCCAAGACCGGGGCCGCCAGATTTTTCGGTCACCTTGAAATGGTCAATATTTTTACCCGGGCCATCCGGCGCACCGGACTGAAAATTAAATTTACCGAAGGATTTCACCCCAAACCCAAGCTTTCTTTTCACAATCCGCTGCCTGTGGGAATGGAAAGTGAGGAAGAATCCTTTTATATTACGTTCAGAGAATTTGCAGACTGTGAAGAAATCCTTATGTTAATGAATCGTCAGCTGCCGGCAGGGCTTCTGGTGACGGGCTGCGCAAAAATTGCTTCTTCCAAACGGCCCCTGCTGTCTGACATTGCCGATTATCGGGTGACGATTCCGGAAGAATTGGACGCGTCGAAAATATCGGCCTTTAATGATGCTTCGCAATGGCTGCTGACCCGGACCACTAAAAAAGGGCGTAAAAAACAGATTAACTTAAAAGAAAGTGTGTTAAATATAACAAAAACAAGTCCGGGAACACTTCACCTGACATTAAAGTCGGCAGAAGGCCTGTCGGTCCGGCCGGCGGATGTCATTCAGTCCGTTTTTCAGCTTACGGACACAACCATCCGGCTTTCGGAATTTATAAAAGAAAAACAGACACCGGAACCATCACAGAAGTAGTTACCGGTGGTGACCCTATTTATTAATTGATAAAAATAAAGGCTATTTGTTTTATGTATAAAGAACTTGTCATCAATGCAATCGGTCCGGAAATCCGGGTCGCATTGATGGAAGACGGCACCATTGTTGAACTCTACGTGGAGCGAAATGACGAATCCAATATATCGGGAAATATTTATAAAGGCCGCGTCCAGCGCGTTCTTCCGGGGATGCAGGCCGCGTTTGTCAATATCGGGTTGAACCAGGCGGCATTTATTTATGTGGACGACGTGATCGATGAAAGAACCAACGGGTATCTGGAACATGTTTACCTGTCCAACAAGGAAGAAGAAGATGACGCCAGCCTTCAGCCCGAGGAAGTGATCGTTGAAAAAGAATTTTCAACCCCCAAAAGCAAGTCTTCCATCGAAACCCTGCTGTCCGAAGGTCAGGACGTGCTTGTGCAGGTGGCCCGCTCCCCCATCGGCAGCAAGGGCGCCCGCCTGACTTCCTACATTTCGATACCCGGCCGTTTTCTGGTATTGATGCCCACTGTGGACCATATCGGCATTTCCCGCAGAATTACCGATGAAGAAGAACGGCTGCGGTTAAAAAATCTGGTCATTTCTTCGCGGACCCAGAATTTCGGTTACATTGTCCGGACGGCCGGTGAGGGGCTGAGCGAAGAGAAAATACTCAAGGAAATGGAGTTTCTGGTGAATCTGTGGGAAGATATTCAGCAGTCGTTCCGCACCGCTTCCCCGCCGGCGTTGCTGCATCAGGAATTAACCGTGACGCTGCGGAGTGTCCGGGATTTACTGACCCATGATGCGGATAAAGTGACCATTGATTCGCCGTTCGTGCATAAATCCGTGCTGTCGTTTATCGAAAAATTCATGCCGCGCCTCAAGGGGTCTGTAACCCGGTATGAAGGGCGCGAACCCATTTTCGATGCCTATAACCTGGAAGTCGATATCGGCAGGGCCTTGAAAAAGAAAGTCTGGCTGAAATGCGGCGGCTATATTATTATCGAGATCACCGAAGCGCTGATTGCCATTGATGTGAATACGGGCCGCTATGTGGGCAAGCATAATTTTGAAGAAACCGTGTTAAAAACAAACCTGGAGGCAGTGAAAGAGATTGCCTATCAGGTCCGGCTCAGAAACCTGGGGGGGATCATCATTATCGATTTTATCGATATGGAAAGAAAGTCCAACCGGGAAAAAGTTTACGCCCTGCTGGTTGAGGTGTTGAAAAAGGACAAAGCCAAAACCAATGTCTTGCCGATATCGGACATGGGCCTGGTGCAAATGACCCGGAAGCGGGTGGTCCGGTCGTTAAACCGCATGCTGTGTGAACCCTGTTTCTATTGCGACGGCGAGGGGACGCTGCTTTCAAAACAGACCATCTGCAACAATATCTACCGGGAGGTTCTGCGCCTGTCCCATGATGTGCAGGGGGAAAAAATCAGCCTGCGCGTTCATCCGGATATTGCTGATCTTTTGCTCGGCGAGGCCAATGAAATTATTATATCCCTGGAAAAACACCTCCAGCGCCAAATTGTGATTTACCCGGTTGAGGGATTTCACATCGAAGAATTTAACATCATTGAAGTATACATGGATTGATGTGACCAGCAGATGGTTTTTTAGATCTTGACAAAGTTGTATAAGATATGATTTTATCCTTTGATTGGCATTTTAATCAATGCCTTTGGCAGGCAGAAGCCGGTCGGAAGAGTGGCAAATCAGACTGATTTTTTAAACGAAAAGCAACGCAGCCAATGGGATCATTTCTTTTTTTTGATACGGGCTGCAGTCAAAAATAATGATAAAGACAATAAGGACGGAAGTATATGAAACGCACATATCAGCCAAGCAGAGTGAAACGGGCAAGAACTCACGGATTTTTAAAAAGGATGTCTACAAAGCAGGGTAGACGAATTGTCAACAGACGCAGAGCCAAAGGAAGAAAACGGTTAGTGGTTTAATTTGCGGTGGTCTTGCGGACATTGAGTTAAGCGGTATTTAAGTGGTAAAAAACAGCAGGTCTGATCGATATTTCTCCATCAAAATTTCAGTTAAAGTGAAGACGGCAAAATCACTGCCATTTGGATGTACCAGACGCTACCGGCATGCCGTGGTCATAAGAACGAACAATCCCTGAGTGAGAACAAATCTGATTCATAATAAATCCATGGCCGATGGACAGGTGTCTCATACATTTGATTTAAAAAAAACAGATAAGATCCTGGACCGGTCGGAGTTTGTAAAGCTCTCTAAACATGGTAAAAAAGTTCAGGACCATTATTTTGTTGTTCTTTTTATGACTGGGATATCGCCGTGTTCCCGAATGGGAATAACCGTATCCAGGCGTGTGGGCAATGCGGTGGAGCGTAATCGCCTGAAGCGGTTGATTCGCGAATGGTTTCGCATGAACAAGTCCTCAGCGGGCAAGATTTACGACGTCAACATTATTGCCAAAAAGACAGCGGCCGGATTGACTTACCGCCAGGTGGTTGAGTCCCTGGAAAAGCTATTCGACAGACTGCGGGGAGTTCGACATTAAATACTTGTTTATATTATTAATAAGAGTATACCAGCTTGTTTTGTCCCCTGTCATCGGACCGGCATGCCGCTTTTATCCGTCGTGCTCCGAATATGCTATCGAGGCGGTTTCCAGATACGGCTCACTAAAGGGGGGCTATCTGGCAGCCAAGCGAATATTGCGATGTCATCCGTTCAATCCCGGTGGTGTTGATCCGGTGCCATAGCCGCAATGCTTATGCAAAGATTCCGGTTTCGCTGACATTCCGGGGGAAATACGGGACCGGAAACAGCTGACATATTTGTTTTGATTTGACAGCCATGAGAAACCAGCCCTTACGCTTTTTAAAATGTCATATCCGATGCCTTCCATGTGCCAGTCCTGCTGAGATGTCCATGAACCGCAACCAAATCCTTTGCTTTTTTGATTAATTAATTATATACAATATATTCAGGGAGTTGAACATGGAACAAGGCCGTTTGTTTTTGGCTATCGTACTTTCTTTTCTGGTGTTTGTCGGCTGGGAATTTCTTTTTGTCGACAAGCAAAAGGTGCCGCCACCGGTATCACAAGAAGAAATTGTCGAGTCCGCGGAAAGTCAGACCACGGATTCTGACGTGATTGTACCGGTTGAAAAACCGGTCCAGGATCCTTCGGAACGGATTGCCACCCCGGGCAATTTTTTTGGTTCGCTTACCATTAGCACCCCGCTGTACCAGGCAAAGATTTCAGAAAAAGGCGCTGCCATCGTCAGCTTTGTTCTTAATGATTACCGGGAAACCGTGGACAAGAATTCGCCCAACAAAGAACTGATATCAGAAAATAACAAATCAGGAATGGGCCTTTTAAATTTTTCCAACAAGGCCCTGCCGAAAATTTCGGATGCGGTCTTTACCACGGCATTTTCAGAAAATTCGCTGGACCTGCGGAATACGCCCCAATCGATTTCTTTTTTCTGGCAGTCTGCGGATGGCATCCTCGTGGAAAAACGGTTTACTTTTTATCCGGATTCCTATGAAGTCAAAATGGATGTCCTGCTGACCAATACATCCACCCGGCCTTTTGAGGAGGATTTGACGGTTTCCATGGTGAATGCCGGCCCCAAAGATACCCGGCAGTTTTCCTTTGAAGGTCCTTTTGCGTTTGTGGACAACAAGCTGGAAGAGATCAAAGTAAAAGATCTGGATGAAATCAATTCTATTTCCGGCAATATTAACTGGGCGGGGTTGAGTGAACAGTATTTCATGAGCGCGATCATCCCGGAGGCGCCGTCTTCGTCAACAATTCGGTTGAATTTTGATGAGAAACAAAACCTTCTGGAGGTAACCTATGTTTACCCGGGGAAAACGCTTCAGCCCGGGGCGCGACAGCAGTTTGAACATTCCCTCTATATTGGCCCCAAGCAGATTTCCATATTGGAGGCCACCGGGTCTCATCTGGAAAAAGCCATTAATTTCGGGTTTTTTGATTTCATCGCCAAACCCTGTCTGTGGTTGATGAATACGATTCATGACCGGTTCATACCCAACTACGGGATTGCCATTATTCTGCTGACGATTTTATTTAAGCTTATTTTCTGGCCTTTGGGAACCAAAAGCTACAAATCCATGGCGGAAATGAAGCGGCTTCAGCCGTTGATGACCGAAATCCGGCAGAAATATAAAGACGATAAAAAGAAAATGAACGAAGAGGTCATGGGACTTTACAAGACCTATAAAGTCAATCCCATGAGCGGCTGCCTGCCCATGCTGGTTCAAATCCCGGTGTTTTTCGCATTTTACCGGATGCTCTACGGGTCCATCGAGCTGCGGCACGCGCCATTTTTTGGCTGGATTAATGATTTGTCGGCGCCGGACCGACTGTTTTCATTCGATTTTACGATTCCGCTGATGGCCCCTCCCTATGGGATTCCGGTGCTCACGATTATTATGGGCGCCACGATGTTTTTACAGCAGAAATTATCGCCCCCCCCGGGAGACCCGGCCCAGGCAAAGATAATGATGATGTTGCCGTTGATTTTCACGTTTATTTTTATTAATTTTCCCGCAGGACTTGTTCTTTACTGGCTGGTTAATAACGTCCTGTCCATTTCACAGCAGTATTATATTACTCAGAAAACTCTTTAGTACGGAGGATTTGCATGAAGTCTTTTTTAGACTTTGAGGAAAAAAATGTCGAGAAGGCGGTTCAAAAAGCATGCGCTGATCTCAAAGTGGCTCGGGATAAATTAAAGTATGATATCATTTCCCATGGTTCCAGTGGCATTTTCGGGCTGGTGGGGGCCAAAAAAGCCCTGATTCGGGTGTTCGTTCCCGAACAAAAAAATAACAGACCGGCCTCCGGGTCGTCGCCCGCTGCGGACACGGAAAACAAATTTCAGACCGTCGATACCGCTCAGTCGGACAAGGATTCCGTCAATGCGCTGGTGGATGAAGCATTTGGAAAAATAGCAGAACCCGAACCGAAGCCCAAAAAAGAATCGAAGCCCGCAAAGGAACCGAAACCGGTTAAAGCAAAGGAAAAGCCGAAGCCGAAGCCAAAATCAAAACCGAAAACCGCCCCCAAAGCCGAAAAAACCGAACCGCCGGCCACAAACGAGATCACAACGGACGCAATCCCGGCGGAAGCGGTTAAAGAAGAAAAACCGGCAAAAGATAAACACCCGGTTGAAAGCGAAGCCGTTCAAACCGCTGAAGCCGCCCTGGCTGCTGCAGACGATGAAAATACTATTGATAACGAAAAAGCCATCGCCGTTGCCCGGGATCTGGCCACTGAAATTTTCAAGACCATGGCCATTGATGCGGAGTTGTCGGTAAACATCAATGCCAGTCAATGCTGGATCAATGTCAAGGTTGAAGAACCGGGCATTTTAATCGGTAAACGCGGCCAGACACTCGAGGCGATCCAGTATCTGGCGGACAAGGTGGTGAACAAACAATGCGGAAAAGGCAACCGGGTCATTTTTGATGTGGAAGGGTATGTTGAATCCCGCAAAACAGAACTCAAAGACCTGGCGGCACGGTTGGCCAGCAAGGCGGTTAAAACCGGAAAACCGTCCACCATGACGCGCATGAACGCGCATGATCGTCGCGTGGTTCATATTTCCCTGAAAAAGAACCGCTCCGTGCGCACACAGAGCGTGGGAGACGGGTACTACAGAAAATTAATTATTTTTCCGAAAAAAAAGTCCTCCAAAAAGACAGATAAAGTCCGGTCCCAGAAAGAAACGACATAGCATCGGCTTCCGGGACCCGCGGGGCATCAATCACACTGATTATCGGTTATGAATTCAACCATTGCAGCCATCGCCACACCGCCCGGTCACGGCGGAATTGGCATCATTAAATTATCCGGTCCGCAATCCGTTGATATCGCTCTGTCCATTTTCCGGCCCAAATTCGCTTCAAGCCAGGCAGGTCGCGATTCCGCGACGCCGTCCGGTCCTTTTTCGCCGAAGTCCCGATATCTGTATTACGGCCACGTGGTGGACGCAGACTCGGAAAACGTGATTGATGAAGTCTTACTGGTTGTCATGCGCGGCCCCCGGTCCTATACCACCGAAGATGTCGTTGAAATCCAGTCCCATGCCGGCCCCGTTGTCCTGAAAAAAATTCTTAATGCATTGATCAAAAGAGGCATCCGCCTGGCAGATCCCGGAGAATTCACGCGACGCGCGTTTCTAAACGGCCGGATTGACCTGACGCAGGCGGAAGCGGTGGTCGATATCATTAATGCCCGTTCTGAAAAAGCTGTTGACATGGCGGTAGCCCAGGTTTCCGGCGAATTGAACCGAATCATCCAGGAGCTTCGCGCCTCCCTGATCGAGAGCCTGACGTATGTCGAAGCCGCCATTGATTTTCCGGATGAGGTGGACGCTGATATTGATACCGCCGCTTTAGCAGCGCATTTAGACTCCGCGGTGTTTGAGAAAATTCACAATTTGATTTCCCGCACAAACGATCAGAATTTTCTCAGAGACGGCTTAAAAATCGTGATTATTGGTGCCCCCAATGTGGGAAAATCAAGCCTCATGAATCGATTGGTGGACAAAGACCGCTCGATTGTTACCGATATCCCCGGCACCACACGGGATTTTATTGAAGACGCATTTGTCGTAAACGGCGTGCCGGTGGTGGTGACCGATACGGCCGGATTGCACGAAACACCGGATCCGGTGGAACAAATCGGTATGGATAAAGCATGGGCGTATATATCCGGCGCCGATATTCTGTTGTTTACGGTGGACGCCGGAAACCCTGTCTCCGAGGCGGCCCTGACACTGTTTACAAAGCTGGAGCAGGCCCAGAAAAAAATAATTATTGTGGTCAACAAAACGGATTTACCGGACGACCAGCAAGCGTTTCAATTTCCAGCGCAATGGCAGGAAAAAGAAAATATCACGAGCACGCGCATCTCGGCACTTTACAATCGGGGGATTGATGAGCTGAAATCGCAGATTTCAAACCTGGTCTTCAATTCAGATATTACCATTGAAGATAAAATTGTTCCGAACCTGCGACACAAGCTCTGTCTGGAAAATGCGCTGAGCGCTTTAAAAAAAGCCAGTGACGGCCTTGAACAGTCTCTGCCGTTTGAACTTATAGCCATTGATTTGACCACCGCCCTTGATGCCGTGTCGGAAATAACCGGCGAGACTGTCAAGCCGGATATTCTGGATAATATTTTTAGCCGGTTTTGCATTGGAAAATAACTCACGCTGCCCAAGTGTTTCACGTGAAACACTTGGGCGGATGCACGGGTTTGAACCCGTGTCTATACAAAAACAACGACACCATCTTTACGGCCTCCGGCTGTGGTGGTGAATGAATAGGAGAATTGAGACATGAAAAATGATTTAATCCCTTTTTTTAAAAAATATGAGGCACTGGTTGCCAATGTGGAAACAGTTTTTGCACAGGTCAAGGACAAATATCCGGAAGAAGTAAAATGCAAACAAGGGTGTGCGGACTGCTGCCACGCCTTGTTTGATCTTACCCTGATTGAAGCGCTCTATGTAAATTCCCGGTTTAATGAAAAAATTGCCGAAAAAGAAAAGCATGAATTGCTCGAGAAAGCCAACAAAGCGGATCGTTTGATTTATAAAATCAAGAAAGAGGCCTATCGCGCCCACAAAGACGGGGAAAATGAAGATACGGTTATTGAAGAGGTGGCAAAAAAGAGAATCCGCTGCCCGCTGCTGGGGGAAAATGATTTGTGTGACATGTATGAATACAGACCGATCGCATGTCGTGTGTACGGTATTCCGCAGGCGATCGGCGGTCAAGGCCGAACGTGCGGATTTTCCGGATTTAAAGCCGGAGAAAGCTATCCCACATTAAATCTTGATATCGTTCATGATCAGTTGATGGCGCTCTCTTCGGCGCTGGTTCAGGAGATCCGGTCGAGACATTTTCGCATGGCGGAAGTGCTGGTGCCGCTTTCCATGGCTTTGATCACCGATTACAATGACGAATATATGGGCATCGCCGGGGAAACTGCCTTAAAAGACGAACCCCGCCAGAAAGATAAAAATGAAAAGATGGATACGCAAGAGACCATCGGAGGTAAAGATGACTGATTCCACCAAAGAAGACGCTTTTAGAAAACAGACTATTTTCGACGCCATGTCCCCAAGGCGGCAGAAGCAGATTCTGAAAAGAGGGTTCGATAAGTGGGACCCGTTTCAGGAACCCAAGGACCCGATTGATATTCGCCAGGATAAAACCAAAAGGACATCTCAGGAACTGATTCGCAGTTTTTTGCAAACACTGGATTCAGATGGGTACAGCAATGAATATGCGAAAGGGGCTTTTGAAATCTGCCTCGGAATTATCAACGAAAATGAAAAATATCAGGGAATGTTTGATTTTGCGTGCTGGTACCAGGAATTATTAATCAAAGAAAATATCAATAATAAATAATCGGCTGTCAGGCCGGAGGCGATGGAAAAATTGCATTTTGCCAATGAGACCAGATCTCACTCTCCGGTGCTATAAAAAAATGCAATTTTGAAGGAAAAAATGGATTTACCACGCCCTCAAAATCCGTCGAACGCATCAATGCCAATGCATTTGTACAAGATTTAAAAAAAGATTTAATTTTAAGGCTCTGAATGCGTTTTTCGTGTTTTGAAATGATAAAAAACCCCTTTTTAACCAAAGATTGAGGTTGAATATTACAATTTTCCAAACGGTATTCGATGAGATGCGTTGCGGATTAAAAATGGATCTAAAAAAGGCTGCTTGAGGTAAAACCGAAAGCAGCCTTTTTTTTGTTCAGATGCAAAGAAAAAATTGAGCGTAATAAGAAAAATTCAAAGATTGACAGGATACTTTTTTTTCTCTTTCCGAATCCCTAATGCCTCAGTATCCAGACAGCTATAGGCAACCCGAGAATAGCGATCAGGATAATAATGCCGGGGGGTGTAAAATACGGTTTGTAGGGCGGTTCTCCCTTGAGTTTGCTTTTTTTTGCTTCTGCGGAAAACCAGCTGCCGAGGATAATGGCAGCAGTAAAAACCGCCATAATTTTGACAAGGGTGATTAAATTTTCCAACGTTTTATCTCCTCCCTGCTTTTGCCCGGCTTTCAAAAAAGCGTGGCCCAATGCATTCTGATCAGGAACGCATCACAGATGACAATACATCGCCGGGCGCGAAAGTGATTAATACATAAAATAACAAATTATTCAAAGATTTTTTCGTCCGGCGCGGATGCTTCAAGGGCATCGGCTTCATAGTCTCTGAGGGAAATGGTCTGCTTGTTTTTACCATGCTGCTGATACCATTCATTGGCAATAATTAACGACATCACTTCGTTGCTGCCGGTCCAGATGGTCGCCAGACGAAGATCCCGGACAATCCGCTCAATGGGATACACATTGGTATATCCGATACCGCCCATCACCTGCATGGCATTGTGGGCCACTTTCTGGCATGCTTCGGTGACAAATTTTTTAGATTCGGAAACCATCCTTCGGATTCTTTTGGGTTCGGCATTATTATCCACGGCACAGGACGTGGTATAAATGATGGACCGGCAGGCATCGAGCAGCATGGCGGCTTCCGCTATCTGAAAACTGACCCCCTGAAAATTATTAATCGTCGTGCCGAAGGCCTTTCGCTTTGTCGTATATTCCGTGGCCACATCAAGGGCCGGACGGGCACTGCCGATGGTCATCGCCGCCGTTCCCAGGCGTTCCGGAATCATCATGGTCTGAAACACGGGATACGCCCCATTGACCGTGCCGACCACGTTTTCTTTGGGCACTTTCACATCTTTGAACACCAGCCGTCCGGCACCGCCGCCGCGGCACCCCATGAGGCCATACAAATACTTTGTTTCCACGCCGGGTCCTCGGTCAACGATCAGACAGGATAACGCTTTGTGGGGCTTGGCTTCAGGATCGGTTTTCGCATAAACCAGAAAATAGTCGGCCCCCTCTGCCCCGACAATAAAGCGTTTTTGGCCGTTTACAAGAAAATGATCGCCTTTGTCTTCCGCCGTTGTGGTGGTGCCGAAGAAATCAGACCCGCCCCGGGGTTCGGTCAAACATTCGGCAGCAAAAATTTCTCCCTTTAACAACGGCTTGACATATTTTTCCTTCTGGGCATCGGTTCCGTGCAAAATGATGGCGTCACAGACCAGTTCGGCACCGACACCGAAGGTGCAGGCGAAAATGTACCCCAGGGTGCCGATTTCCTCCATCACGGTGGATGCGGTCACCCAGTCCATTCCCCTGCCACCCCATTTTTCCGGGTAACGGCATCCCAGGAGATTCCGGCGACCGGCTTCCTGCAGAAATTCCTTGGGGAACTTTATTTTATCTGCATCCATGTCAAGGATCATTTGCCGAGGCACCCATTTGACCAATTCAATGGCTTCATCCCGGATTTTTTTTGATGAAGGTGTTAAAAGATAATCAAACATGCTTGTATTCCTTTCGAAAAATTC
>JAABSL010000307.1 GCA_011390415.1 Desulfobacteraceae bacterium
CGCAGATGCGAGGCGCCGGGCACGAAGACGTACTCGTCGTACTTCAAGTGCCCGGGAACAAAGCAGATGCGGTGCCCTGTGAACGCTTATAATTATTCAATTTTTTGCAGGGCAAAGCCCCGGGCGTCTTTGACCAGCACAAATATCGCGTCCTGTTTTGTCCCGGGCACAAAGCAAAAATCCAGGATATCTTTTGAAAGCGTTTCTGATTCCCAGGTTTGCCGGACATACTGGCCGGTCCATTTTACCGCCGCCAGACTGTCTTCGGCTTTCTGCTCCGAAAAAAGATTCTTCATCCGATGGACGTTCCAGTTCGTCTCACGCTGTTTATTAATGGTGAAAATCTGACTGTCATAATTCTGCTTCAGGAGAAATCGCCGGGAAGCCGCCTGCTCGGTAAATGTTTTTTTGTCATCAAACCCGCCGATAAATTCGATCCCTTCTGTCCGGATGGGATAGGAGACGATGTTAAACCTGCCGTACCGATTATCCGTGGTTCCCGCAACTTTTTCCGTTGCACGGTCGTAGACGTTAATGTATCCGGAAGCCTCCAGGATCATAATATTATCGCTAAATTCAGGGATAAAACTAAATTGATATAAAGAATAGATTCCCGACGCCGGCGGGTATTTTTCTACGGATATATCATTGCTGTCTTTTACGTGAACTTCAAAAATATTTCCGGCATACGGCTCATATTCTCCTTTCTTCTGACCCAGCAATACCGGTTTGCCCGAAACATCGGGAATCACCCGCAGGTAATAGGGCAGATTTTGTGCCAGCGGCACCAGGCGATTTTGCCGAAAACTCAGAATATGGGAACTGATCTCCGTAGTCCGGGCCTCGGGCACCACTTTCACATGGCCCATGGTCGCAATCAATTCATCACGCCCGTCTCCGGTCAGGTCCATGGCGTGCAGATGCAGCCCGACAAGCCCTTTTTCTTTAAACTTATAGGCGAATGCCGGGATCAGTTCATTTTCCTGAAGATGAAATATCTGAATGCCGGCATTGTTCAGTAACGCAAATGCCGGCATTTGGGTATCATCTATCCGGCAGATCACCAATCGATGGAATTCTTCGGGAAGTCTCAGAACCTGTCGAATCGGTTCCGGATCGACCGCCTGAAATTTTTTAACCGCGCCGGTCTGACCGGCAAAATCCGGTTTCCCGGATTTTCGGGGCGTACTTACCTGCAGATCCGGTGTCACTGGCCGGGTTTCTGAAAACATGGTTGCCCCGGAATACAGAGACTGCACCTTTATTGTCAGGTATTTTCCCGCGTCTTCCAGACGCAACAGCACACCATATTTATTTTCCGGCGCACTGATTTCGGGCGAATCAACTTCCACCACCGCATAATTTTTCCGGATGCACGCCTGCAGCAAATTCCGGTATGGCGCGAATCCGTCCCTGGCTTCACTACCGGCATAAAGATAGATGGTCGGAGAAACGGGAATAACCACCGGGTCTCCCGGTTCCGGTTTTTTTTCGCCCCATTCCGCAATCTGCCGGGCGACATATGCGCCATCGGCCCGACCCTCTATTTGCAAAACACCGATGACCGGGAGCAGGTAAACCGGGGTTTCTGTCTGCTGTTTCAATGCCAGCAGTTCCTGCCCCTTTGCCAGGAAAAGGTCATTTTCGGGAAACATGAATCGATTCTGATTACTGGCCGAAAGAGTTGCCAGCACCTGGTATTGATCCGGAAAGGACTGATCTAAATAATTCAACAATTGCCGGTATTCCGATCCCCAGGCATACGCCGGAAGGGTCGCAACCACCAGGGATAAGAACACAAAAATTCGGATAAGCGGTTTTCTTGCCATATTCGCGGGTCCTGTGTCATATGTACGAAAAAAGGCCGGTACAACCGGCCTTTTTTCGTACATCAAAAAAATTCAACATGTGGTCAGTTTAAAAGGTCCAGGTAAATTCAACGGTGTTAATAAGTGCCATTTCGTCATAGTCATTACCGCGCAGATCCTGAACCCCGTCGCCCGGATCAAAGACAGAAATTACGTTGCCCAGTGAAAAATTCTTGCTGAAGTGATAGGTGACCTGCAAGTCAAATTCCAGGCCCACGGCATCGTCTATGCTTTTGCCTTCAATCTGCTCCAGCGCTCCCACTTCCGAAAACCAGAAATGCAGAAGCTGAGCCTTGTAAGACCATTTGCCCGTGGCGCCTTTGGTGCCGATGCCCAGGTTATACATGCCCGGACTGTTGGCACTGGCGGAGTTGCTGATGCCGCCATATCCACTGCCACCGCCACCCAGCGTATCAAAGGTATTGCTGTACAGGTGGGTGCCGAGCGCCGGGACATACCGGTAAATAAACGCATTTTCCATGGCAAAGGGACCGGCATATCGGGAAATATTGGTAATGGGGTTAAATGCTTCAATATCCTCATCCCCGGCATCGTCATCACCGGAGATATAGTAACCGCCGACGTACGGATTGAACATATCACCCGCAGAAACTTCAATGGAGGCAAAACCGCCAAAAGCGGAAATATCGGCAGTGCCGCCGGTTGCAGTGAAATTATCCTTTTCCCCTAAAGCATAGACAAATTCCATTTTCGGCGAGATATTGCCGACCTTACCAAAAGCCTGGATGCCGAAATAATGAACGTCAGCATTCTTTGCATTATTATCACTGTAAGCATAAAACGGGCTGACTTTCATATCTCCTGCCGGAAATGCCAGCTTTGCGGAATATACCCGCCAGTCCGGGGATTCCGCATTTAATGCACCCGGTGCGTTCGCTGTTCTGTCATATATAATTAAATTCATAACTTCCCAGCTGATGCCATCTGAACTCCCTTTTAAACCGATATACGGATGATCATCCCCATATAGAATACCACCTGTTTCAATGTCCAGCCATTTGGTGTTCCAGCCGGTCTGGACAGTAACCGGCAGGCCGTGAGATGTAAAATCGTAACTGAAATCCAGCTTTTCAACGCCAAAGTCTTCGCCGGTCATGCCAATGTCGTTGCTGATTTCGCCGATACGGGCCCCGCGGTCCACATTTTCTTTGTCCAGGGCAAAATCCGATTCCAGAATTGCCAGAAATTTAAAATTCTCCCCGCCGCCTTTGACGCCCAGGCGAAATTCATTTCTAACCGTCATTTCATCGTCGTCAATAATACCACTTTCATCCAGCACAAAGTCCAGACCGGTGTCTGCTTCATTAAAATCTAAATTGTCTACAAAATGCGGAAATGTTTTGAGGCTGCCGAAAATCTGAACGCCGACATCGGTTGTGGTAGGTGTTACTTTGCCCATGCCCAAGTCGGCGAACGCCGGGGCGGATAACAAGAGTAAAGCGGATAGGATTAAAGAGATAATCGATAAAAATTTCTTCATTGGTCCCCCCTCCATCTGTTGAATTTAGAAGTTCCTTTCAAAAAAATTTTCTTTCTAATCACACAATTTTCCCCATAGGCGGTACTCCTTGTTAAATTAAAGTTTAAGTATAGACGTAAGTGCTATGAATCTTAATTAATTCTATACCTACAAAAATTAATTCTGTCCACACTATTTTATTTTATTGCCTGACTTCCATCCAACCGGTTCGGGTTTTCCTGCAATATATAGTAACACATAATGTTCCTGACAGATGAAGAAAAGCGTTTTTTATTAATTACTTACGATCCCCGCAGCATGCGGCCGCCACCCGGCGGCAACGCTTCCAACCGACTGAATGTACTTGACGGTTGACGGTTTTTTCTGGTAATAAAGACTAAAAAAACCGGCAGAAACATTATACTGAGAGTGAACTGATGGATCTGAACGCATACTGCCCTGATAAAATCCTGTCCCCGGAAAAAGCGGTAAAAAAAATCAAAAACGGCAGCAGGGTTTTTATCGGCACCGGCTGCGGGGAACCCCAGCAGCTCATCCGGGCTATGGTGGAAGACCCCGCCCTTCAAGACATCGTCATCTACCAGATGTTTTCTTCGACGTTTTCCAGATATGTTAATGATCCGCATTTTTCCGAACGATTTTCCCTGAAGCTCTTTTTTATCAGCCTGCACATGCGCCAGGCGGCCTTTGAGGGAAAAATAGATTACATTCCGGCATATCTTTCCCAGATTCCGGAACTGTTCGATTCCAGGCAGATTGGCCTGGATGTGGCGCTTGTTCAGGTCAGCCCCCCGGATAAATATGGTTTCTGCAGCCTGGGGATTTCCGTGGACATCACCGTTTCCGGCATGAACAACGCGCGAACCGTGATTGCCCAGGTGAATCCCCGCATGCCGCGCACATGGGGCGACAGCTTCGTCCATGTCGATGACTTCGACCACATCGTCTGCCATGAAGAACCGCTGGTTGAAGCCCTGCCTGAGAAAAAAAACCAGGCCATTGTGGAACGAATCGCCAAATACGTAAACCAGCTCGTTGATGACGGCGCCACCCTTCAGGTGGGTTTCGGCCACCTGCCGAATGCCATTTTGCCGTATCTGAACGGAAAGAAAGACCTGGGCATCCATACTCAGCTGATTACCGACGGATTTTTGCCTCTGCTGGAGCAGCGCGTTATCACCAACAAAAAAAAATCCTACCTGCCCAACCGGGTGGTCGCCTCCCTGTGCATGGGATCGGAACGCCTGTACAGGTATTTGGACAACAACCCCATGTTCTATTTTCGGGGATCTGATTTCGTCAATGACCCCAACGTGATCGCCAGAAACGACAACCTTATCTCCATCAGCTCGGCCCTGGAAATCGACCTCACCGGCCAGATCTGCACGGACTCCAAGGGCTACATCTTTTACAGCGGCATCGGCGACCAGGTGGATTTTATTCGCGGCAGCAAGATGTCCAAAGGCGGATTTTCCATTATTGCCCTGCCGTCCACGGCACAGAGCGGTAAGATCTCGCGGATTGTGCCGCATCTGAGTGAAGGCGCCGGCATCGCCACCACCCGCGGCGATGTCGATGTCGTCGTGACAGAATACGGGATCGCCGAACTCAACGGCAAAGGGATTTATCAGCGGGTAATGGAACTGGCCCAGATCGCGCACCCCAAATTCCGGGAACAGCTGATCCTTGAAGCCAAAAAACGGCATTACATCTTCGGGGACCAGCTGCCGCCAAGCAACCAGGACCTTATGTTTTTGGAGAAGTACAAGGCCCACATAGAGCTGAAAAACGGCAAGACGGTTGAATTCCGGCCGCTGATGCCGTCCGATGAGTTCGCCACCCGGAATTTCTACTACTCGCTGCAGGAAAGCACCGTCTTTTATCGATTTTTTTATAAACGTAAAGTATTCTCCAGGGAAATGCTTCAGAACCAATGGGCGGCGGTGGACTACCACCAGAACATGACACTTATCGGTATTATTCAGCGCGGCAAGCACAAAGAGATTGTCGCCATCAGTTCTTACGGCTCCGCCGAGGAGAAGAATCTGGCGGAAGTGGCCCTGGTGGTCAAAGAAGACTATCAGGGCATGGGCCTGGGGAGCTATATGCTTCTGATGCTGGAAAAAATCGCCAGAGAAAATAAATATAAAGGATTTACGGCCATTCTGCTCGGCGATAACAAGGCCATGATCCGGGTTTTCGAAAAGCACTACCCGAATGCCGAGATAAAACGCGGCTTCAGTGATGAAGTGGAAATTCGCATGCTGTTCGATTAGAACACCTCGTTATGGGTCTTTCTTTTTCTTCCATTTTGCATTCAAAATGCCATCAAGGCCGAACCGCCGGATGACCAATGCTGTTTCCGCATGAATGCGCATTGGAATCATGACGAACCATAGCGTTCCTTGATCTTTTCCCTATCCGGCATGCCATCGGCTTTTATGGGCATTTCGGATATGATTTCCACATAATGGGGCTTCTTGTAACGGGCAATACGCTCGCCCACAAACGCGATGAGCTCTGCCGCTTCCAATGACTTGCCCGGCTTCAGCTGGCAGACCGCTTTGATCCCCTCCTTCCACTTCGGGTCCGGCACCCCGAAAACAACGGTTTTTTCCACCGCCGGGTGCTGAAGAATCACTTTTTCCACCTCAGCGGGATATACATTTTCGCCGCCCGGTTTAATCAATTCCTTTTCCGGCTTTCTGCCAGCATAAAACAAAAAGCCGTTTTCATCAAACCGGCCCATATCGCCGGTATGATGCCACCCGTTCCGGAACGTGTGCGCATTGTCGTCGGGCAGATTCCAGTAGCCCTTGAAAA
This sequence comes from Desulfobacteraceae bacterium, assembly GCA_011390415.1. Classification (GTDB taxonomy): domain Bacteria; phylum Desulfobacterota; class Desulfobacteria; order Desulfobacterales; family Desulfosalsimonadaceae; genus SURF-3. The sequence goes on from JAABSL010000307.1 coordinate 6,193, forward strand.
CCAGAGGCCCTTTTACGACGATCTCCCCCGGCGTCCCCTGCGGAGCCGTCTGGCCGTCATCATCGACGGTGCGGACATCGGCAAGCATGACGGGTCTGCCGGCCGACCCGGGCGCATCATTATAGCGCCCGAAGGTCCCCAGCATGGCCGTTTCGGTCTGACCGTACATGCAATAGTAGGTTCCGCCGGTCATTTTTTGATATTTATCAATATCTTCGGGCGTGCCAAGCCCCATGACCGAACGGAGTGAAGAAAGGCTGCTTTCTTTTTCTTCAGCCGCTGTAAGCACTGAGGCGAGGATGGGCGGAAAATCAAAAAACAATGACACACCGAATTCTTCAATCAGGCCGACTGCTTTGTCTGCATTGAACGCGCTGACGTTAACATTCAGGGCACCGGCGCCGAACACGGCGACCGCCATGAAGAGTCCGGCCACATGGAACAGAGGCAAAAGGCTTAAATGAACGTCTTTTTCGGTCAGGCTCAGGTAATAATCCAGATGCAGGCAGGCACACAGCACATTGCCATGGCTTAAAAGCGCACCCCGGGGCCGCCCGGCAACCGCTGCCGTATGGATAATCACAAAACCGTCATCACTGCTCACTTCGGCCGCCTCGCTCATTTCAGCGGATTCAAGCAGGGCAGCGAACGCATCCAGACCACCGCTGTCGCCTTTGAGATTATAATAGTTCGCCACTGACGGCAGATTCGGGCGCTGGGATGTAATCATCTCCTGAAACTCCGCATCTGCAAACAAGAGTTTAGGGGTGCAGTCATTGAGGATATAATTGATCTCATCGGCACTCAACCGCCAGTTGACCGGGAGGATGATCGCACCCAACGCGGCGGCGGCGCCATAGAGAAGGAAGAATTCCACACTGTTCTTTCCCAGCACCCCCAGACGATCGCCTTTTTCAATGCCCGCGGCCTTTAAACCGCCGGCAATGCGATCCACCTGATTTTTCAAATCTTTAAATGTCAAGGTGCGCCGGTCATCGATTTCGCACCATGACTCCGCTTTTGGGAAAGCCGCGGCATTTCGCCGGATCAGGTCATAGAATGTAAAATCATAAAGTCCCATCGATATTTTCCTGTCTGTCTGACTGGTTTGGGCGCGGGCACTATTTAACGGCTACCACCGGACACGGCGCTTTTAAGATAATATACTGGGCTGTTGAGCCGAGAATAATTTTCTGCGCTTTTGATTTTTTTTTAATCCCGACATATATCAAATCGATCGCATTATCCTGCGCAAACTTGACAACATCTTCACCGGGCGACATGCCGCGCGCGAGCTGATGGGTTTCACAATCAACACCCTGTTCCGCCATAAATTGCCTGGCTTCTTCAAGACTGTTTTCCATCCGCTCAATTTCATCGAGTTTTTCTCCGGAACCGCCTTCCATGGAAGTCAGGACAAAAACTTTGGCGCCAAATAGCCGGGCATGTTCCCTGGCCAGCACCAGCGCTTTATTGGAAATCCCCATGCCGCTGTATCCCACTAAAATATTCATTATTTTTCCTTCTCCGGGCGTGTTCGGCCCCCTTCTGTCTATGTTGTTTTTAACAGGCTGTTCAACCCTTACATCCAGCGCTTCCGCCGTTTATACGATTTGATCTCCTTAAATGACTTGCGGCCGCCGCCCTGGGTGACGCCCATATAAAATTCCTTGACGTCCGGATTGGTTTTCAGCTCTTCGGAAGGCCCTTCCAGCACGATTTTGCCGGACTCCATAATATAGGCATATTGCGATATTTCCAGAGCGATCTTCGCATTCTGCTCCACTACCAGAATAGTGGTGTTCATTTCCTTGTTGATGTGCTCGATATTCTGAAAAATTTCTTTTACCAGCAGCGGCGCCAGTCCCAGGGACGGTTCATCGAGCATGAGCATCTTGGGAGCCGCCATCAATGCCCGTGCAATGGCGATCATCTGCTGTTCTCCGCCGGAGCAGTAGCCTGCCAGCCGATGGGTGATATGGGACAATCGCGGGAAATGTTCATACATCAGGGCATGATCTTTGCGAATTTGCTGAGAACCGTCTTTACGGATAATGGAACCGACCCGGATATTTTCATCCACCGTCAGATGTTTAAAAATACGGCGGCCTTCCGGAACCATCACCGCACCCAGTTTCACCACCTGCGTACCCAGGACATTGGTAATGTCATCACCCCTGAATTTAATGAACCCGTCCCGGATAAACCCGTTCTCCGGCTTGAGCAGCCCGCTGATAGCCCGCAGGGTGGTCGTCTTGCCAGCCCCGTTGGTGCCGAGAAGGGCAACAATGCTCCCGTCGGGGACGTTCAGGCTGACCCCTCTCAGGACCTGTACAATATCGTTATAAACAACTTCGATGTTGTTGACTTCCAGCAGCTGCTGCGTTTTATTTGTTTCCATTAGGCGCTTTTCTATCCGTAATGACAGTTACATAAATCCCGGATAATCGCTACCCGGTCAGCCCTTCCCCGCTGTCCGCAGATACGGGCAGCGGGGCGGAGGGGCTGCTTCGGATTAAACATTTCGACATACGGCGCCGGTTATCCGGATTATTTAATTTTGCCGGTATATTCCGGAATAAACGGCGTACCTTCGGATTTGAAATTCCCGTCTTCCACCACATACAATTGCAAGGTATCAACGCCCTGTTGATCGTCTTTGGAGAAAGTCACCGGGCCCACAGTGGTCACCGGATAAAACGCATTGATTCCGTTCATGGCCAGGAGTTCCTCGTAAAGCGATTCCTTTGTAATTTCAACACCCCGGGCCTTGGCCCGCTTGATCGTTTCAGCAGCCACCTGCGCCACCATCACGCCGTTGGCATAGTTGTGGGAATTGGCCGCTTTGTCGTCACGTCCGTATCTTTTGGCCAGGGCAAGCTGCGCATCCCGGCCCACGCCCGGTTCGGATGTAATAATGTAGGAAGTTGTCCAGTAGAAATTTTCCGCCGCGTCGCCGGCCAGGGCGATCAGGTCATTGCCGCCGGTGTAATGGCAGCCAAGAAACGTGAATTTGCCTTTTTCGCCGAATGTTTTGGCCACGAGACCGAGACGACTGGCGTCATTGAGCATCACAGCCACCGGTGACTGAACCGTCTGGCTGATGACATACTGAACGCCCTTGCTTTTGAACCGCTGGAGCATGGCCGTATTGTCCAGATCCTGCCCGTGTTCCACCACCTCCACGATTTCCATATTCAGGCCCGCGGCAACGGATTTCTTGACATCGTCCACCGGTCCCCTGCCGAATGCCGACGGATGCACAAACAGGGCCACTTTCGGTTTTTTCCCTTCGTGATTATTGACGACATATTCAGCCAGACCGATGGCCTGGGCCGAGTAGGACGCGATCGGCAGAAAAATATAATTGGAATCTTCCAGATTGCCGGCGTGAAAAGAGGCGGGAATGGTGGGCATTTTAACTTCTTCGAAATCGCGCTTCAGTCCTAATGTACTCCCGGTGGAATAATTAAGGTAAAACACAATGCCCATATCCAGATACTCTTCAAAATTGCGTTTGGTAATGGATGTTTCATACTTGTCATCCCGGATCGTACAGTCAATGGTATCTTGTCCCAGAAGCTTGTTGTCGTTTACGTATCGAAAATAGTCCTCAACGCCTTTTGCATACGGGTTGCCGGCATCGGACGTGGGTCCGGTGATGGCCAGAGAAAGTCCCAGTTTGTAGACCTTGGCACCGGAAGACGCCGGTATCGCCAGCATAAAGGCGACCAGCGATACAATCAACCAGATGCTGATTTTGTTCGTTTTCATTTGCCCCTCCTTGTTTTGGTTTGTTTGAACCGGCTTTCAACGGATTATTGAAAACCGGCGGCCGAAATCAATAACGAAACGGCCACAATTTTACATACGAACGCAGGATTCGCCACCAGTTGGCGATACCGCGCGGTTCGAACATGAGAAAAAGAACAATAACCAAACCGAAGCTTAAGGGCCGCAATGCCGTGGCCAGATTCATAGTAGACGGAAGATAGTTAAGTGCCCATTCGGCTAAACTTTCCACCTGAAGATCAAGTATTTTGATGGCGGCCGGCCCGAAAAACGACCCGGTCAATGCTCCAAGCCCGCCAACGATGGTCATGGCGAGATATTGGATGGATTCGTGAAGCGTAAAGGATTCCATGCCCACGCCCCGGTAGAGATAGGCATGCATGGACCCGGCGATACCGGCAAGAAATCCGGCCAGTCCGAACGCATAGACCTTTGTAAAGCCCGGATGCATTCCCATGGCATCGGCTGCGCGATCATTGTCCCGCACCGCAACCAGACACCGGCCATAGCGGGTACGCAGCAGATTCCGAACGGCAAATCCGCAAATTACAACCACCGTCAAAAGTGCGTAATACCAGAACAGATAATGCTCATTCCGGCCCACCTCTCCCGTAAACCAGACAACCCGACCCACATAGATGGTCTGGCCCTGATTGAAAAAATCCATAAACCCGATGGTCCACTCAAAGATCATCTGAAAAGAAAGGGTGGCCATTACCAGGTACAAATGCTTAAGCCTCAGCGCCGGCAGTCCGACGACCAGGCCGAAAATCGCGCCCATGAACCCCGAAACCAGAATCATCAGGGGCCAGGCATGGGTGATCAATACGTGCTGATCGCCGATAATACGGGCACAACAGGCCACCGTATACGCGCCTACCCCCACGAATGCGGCATGCCCCACAGAAATCAGGCCGGCAAACCCGGTAACCATATTCAATCCCAGAACGGCAATTACCGCCACCAGGATGTTGTCGATGACCAGCATGTACTTGCTGTCCAGTTCCACAAAAAAGGGCCAGAGAAAAAGCGCGGCCAGAAAAAATGCGAATAAAAGCCGGTCAATGGCCGTGAAAAAAATCCGCTGCTCTTCCTGATAGGTGGTAAAATAATTACCGGTAGCCAACCATCTGTTTGCTGACATAGTTTACACCCGCTCGATTTCGTGTGTGCCGAACAAGCCATGGGGCTTGAAAAGAAGCAGGACCAGCAGCAGAATATACGGCAGCACATTGGCGGTGCCGTACAACCCCCAGTTCCCGTCCAGATATCCGCTGGCAAACTGCTGGATAAGCCCCATAATAATTCCCGCCACCACCGCGCCCAGCAGTGAATCCAGTCCCCCGAGAATGACGACCGGAAACACAATGATGCCAAAGGCGTGGAGTGTACCAAAATTCAATCCCGTAATGTTGCCGATAACGCTGCCGGCCGCGGCAGCGCTCAAGCCGGCGGTGGCCCATGCCAGGCCGAACACCCGGGGCACGGAAACACCGATGGACATGGAGGCCAGCTGGTCGTCGGATACCGCCCGCATGGAAATGCCCACGGTGGATTTTTTAAAAAACCATGAAAACACCCCGATGAGAATAAACGTGATGATCACCCCCACCAGCTGGGTATAGGAAATAGAAACCCCGGCATAGATAATGGGCTGCTCGGGAAGAAACGGGGGAAAGGAAAAATTCTCGGAGCCAAACGGGGTGAGGTAGATGAGACCGTCGATGATGGACATCAGGCCGATGGTCACCATAATCACGGATATAATCGGTTCTCCGATCAGGCGCCGCAGAAAGATCCGTTCCACGCTCATGGCCAGAAAAAAGGTAAAAATCATGCTCAGCACAAATGAAATATAGATCGGTATATGGGCCATAACCGTCAGCGCATACGTAATAAACGCGCCGGTGGCAATAATCTGACCGTGGGCCAGATTCAGCACCCGGCTCGACTTGTAAATCAGCACAAAACCGATTGCGGACAGGGCATAAATGGAGCCCACCACAATGCCGCTAACTACGAGTTGAAAAAAATAGCTCATCAGTTTTCTTCCATCGTATAAAAAAGGAGTTTGGTTTTCACGGTGGTTGTCTGTCCATCCTGATACTGATAAAAGGCTTCTACTTCTTTTTCCGTCACTGACGCATCATAAAGGGCCTCATAGAGATCTTTGTATTTTTCCCGGACAAATTTACGACGGATTTTTCCGGTTTTCGTCAATTCGCCGTCATCCACATCCAGCAGTTTGTATAAAATGGCGAACCGGTGAATTTTGAAATGCTCCTTTTCAGCATTGCGGTTGATCTTTTCCACTTCAACCCGGATCAAGTCAGCGACTTCAGGCCTGGCGGACAAGTCCATGAACGTTGAAAATGAAATCCCGCGATCTTCCGCCCATTTTCCCACCACAATGGGATCCACATTGATCAATGTGGCCACGAAATCTTTCTGATCACCGAAAACCACCGCCTCTTTGATATAGGGGCTGAATTTAAGACGGTTTTCAATAAACATGGGACTGAACATTTCGCCTTTGTTGTTGTGCATGACATCGGAAACGCGGTCGATGACCACCAGATGTCCGTTTTCGTCGATATAACCGGCATCACCGGAATGGAGCCAGCCGTCTTCGATGAGTTCGGCGGTTTTTTCCGGCTGCTTGTAATAACCGGGAGTTACGGAATCGGATTTGGAAAGAATCTCTCCATCTTTGGAAATCCGGCATTCGGTTCTGGGAAGCGGTTTTCCCACGGTGTCGGGCCGCACATCTCCGTCGCGATGCATATAGGCAATGCCAACGATTTCGGTCTGGCCATAAATCTGCTTCAGGTTGACGCCCAGGGCCTGATAAAACGTGAACAGCTCGGGACCCAATGCCGCCCCGCCGGTATATGCCCGCCGGAGCCGGAGAAAACCGATCTGGTTGACCAGCGGACGGAACATCATCTGCTTGCCGATCCACGCCTGAATCCGCAGCATCCCGGGCAGTGATTTGCCGGTCATCCGATACGTGGCGGCTTTCTCACCGACTTTCATAAAATAGTTATAAAGCACTTTATTCAAATAGTAAGATTCATCAATCTTTAACCAGATCTGCGAGCGGATGGTTTCATAAATTCTCGGGGCACCGAACATGAAATGCGGTCCGATTTCTTTCAGATCCGACATGGCCGTTTCCACCGACTCCGGAAAATTGATGGCGATTCCCGTGGCCATAGCCACACCAAAAGAATTCATCTGTTCGCCGATCCAGGCGAAGGGCAGAAAGGATAGATACTCATCGGTGGGATCCAGGGGGTCGACTTCGGTGAGCTGAAGCCCCATATTGATATAATTGCGATGGGTCAGCATGGCGCCTTTGGGCAATCCGGTCGTGCCGGAGGTCAGGCAGAAATGACAGATGTCGTCGGGCTTTCCTTCACTTACCAGAGAATCAAACAAATCCGGAGATTTGGCGTTAAGCTCGGCACCCAGGGCATAAAGGGCCTCCACCTTCATGAACCAGTCGTCGGCCTGGTAGCTCCGCATCCCCCGGCTGTCTTCATAAATGACCTTCTTGACTTTCGGAATGCGGTCCCGGACTTCGACCACTTTATCGACCTGCTCCTGGTCATTGCAGAAAACAATGCTGATATCGAGATAATCCAGAATCTGACCGATTTCATCCGGCAGACTGGTCTGATAGATGCCTGCTGAAATACCCCCCAGGGCCTGGGCGCCAATGGCCACGTAGAGCAGCTCGGGAATATTGTCACTGATGATGGCAATTTTGTCTTCCTTGCCGAACCCGAGCTGCCTGAGGCCCAGGCCGGCTTTTCGGGTAAATTCGTAATACTGGTCCCATGTATAACTGATCCAGCGCCCGAAGTCCTTTTCCCGCAGCGCAATCCGGTCTCCGCTTGTCTCAACGCGCCAGCGCAGCAGCTGCGGAATGGTAAACTGAAGCAAATGATCTTTATTTTCCATGGCCAATTTACTCTTCTCCGATATAGGCTTCGATCACCTTCTTATTGGAAGCGACTTCGTCCGGCCGGCCGGATCCGATCACTTCTCCGAAATCCAGGACATAAATCTCGTCCGAGATATCCATCACCACCCCCAGATCATGTTCCACCAAAACGGACGTGATTTCCCATTCATTTTTAATATCAAGAATAAACCGGACAATGTCTTCTTTCTCTTCAATGTTCATCCCTGCCATGGGCTCGTCGAGCAGAATCAATTTCGGTGCCAGGGTCAGTGCACGGGCCACCTCCACCCGTTTCTGAATCCCGTAACTGAGATTGCCCACCATACTTTTCCGGTAGGGTTCAAGCTCCATAAAATCAATCACGTCTTCCACATAGGCGCGGTTTTCCGCTTCCATCCGGGAGGCTTTTCCAAAGAATACGGCGGCTTGAATCAGGTTGTAGTTCAGTTTCTGATGGCGCGCCAGCATGAGATTATCGAGAACGGACAGCCCCCGGAACAATTCCAGGTTCTGAAAGGCCCGGGCAATACCCATATTGGAAATCTGATGAGGCGATGCATGGGTGAGGCGATTATCGCCGTATTGAATTTCTCCGCGAGTGGGGTGGTAGAAACCGGAAATACAGTTCAGAAGGCTTGTTTTGCCGGCACCGTTGGGACCGATAATGGATGTGATCAGCCCCGGCTTGACCTCCATATTTACGGAAGAGAGGGCGTGCAGGCCGCCAAAAGTGAGGGTAACGTCGGAAACATTTAGAGTGGGCATAGATATTCCAAAAATTTGAATTATTGGAAGAATCTTTTCGCTTAATGTAACTAAACCATACCAAAAAAGTTTTAAAAGTCAAGGGGATGCAATAGTGGTAAAATAGCAGGTCAAACCCACTATTTTGAAAAAGACAGCAAATGCGCCCGCAAATTTATCTTCTTGTTTTTTATATGTAATTTGCTTCGGATATTGTGCCGGTGAAACAGAACCGTATTGTAAGAGATCAAAAGCAGTTCGGCAATTTCCTTATTGGCCTTTCCCGCCTTGATCAAATCTGCTACCCGGATTTCCATGGGCGTAAGGTTTCCCATCCGGCCGGTGAGCTGGCTGATAAAGGGCGAGATGATATCTTTAAGATTCGTCTCCAGGATCTGAAGCAGGGTGCGCTGCCGCGTATCGAGCCTGCCGCTCAATACCTTTTCCAGATACGGACTGACCAGTTCTTCGACATTCCGCTGCACCACCTCACTCAATTGACGCTTGTCTTCTTCCCGCTGCTTGAGCAGAACCCGAAGGGCGGTATTGACTTCCTCGAGATGGTGTGACTGGGCCCGCAATTCCTTTTGATGCTGACGAAGTGATACATCAGCGCGCTTTCGCTCTTCGATCTGCTGCCCGAGGGCCAGATTGGCCTTTTCCAGCTCAACGGTGCGCGCGGCCACCAGTTCTTCCAGGTGGTCATGATACATTTGCAGTTCTTTTTTCGCTTTTTTCTGAGCGCTGATATCCCGAAGAATCACAATATTACCGGCCGGCC